>JAGQQW010000059.1 GCA_020426005.1 Planctomycetota bacterium | reverse complement strand
AACTCGTCATCAACAACGATCCGTGCTACGCGTACTTGATGCGCGCGAACAGCACGACGGACCAGAAGCTCGTGATGGCGCACGTCTATGGCCATTGTGACTTCTTCAAGAACAACTATTGGTTCAGTAAGACCAATCGAAAGATGATGGACGTGATGGCGAACCATGGCACACGCATTCGTGCCTACATGGATCGCCACGGCGTCGGAGTCGTCGAGGACTTCATCGATCGCGTGCATGCGCTCGACAACCTCATCGATCCACACAGCCCGTTCATCGAGCGGCGAGCACAGCCGAATGCGCAAGCGGACGAGACGTACGAAGAACCGCGAATTCGCGCCAAGGACTACATGGACCGCTACATCAATCCGCCCGAGGTCCTCGCGGCGGAGCGAAAGAAGCGCGAAGAAGCCGCCGTCCAGGCTCGACGGTTCCCACCCGAACCGACGCGGGACGTGCTGTTGTTCCTCCAACAGTTCGCGCCGCTCGAGCGTTGGCAGCAAGACGTGATCGCGATGCTGCGTGACGAGTCGTACTACTTCGTCCCGCAGATGATGACGAAGATCATGAACGAGGGCTGGGCGGTCTATTGGCACAGCAAGCTCATGTGCGAGCATCTCGTCGAGCCATCGGAGATCGTGACGTATTGCGATCACCACTCGGGCACGCTCGCGACACAACCCGGTCGCGTCAACCCGTACAAACTCGGCGTCGAACTCTTCCGCGACATCGAGGATCGCTGGAATCGCGGCAAGTTCGGGCTCGCGTGGCAGAACCTCGACATCGACGAGCGTCGCAGCTTCGACGCTGGGCTCGGACTCGGTCGCGAGAAGATCTTCGAAGTGCGCCGCGATCACAACGACGTGACGTTCATCGACAACTTCCTGTGCGAGGAGTTCGCCGAGGCGCAGAACCTCTACGTCTACGGTTTCAATCAACGCACCGGACAGTACGAGATCCTCGATCGCGATTGGACGAAGGTGAAGCAGCAACTGCTCTGGTCACTCACCAACTTCGGACAACCGCGGATCTCGATCGTCGACGCCAACTATCGGAATCGTGGTGAGCTGTACCTGTTCCACGACTGGAACGGAGTCGATCTACAGTTCGAGCAAGCCAAGCTCACGATGCGCTCGCTCTTCGAGCTCTGGTCGCGCCCCGTCCACGTCGAGACCCGCGAAGAGGGCGAGGGACGGCTCATGAGCTACGACGGCACCGACTTCGAAGTGCAGGAGATGACGAACTCCGCCGATGCGGCGCCGGTGGTCGGGTACGCGCCTCGAGCGTGACCCGTCCGGCCTCGTCGCGGTTTCGGGGGTAGGCTCCGGTGGCGTGGCGGGAACCACCGTCAGAAAGTCACCGCGCTGCTTGAGATCTTGTTCGGATTTCCGCGAGATCTTGATGCAGAACTCACGCTGACTCGGCGCGGCATGGCAGTTGCCCGTTCGTGGGCCGCAGGTCGAGTTGCCCGAGTTCGACCCATGAGTCCGTGAATCCTCGAGAGAGGGCGAACAACAATGTGGCGGTTTCGCACGAATTGCAGCGTCTCGACATCGGTCGCGCTGGTCACCGCGTCATGTCTCTGGTTGCTGGCGCTCGCCGGTTGTGGTGGTGGAGGATCCCCCGACGCGACCATCGTACTCGAAGACTTCGTGGACGCTCCGAGTCGTTTCGGGGTCGCCAATGCCAGTCGGCCCGTCATCCGTTGGCGTGAGGTTGCCGGTGCGACACACTACGCGGTCGATGCTCGCTACGGCACGACGGAGCTGCCGGTGACGCTGCAGGGTCGGGTCGCGACGATCGACGCCGACGTTCCGAACGAGGCCGATGTCGACATCACGGTCCGCGCCATGGATGCCTCGTCGCGGCTCGTCGGTAGAGATTCGCGCCGCTTCCGGGTGCGGCCGGTACCCGACTGGATGCCCACCTTGCGGCTCGACCGTCACGAGCACGACGCGTACTGCGGCTATCGGCTCTTCAACCTTCTCGATCCGATGACTCCTTCGAGTCAGGGACGAGTCGCGTGTCTCGTCCTCGTCAACTGTTCTGGTGAAGTGGTTTGGTGGCTCGAGCGCAATTCCATCACCGACATGTTGCTGACGCGCCTGTCCCCAGCCGGCAATCCGATCGTGATCGAGAGGACCGTCGACCAGAACCTCCAGGTCACTTCGCGTGCCGTGGAATACACGTGGTCCGGTCAAGAGCTCTGGTCGAGCGCTCCCTCGACCCTCGTGCACCACGACGCGGGGCCTGGGCCCGATGCGACGCGCATGCAGTTGACATGGACCTTCCGCACGGTCGATTCGGTTTCGTACGAAGGCGACGGCATCGAAGTCGTCGACTCCGTCACGGGATCGGTCCTCTGGAAGTGGAATATCTTCGATCACTTCGATCCGGCCGTCGTCGTCGTACCGGAGTCGAAGCGGGCCGGTCGATCGTTCCTCGGACAGGATTGGAGCCACGCGAACTCGATCGTCTGGGACGAAGCGCGACGGTTGATCTGGCTCTGCGTGCGCAACTTCGACACGCTGCTCGGCATCGAGTATCCGTCCGGGAACATCGCCGTGAGCATCGGCAAGCACGGCTTCGGCGGGGAAGCGCTCCTGAGCCACCCGCACGCGCCCGAGATCCAGGCGGATGGGTCGATCCTGCTCTTCGACAACGGGAATACTCGAGTGCCTGCGTACAGCAGCGTCCTCCACATGGATTTCGACAGGGCCAAGCAGGAGGTGCGCGAACTCCGCCGCTTCGTCGATCAGCCGTCGTTCTACGACGACAGCCTCGGTGACGCGGATCGGCTTCCGAACGGAAACTGGCTCGTGACCGCGGGCGTTACCGGCCGCGTCTTCGAAGTCGCCCCCGACGGTCGCGTCGTTTGGGACCTGCACATCGAGCAAGGCACCCGCCCACGTTGGGTCTATCGCGCGGTTCAAGTGCCGCCGACGGCACTGACCTTCTTGCCCTTTGGGCCGAGTTCCTTCGGCGAGTGCGGCGTGAAATGACGCGGTGATGTCACCGTAGACATCGCGCGTTGCAGCGAAGCGTCGTGCTCGTCAGAGTCTGCGGGCATGCCGCTCACGGATACCGCGCCGCACCACCGCTTCGCGTTCTTGGTTCCGTTGTTCGCGTTCGGTCTCGTCGGCATCTACGTGGTCATGCGTCGGTCGATTCCGAGCATGCCTGCCGAACTCGCGTTCGTCCCCTCAGATGTCGCGAACGCGTGGCACGCTCTCGTCCACGGATCGTCCCGTTCGTGGCACGAGTCGGCGACGCTGGCCGGCAGCATGGTCCTGCACATGCTCGGTGCGTCGATCCTCGTCGCGGGGCCGCTGCACCTCGTGTCCGCCGTCCTCTACGTCTGGTTGTTCGGCGACAACGTCGAGGGGCGCCTCGGGATCGTGCGGATGTCGATGTTGTGGGTCGCCGGCGCGGTCGTGGCCGGAGTCACCCATGTCTGGCTCCACCCCCGTGAACAACTTCCGGTCGTCGGCGCGACCGGTGCGATCGCGTCTCTCCTCGGTGCGTACCTCGTGCTGTTCCGACGGGCATCCGTGCGCTTCTTGCGAATGGTCGAGTTGCCGTGCTGGCTCTTCTTCGCGTCGTTCTTCGTGCTTCAGATCGGACCGGTGCAGCAGGCGTTCGGTTGGGTCGGCGTACTGGACGGAATCGACGTCCGGGCGCACTTCGCGAGCCTGTTGGTCGGAGCGGCCGCTGCACCGCTCCTCGCGCTGGGGACGAAGGTGCCGAAGGCGCGGTGACGGACGCGCGCAGCGTTCCCGGCTGCGAAGCCGAGTCGGAGCTCAGCGCGTGAGCGAGAGTTCGTAGTAGTTGAGGCGGCGGATCGCGGCGTCGAAGTCGTCTTCCTCGAAGTGCGGCCGGATCTGGAACGAGTCGTCCTGACCCGCCGCGCCGGTGCGCACGAGGATCGTGCCGAGATTGGCGCGGCTGCCGGCGAGAATGTCCGTCGTCGTGTCCCCGATCAGCCAGCAGCGCCGCAGGTTGAGGTCGAACTCCTGTTCGGCCATGCGGAACATCCCCGTATTGGGTTTACGGAAGACCGATTCCTTGCGCCAACGCCCCTTGCCCTTGGGGTCGTAGAGGCACGCATAGAACTTGCGGAGCGGGATCCCCTCGAGTTCGAAGCGCTGACAGACGGCCTCCTGGAACCGCTTGAAGTCGCGCTCGCGCAACACGCCCTCGGCGACGGCGGGTTGGTTCGTCGCGACGAAGAGGTCCATTCTCGACGGATCGACGCGGCGTAGTGCGTCGAGTGCGCCCTCGTAGAACGTCGGATTGCAGTAGTCCTCGCGGTCGGTCCAGGGGCGGACGAGGATGCCGTGCAAGTCGAAGAAGAGAGCTTGTCGCGTTCCGTTCTTGGCCATTCGTGAGTCCCGAGTGCAGAGCAGCGGCGGCGGTGCGGCGAGCGTGCAGTGGATTCTGCGATGTTGCCGGCCGTTCCCGTTCGGTTCCTGCATCGGCACCGTCCGAAAAACGCTTGAGGATTCGGGAAAAATGCCCAGTCTCGACATCGTGGCGGGGTCGTTTTCCCAGATTCGGCTCCACCGGGTTCCCGGCGCGTGGAAAACGTCACAAGCTTGGCGGATATCCTGGCTTCCGAGCATCGGGCCGACGTATCGATCCGCGACACCAGACTCGTTTCGGCGCGGTTCGGACCGAAACCATCCAGATTCGCTACTTCCACAGTCCAAGGCACAGGCCGCGACCCGGCCGAAGTCACGACCCGGCGGGTGCTTCCGCCGCGATCGCCCATGTCCGACCAAGAACGACCCACATCTCCGCGATCCCTCGCTCGTGCGAGTGACGAGGACCTGATGAGCCGCGTGCGCGACGGCGATCTCGTCGCGTTCGAGCGGCTCGTCGAGCGGTACAAGGTCGGCGTCTTCAGCCTGTGCTTCCAGATCCTCCGCTCCCGCGAGGACGCCGAAGAAGCGAGTCAGGACGCCTTCGTCAAGGCCTTCCGAGCCCGCGAGACCTACGATCTCGACCGCAAAGTCTCGCCATGGCTCCTTCGCATCGCGAGCAACGCGGCCAGGGACATCCTGCGCAAGCGCCAAGCCCGCACGGTCGTCAACAGCGACCTGCTCGCCGTCGAGCCCGACAACCTCCTCGATCCGAACGCGGGCGCCGGCGAAAACCGACTCGACAGCGAGGATGTCCACCGCGCGCTCGGGGACCTGAGCGAGCAGTATCGGACGCCGCTCGTGCTCAAGTATCTGCACGGGCTGACCAATCAAGAAATCGCGGACACGATCGGGGTCTCGCTCTCGAGCCTCAAGGTGCGCCTCAGCCGCGCACGCGAACTTCTGCACGCGCGTCTCTGGAAGAGGTGGGAAGAATGAGTCCCGCACGATCGAGAGAGTGTCGCAAGTGCGATTCGTTGCTCGTCGCCTATTGCGATCGAGAGCTCGACGGTCGATTGCGCGACTGGGTCGACGAGCACGTCGTGGCGTGCAAGCGCTGCGGAATCGAACTGTCGTGCATCGAACTCGAGACGCTGCGCCTGCGCGAAGCACTCGTGCCGATGGAGCCGCCGGTGGAGTTCACGGACGCGGTCATGGATCGCGTTCGGGACGCGCTGGCGCACGAAAGCGTCGTCGAGCCCCCGCGCAGCCTTCGAGGGCGGAGCTTCACGAGTCGCGTGCTGGACCAGGTTCGCGAGGATCTCGGTGAAGCACCGCCGGTCCGAAGCCACCGAGCTCGAGGCATTGCCGTCGCGCTCGCCGCGGCCGTCATCCTCGTCGCGTTCTCGCTGCCGTACTTCCTCTCCAAGAAGGTCGAGGCACCGGTCGCGCCACGCGGCTGGGTCGTCGTCGAATCATCGAACGCCGGCGGGCTGCACGCGGGTGATGCCGTGTCGTTGCCGTATTCGGGTGAGCTCGATCGCGGTCACATCGTGCTCTCGAGTGGGGAGCCCGGCGGTGTTGCCGGTTCGGAACTCGAACCGGCAGGCGGTTGGCGGATCGACCTCGAGGGTCGAGGGCGCTTCACGATCGTCTCGCGGGATCACATCGTGCTCGAAGACGGCGAGCTGGAAGCGTCGAGCGAAGCGACCACGGCCGAACGACTCGCCGTGGATCTGCCGGGAGGCCACGCCCTCGATCTGCAGCCTGGCAGTTACCTGGTGAGCGTCGAAGAAGTCGAGGGGCGATCGATCGGCCTCGCGACGCAGCGCCTCGACCGCATCACGGTGCGCGTTTTCCAAGGCGCCGCGGGTTTGCGCTCCGGGGGCGTGGACGTCGCGATCGCGAGCGGGAGCCTCGCCCTTCTCGAGGGCTTGAGCCCGATTGCCATCCACCCGCTCCCGTCCAGGGAGGCACTGGCGCGGCTGAACGAGCCGGAGGTTCGCGGCGGGACAGAGAACGTCACGTCGCGTCGCGACGAGATCGTCGTGCGCGGCATCGTGCGCGCCCGCGGTGAGGCCGTCCCTGGCGCTCGCGTCGCGATTCACGCTGGCGAGCGCGAGGTCACGTCCGTGAGTGGCGATGACGGGTCGTACGAAGTGCGGATTGCCATGGCCGAGGCAGGGTCGTCGGCGACGACGTCGAACGACTTGTGGCTTTCGGCAGTGGCTCCAGCAGGGCGCGGTGATCTCGCTGCGATGCCCTTCCGTTCGTTCCGGGATCGTCCGGCACCCGGGGAGACGGTCTACGAAGAAGTCCGGCTCGCCTCGCTCGGAGAACGCCGCGGTCG
Organism: Planctomycetota bacterium; assembly: GCA_020426005.1. GTDB lineage: Bacteria > Planctomycetota > UBA1135 > UBA1135 > JACKHW01. The sequence continues at coordinate 19,285 of JAGQQW010000059.1, read as the reverse complement.
CCTGATCGGCGCTGACGGTGCTGCTCTCGTCGGTGCTCGCGTGCGCGCTCTGCGGATCGACGGATTCGTCGGGACCGCGAGGATGCTCGATGGCGTCGAGGCGATCAGCGACGAGAACGGTGCGTTCGTCATGGACCGCTTGCCGCCCGAGAGCGCCGGCGAGTCCACCGCGTACGTCGTCGAGCCCGCGTCGGTGAGCATGCCGTTGCACGTCGAATACGGCATCGACGAGACCGCCGAATCCAGCCAGTTGTCGATCCGGGTCAGCGATGGCGACCCCGTCGAGCTTCCGGTCCAGAATCCGGCAACGCGTATCGTCTGGATCCTCAAGCGTCCGCAGGGAGTTGCCGCGGATCTCGTCGCGCGCGTCGAGCGCATCGATCTACCGGCAGCCGGCCGTAGCACGGTTCAGGTGCGTCTCCTGACCGGCACGACGCTGCACTGGTGGGAGGACGAAGGGACCGGGGCGCCGCGCAGTGCGCACGAAGGAGAGCCGCGCGCCACGGGCAAGGGAGCCGTAGCGCTGCTCGCGGCGCCGCCGCGTGCTTGGGCCGGAGGGAACGCGTTGGCCGCGACTGCTGCCAAGGTCGACTCGAGCCAACACGCCCTGCGTGTCGACACCGGGCTCGTCGCTTCGGTCTTCGGTCGCGATGCGCCGCGCCCCTCGTCGAGTCGCGGTGAGCGCGGCAAGAGTGCCGAACTCGATCTTCGGGTCGTCGGTGGCTCCGAACTCGTCGTGCCGGCCGAGGCCGCTCGGATCTACGTGCGGGTCGGAGGTGGGGTTGCCTGGTTCGCTGGCTGGACCGACCTGGATGGTCGCATCCTCGTTTCGGACCTCCCGCGCGGTTCGGCGGTGCAGGTGCTCGCCGTTTCCGGCACGCAGGACCTGTTCGTCGGTGGTGGGCGCTACGTCATCGATGAACCCAAGTCGGCACCGCACCGAATCGGACTCGCCGCCACGCGTTCGATCGCTGCCCACGTGCCACCGGTCTTCGGCTCGCGGCTCGCGCGACTGACGATCCTCGACGGTGCGTTCGAGGGGTTCGAGGCGAGTGCGCGTATCGGGGACGAAGGGGTTTTGCGTAGTTCGGAGCTGCCACCTGGGCGCCTGCGCATCGAAGTCGATGGCCGCGCGGTCGTCGTCGGTGCGGATGGAGCGCTTCCCGGCGCCGATGCCTGGGACGCTGCGTCGTCCGGCAATGGTCGTTGAGCTGGAGTGAGCGGTGCTCGTGCGTGCAGACGCGCAGACGGACACGATCTTCGCCCTCGCGACGCCGTCGGTAGCTTCGGAGCGGGGGGCGTTCCGCATCTCGGGTGACCGCGCGTTCGAGGTCGTTGCCTCGTTCGTTCGTGGCGCGCTTCCGCGAGAGCGTCGTGTCCTCGATGTCGACCTCGAGTTGCCGGGAAAGTGGTCGTCGTGCGTCGTGCTTCCGGCGCGTTTGCTGCTCTTCCCCGCTCCGGGTAGCTACACGGGCGAGGACGTCGTCGAGGTCCACACGATCATTTCTCCATCGATCGCCGAGTTGCTCGAAGACGTGCTTCTCGGTCGTGGTCTGCGCCAGGCGGGGCCAGGGGAGTTCACGCGGCGTGCATTCGAGCACGACAAGCTCGACCTGAGGCAAGCCGAGGCGGTGCTCGCCGTCATCCAGGCCGAGGACGAGGCCGAGCTCGTGCGCGCTACGAGGTTGTTGCAGGGAACGGACGAAGTCCATGGCAGTGCGTGGCGCGAAGAACTCGTCGATCTGATCGCGTTGCTCGAGTCCGGTCTCGATTTCGAGGAAGGCGAGACCGGCGCCGTCGACGCGGCACAGTGGGTCCCTCGCCTCGAGGGGGTCGTCGATCGGATGGAGCAGCTGCTGGCGGAGGACGTGCGGGTCGGTCGTTCGTCGCTGCCGTCGTTCGTCCTCGTGGGGCCACCGAACGCGGGAAAGACGAGTCTCTGGAATGCCTTGCGCCGTCTCGATGGTCGCGCGGATACCGCATCGCGCGAGGGTGCCACCGCCGACGACGAGACCGGAATCGTCTCTCCGCTCGCAGGCACGACCCGTGACGTTCGTTGGGCGCACGTCTCTTCGGTTCGCATCGGCGATGCCCCGGGGCGTGACGGAGACGGACCGGAGGCATCCGGTGGGAGCGGCTTGCATCCGAGTGAGGACGAACTCGCGATCCTGACCCACGAGATCGAGGAGTCCGATGGGTATGTCCACGTGCTGCCGCTGGCGATCGTTGCGACGAGACTCGGTGGCGACGAAGCGACCAGCGCTCCGTGGGCCGGGATCGGCGCCCCAGTGCTGCGGATCGCGACGCAGAGTGACCTCGCCGGGGCCGCTCCGAGGCCGCCGGATGGTTGGCTGTGCTGCTCGGCGAAGACTGGCGAAGGGCTGGGCCAGGTTCGCGATGCACTCGACGGCCTCGCGGTGCGAGCGCGCGCGAAGGCGAGCGCCCACGACCTGCAGGTCCGCGTGCAGGTCGCGCTCGAGGCGCTGCGGCGTGCGCTCGACGGCCGCGAACACGGGGACGAAGTCGTCGTTGCCGAACTCGCCGAAGCGGTAGCAGCCCTCGCACCGAGCGATGCGGCGTCGGTTCCCGAGGAACTCCTCGACAGGATCTTCGCTCGCTTCTGCCTCGGCAAATGACCGGCGCCGATCGCCACGGCGCGAAGCCGCGCCCGATCGAGACTTACGGCGTTTCGCTCGCGACATGATGTGCGCCCTTGGCTAAGCTCGGGCAGTCGATCGTTCGGGATCGAAGCTCGGGGCCTCGGGTGCATTCTCGAGGTCCACGCGTCAGGACGGGGGCGGTTCCGTTCTGGCGTTGGCCTGCTGTGGGCCGCGAGTCCTTCGAGACGGTGATCGGCGACGACTGCACGATGCGACATGCGCTGCCCGTATTGCAAGACGGACAACGACCGGGTCATCGACTCGCGTTCATCGTCCGACGGATTGTCGATCCGTCGGCGGCGGCAGTGTCTCGGGTGCAGTCGGCGCTTCACGACCTACGAGCGCGTCGAGTCGACGCCGATGCGGGTCGTGAAGAAGGACGGGATGCGTCTGCCCTTCGATCGCGACAAGATTCGCAACGGTCTGTTCAAGGCCTGCGAAAAGCGTCCGGTCAGCAAGGAACAGATCGAGACGATCGTCGATCGCGTCGAGCGTCAGTGCTCGGAAGCGTTCGACAACGAGGTTCCGACGTCGATGATCGGCAACCTCGTGATGCTCGAACTGCGCAATCTCGACCAGGTCGCGTACGTCCGGTTCGCCTCCGTCTATCGCGAGTTCAAGGACGCGTCGCAGTTCCTCGAGGAACTGCGGCCCTTGATCGAGAAGAAGGGTGGTGAGGCCGAGGAGGCGCAATCTTCGTGATGCAGGTGGGAGGGGAGATGAGTGATTCGAAGGGCAACCGGGGCGCCATGAATCTGCCTGCTCGGACAGGAGCGGGGAGATGAAGCTCAAGAGCCTGACCCTGCAGGGGTTCAAGTCGTTCGCGGACAAGACCGGCTTCGATTTCGGGGATGGTCTGACCGGGATCATCGGGCCGAACGGCTGTGGCAAGTCGAACGTCGTCGACGCGATGAAGTGGGTGCTCGGGGACCAGCGACCTTCGAGTCAGCGCGGCAAGGAGATGCTCGACGTCGTGTTCCACGGCGCCGAAGGCCGACCTGCCATGGGATGTGCGCAGGTCACGCTCGTCCTCGAGCGCGAGACCGTGGACGTCGCGACCGCGACACCCGTACCAGTCGAGATGTCGATCGCGCGCCGTCTGTATCGCAGTGGCGAGAGCGAGTATCTGCTCGATGGTCGTGTCGTCCGGTTGAAGGACGTCAAGGAAGCACTCCTCGACACCGGCCTGGGTGTGGGCGGCTACTCCGTCATGGAGCAGGGTCGCATCGATGCGGTCCTGTCCGCCAACCCCGACGAGCGTCGAAGCATCTTCGACGAAGCCGCGGGAATCAGTCGATACAAGGTCCGGCGCAAAGAAGCGCTGCGCAAGCTCGATCGCGTCGAACTCAATCTCGGCCGTGTTCACGATCTCCGCCAAGAAAAGGCGAGTCGCGTCCGCTCGCTCAAGATCCAGGCGACCAAGGCCAGGTCCTGGCGCGAGGCCAACGAGCGGCTCGTCGCGCTGCGGGTTTCCGTTGCGGTCCTCGACTCGATCGAACTGCGAGCCAAACTCGACTCGGTCGACATCGAGCTCGAGAGTCTCGAAGCTCGCATCGCTGCCGCCGAGACCGGTCGGGTCGAAGCGCGACGAGAACTTGCCGAGGTCGAAGAAGATGCTCGCGCATTGTCGTCACGTCACTCGGAGCTTCGCGATCTCGTCGCGAGTCTCCGAGCCGAAGAGCGCAGTCGCCGTGAGGCGCTCGAGGCCTCGGAGAAGCGTCTTCTCGAACTCCGCGACCTGTTGGCCCGAGACGCGGTCAGCAGCGAGGAGACGCTCGCGCTGCTCGACGCGCGGCGGCTCGAACTCGAAGATCTGCAATCGGGCGAGAGTGATTTGCGCGCTCGTCTCGAGGCCGCGATCGACGATGTCCCGAGTCGTACCGACGCAGCCAAGGCAGCACGGGATCGTTTCCGCGAACAGCAGCGGGTCGACGAGCGACTGAGCCAGCGGATGCTCGAGTTGATGCACGACAAGACGCGTGCACGCAACATCGTGCGACAGGAAGAGATCGAAGGCGGTGCGATCCGCGTCCGGCAGGAAGCGGTTCGCGAGCAGGTGGACACACTCGAGCAGCGGCTCGCGACGGTTCGACTCGAAGCGATCGCGGGCGCGCGCGAATGCGATGACTTGACCGAGCGACATGATCGTGCTCGCAAGGAGCTCGATCGCAAGATCGACGAGATCCGCGCGCACGCTGCCGACAAGGACGCAGTCGTGCAGCGCAGTCACGCGCATGCGCGCGAGCGTTCTTCGCTGGTCTCGCGCATCGAACTCCTGAAGGACCTCGAAGCCTCGTACACGGGGATCGATGAAGCTGCGAAGTCGCTCCTCGGTGACGACGACGGCAAGCAGAACGGCATTCTCGCCCGCGTCGCGCTGTGCATCGATTTCCCGATCGAACTCGGTCCGGCGCTCGAGGCGGTTCTCGGTCCGCGCGTCCAAGCGCTCGTCGTCGAGGACCGCGCGCGTGTCGAGGCGGCGCTCGCGCAGCTCGAGGACAACAAGGGGGCGCGGCTCTCGCTCGTGGACGCCAGTCGCTTCGACCGGCGCGCGTCCGACAATGGTGTCGACGACGACACGCAGAACGGCAGTGAGCACGCGGGCGTGGCTGCCAAGCCGTTGCCGGACACCTTGCCCCGCGAGGGCGTGCGGATCGCCGACTACTGTCGCTTCCAAGAACCGGCGAAAGCCCTGCTCGCCGACGCGTTGGCAGGCGTGCTGCTCGTGCCGGATCTCGATGCTGCGTACGCTGCGGGCGAGCGCTGCGTGACCCTGCGCGGCGAGACTGTCGATGGCGCGTGGATCCAGGCGGGCTGCGCCGAGGTGGCTGCAAGCCCCTTGCAGCGTCGTAGCCAGCTCGAACACCTGAGTGGGCGCCTCGAGATCGTCGATCGCGAACTCGAGGCGACGCGCCACGAGGAATCGAGTCTCGACCATGTTCTCGAACAACACGGCGCGGGGCGCCGGCGTCTCGAGGCGATGGTCGAGAGCCTCGACAAGAACCTCACGGCCGCCACGCATGCGCAACAAACGCGCGAGGCACGCGAGCGCGAGACGATCGAAGAACTCGAGCTACGTCGCAAAGAACTCGTGCGTCTCGAGAGCCAGAGCGTCACGTCTCTCGGCGCGCGGATGCATCCGATCATGAACCTCGTGCTCCTCGATCGGCGAGAGAAGGAGACGCTCGCCGAGCAACGCGAAGCGCGCACGGCGTTGACCGGTCTCGATCGTGACGTGCACGAAACGCAAGATCGCCTCGCAGAAGCGCAGACGCGCAAGGCCGGCCTCGAGGCCGAGATGCGCGGCCGCGAGCAACAGCGTTCGCTTCTCGGTGCGGCCATCGAAGACCTCGAGAAGCGGCGTCGCGAGCTCGAACGTCGCAGCGTGAGTTCGACCCGTGAGCACGACGAGACCGGCAGTCGTATCGAGCAGTTGCGTATCGAAGTCGTCGACTTCGGTTGTCGTGCGCAGTCGGTCGAGGACATCGTGCAGCAAGCGTCCGACAACCTCCGAGAGCTCGAAGCCGCGCGCGACGAAGGTCGGCGTGCCGTGCAAGAGATCGAGGCCGAATACGAATCGGCTCGCGAAGCTCGATCGACGGTCTACCTGCGCAATCAAGAGACGTCGATGCGCCTGGAGCGGCTCGACAGCGAGGTCTACGAGGACTGCGGGATCGAACTCGCGCGCCTTCGCGGCGAAGTCGAAGGCCGCGGACTCTGGTCCGAACGCGAAGTCGCCGGACCCGAGTTGCCGCCGAGCGGGCCGGTCTTCGAGCGCATCGTCCTGTCGTCGCTCCAAGGCCCGACGCTTCCACCCGACTACTGGCGTCCCGAACTCGAACTCGAGCGGCTCTGGGAGCAGGACGACTTCGTCCGGGACGAAGCACGCAAGGAGACCGGAGTGCTGCGCGTGCGCATGCAGCGCATGGGGGCCATCAACCTCGATGCCGAGCGCGAACTCGCGGAGGCCGAAGGGCAGTTCGATCAGCTCGAGCGCGACTGCGTCGACCTCGAGAAAGCCAAGCGCGAACTCATCGACGCGATCCATCAGATCAACCTCGAGTCGCGCAAACTCTTCGAAGAGACGTTCAATCTCGCGCGCAAGAACTTCCAAGAGATCTTCCGCAAGCTGTTCCAGGGCGGAAAGGCCGACATCGAACTCGTCGAGACCGACGATCCGCTCGACGCCGGCATCGAGATCTTCGCGAGACCGCCGGGCAAGGAGCTGCGTTCGATAAGGCTGCTGTCCGGTGGAGAGCGCTCGATGACCGCGCTCGCGATCCTATTCGCGGTCTTCCAGATCCGTCCGTCGCCGTTCTGCATCCTCGACGAAGTCGACGCCGCTCTCGACGAGGCCAACGTCGAACGCTTCTTGCGCGTGTTGCACGATTTCACGAAGGACACGCAGTTCCTCGTGGTCACTCACCATAAGCGCACGATGGCCGACTGCCGGGTGCTCTACGGGGTCACGATGCCCCGCAAGGGCATCTCGAGTCGCATGAGCGTGAGCCTCGAAGACGTCGAGAGTGGGGCCGTCGACGACGTGCTCGACGAAGGTGCAGCGTCCGAGGCGCACGTCGCTCGGATTCGTGCCGTCGACTCCGATCCGGCAGCGCGCAAGCCCGCGGCCCGCGGCAAGGGTGCGAAGAAGCGCACGAAAGACGAAAGCGTCGAAGCCGCCGCCGAAGCCTGAGCTGGAGGCCGCACGCGTCCGCAGGAACCACCTGCCCGGTAACTTTTTCCCGGGTGCACGGGACGCAGTCCTCGCCACGGACTGCGCCCATGCGTTCCAATGTGCGGACCATGAAACCGACTCTCCTCATCACGGTCCCTGTTCTCGCGTTGCTTGCCGGCTCGGCAACAGCGCAAATCGCCTTCGAAGAATCGATGACCAACTGGCCGCACTCGCCTGTCGCCGGTTGGACGGACGACTTCACGCTCGCTGGAAGCAAGGGAGGCAAGGTCGATCGTCTCGATTCGACCGCGACGTTCACCTACACGCGTACGTTGAACGCGCTGAAGAAGGGGCACTACGTCGCGACGGTGCGGTTCATGAAGTTCACCGACAACGTCGGCGTCGCGCCGATCAGCTTGGAGGTCTTCTCCGGCGGTGTGCGCAAGACGGCCGAGACCATCACGCACTCGCAGGCCATCGATCGCTGGATCTATGGCCAGACGGTCACGTTCACGGTTCCGAGTGACAACGCGCCGGTGCTCTTCCGACTCTTCAATCTCGATACGACGATCACGAAGCAGAACTACTACTTCGATTGGTTCAAGGTCGGTCAGTTGCCGGAGAAGGCGATCGAGTATCAGAGCCTCGACTACGACTATGCACCGTGGAGCGGCGCGTGGCTCGGGAATGCCACGTGGTTCAAGAACCATGTCGCCGAAGCGACGTCGGCGTTCGGTGAAGTCGCCGAGCCCGCTGGCGTGAATTGGATGGAGCACAAGAGCTTCTACGGGTGGTCCGCGTCGGACCCCAAGCACGACCTGGTCCTGCAACCCGGCGTCTACACGTTCAACTACCGCATCTTCGTGCCGGCGAGCGGTCTGTGGGATCTCGACCTCCTGCACAACATCAACGCCGCAGGCTTCAACACGCGCACGTGGACGACAGCCGAACAGAAGACCGGCGCGTGGCAGCTCTCGCCCAACGTGTCGTTCAAGGTGACCCAGGCGAATACCGGGCTTCGCTTCATCTTCCGGAACATCCAGACAGGATCGAAGTTCGGCTATCAGCTCGACAGCTTCATGCTTCGACGCGGCGCCTTCGACGTCTCAGGGACATCGTGCAAGTCGTCCGCGGGTGACGTGCACCTGAGCGGAAACGTGCCGCAACTCGGAGAGAACTTCACGATCGAAGTCACGGGTGTGCCGAGTGTCTGCGTTTCGTTCATCGGGGCGCAGAGCGTATCGATCGATCTCACGAACGCGGGTGCCGGCGGCTGCACGCTCTACACGCTGCCGCTGACGACGTTCGGCCTCGCGGCCACGGGTGGCGTCGCGACGCGAACGTTCCCCGTTCCGAACTCGACTTCGCTGCTCGGGGCTCAGTGGTACGAGCAGGTCGCGGTGCTCGATGCATCGGCGAACGCCCTCGGCATCGCGACCTCCGAGCTGGGCACGGCGATCCTCGACAACTGATCGCAGGCCGCCGGGCAGGTCTCTGCCATGGCGTGTGGATCGCCTCGCGTGCGGAGCATGCGGTGCCATCGTGCGTCGGGTATCCGTCGGAGCTTGGCCCCGGTTTCTCCGGGGCTGCTCGATGGCGTTCGGACGGGTGGGGCGTATCCTTGGTCCGCCGCCAATGCCGGTCGCACGCCTGCCAGATCGCAAGGATGCCCTGATCGCAAGGTTGCCCAGCGGAGCCAAATTCATGAACGCGCCAAGCCTGTTTTCGACTTCCCCGAGGGGAATCGCTTTGACCGTACTCACGACCATGGTGGTCGTGCCTTCCGTAGCGCTGGGCCAAGTCGAGGCGCCGCCGAAGCCCGATGGTTCGAAGCCCACCGTGGCTCACATGGGACCGATGCCGACGGCTCGGGCAACGATCACCGCGGCGGACCTGAAAGGGCACGCGACGACCCTCGCGTCCGACGAATACGAAGGGCGCCTGACCGGCACCGCAGGGCAGCTCAAGGCTGCCGAGTACTTCCGGAAGCACTTCGAGTCTCTGGGGCTCGCGCCGTGGGGCGATACCGTGGGGGGGAAGCGCGGCTACGAGCAGACCTACGAGGTTCGCGCGACCGGGCTCGTGCCGGAGCAGACAGGCATCTTCGACTCGGCGGGCAAACGGATCTGCGACTACGGCGCGTGGTTCGTCAACACGCGTAAGAAGCAGGAGGTCAAGGTCCAGGGTCGTCTCGTCTGGTGTGGTTCGACGAATCCACGGGAAATGGCACTCCAGGGCGCGATCGCAGTTTGCGTCATGCCCGAGTCCGGACGCGAGCCGCGCAGCACGATGGCAGCGTTCGGCGAGGGCTTCCGCCTGATGGCCGAAGTCCGCGCGATCGCGAAGAACGCCGACGCCGGTGGCGCGCGTGGCTGCATCCTGGTTTCGAAAGAACTCAGCGTGAGCTTCCTGTCGGCAGCCAACATGTCGACGTCGTATCCCGGCAAGCCGCAGATCGCGCGCGGACGAGGACGCCCGATGTTCGGCGAGCAGACGCCGAAAGTCCCGACGGTCGCCGTGGACGGCAAGGATGCGGCAGCCTTGCTCGCCAAGTTGGACATCGCGCAAGGAGCCGACTGGAACGATGCTGACCTCGTTGGCAAGAAGTCCAAGGCACAAGTCCGCATCAAGGCCAAGCCCTATTCCGAGGAGCTCGACGCGAAGAACATCGTCGCCGTCCTCGAGGGCCGCGATCCGAAGCTCAAGAACGAACTCGTCGTCTTCTCGTGCCACATGGATCACCTCGGCTTGACCGCCAATGGAGGTGTTTTCAACGGCGCCGACGACAACGCGAGTGGTTCGTCCACCGTGCTGGAGATCGCCGAGGCGTTCTCCAAGCTCGAAGGGGACGCACGCCCGCGCCGCAGCATCATGTTCCTCGCAGTGTCCGGCGAAGAGCTCGGCCTGTGGGGGTCGGAGCACTTCGCGAGTCATCCGACGTGGCCGATCGACAAGATCGTCGCCGATATCAACATGGACATGCTCGGTCGAAGCACGGACAAGGTGCCTTCCGATTCCGTCGCGCTCACGCCGACCTATCGCAACAAGGACTACTCGACGCTCGCTCGTCGTGCCGCAGAACTCGGTGCGTCGTTCGATCTCAAGATGACGAACGGCGACAAGTTCTATCAGCGCAGCGATCACTGGAACTTCGCCAAGGAAGGCATCCCTGTCGTGTTCTTCTGTGACGACGAGCACGCCGACTACCACATGCCGAGCGACACACCCGAGAAGCTCGAGTACGACAAGATCGAGCGGATCGCGCGGCTCGCATTCACGATCGGCTACGAGGTCGCGAACGAAGATGCGCGACCCAAGCAGATCGGCAAGCAGGAAGACTGGTTCTCCGAAGGTCACTGATCCGCACCGCAATGACACGCCCCACACTCATCGAGCACATTCGAACGACCGAGCGTCTCCATCCCGGAGCCACCGGTGAACTCTCGCGCATCCTCGCGCGCCTCAGTCTCGCGGGGCGCATGGTTGCCCAACGCCTGCTCAATGCGGGTTTCCTCGGAGAACATGGCGAGACCGGCATCGTCAACGTGCAGGGCGAGCGCGTGCAGAAGCTCGATGAGCTGGCAGATCACACGTTCGTGCGCGTGTTCGAGTCGCTCGGTTCCGTGTGTGCGGTCGCATCCGAGGAGCGTGCGAAGATCCACGCGTTCGACGATGACGAATCGCAAAGTGGGAAGTACATGGTCTTGTTCGACCCCCTCGATGGGTCGGGCAACATCGACATCAACGGCTCGCTCGGTTCGATCTTTTCGGTGCACCAGCGCGAGAGCATCGATACGCCGGTGCACGAGCGTGACTTCCTCAAGCGCGGCGATGCGCAAGTCGCCGCCGGCTACATCCTCTACGGCCCCGCGACGGTCTTCGTCTACACCGCAGGTGAAGACGGTCCGGTGAACGGATTCACGCTCGACCGCTCGATCGGCGAGTTCTTCCTCACGCATCCCGACATTCGCATGCCCGAGGGTGGCGGCTCGTACAGCGTCAACGAATCCAACGAGTCGAAGTGGGACGACAAGACCAAGGAACTCGTCGCGTCGTTTCGTCAAGGGCGCGCGCCGGTCGGCAAGCGCGCCGCACGCTACACGGGTGCGCTCGTTGCAGACTTCCATCGGACACTGCTGCAGGGTGGGATCTTCCTCTACCCGGGTCTGACCGACCGACCGCGAGGAAAGCTGCGTTATCTCTACGAAGCAGCCCCGCTCGCGAAGATCGCGGAGCGCGCCGGCGGTGCCGCGAGCGATGGACAGGTCCGTTCGCTCGAGTTGGATCCCACCGAACTCCACGAACGCTGCCCGCTCTTCGTCGGTTCGCGTGCCGACGTCGAGTACGCCGTCGAGTCGCTGCGCTGACGCGTCGATGACGTTCAGCGCGCGTAGACTGCGGAAGACTTCGCTCGCTCGACTGTTCGGCCGTGGACGTCGCCCGGCGCCGGGTAGCATGCCCGGAACCGTCGTCGTGGATGAGGCCGCGGAGCCGACGGCGCTGCGATGGGTTCGCTACGACGCCCACGCGTTCGTCGAGCATCAAGACGAGACCCATGCCGTCGACGAGCTGCCACTGGATGACGACGGCGGGGTCGTGTGGATCGATGCTTCGGGCCTAGCCAACACCCAGCTGCTCGAAGACCTCGCGTCGCGAGCGGGGATCCACCCGCTCGTACTCGAAGACATCGTGCACACGGGGCAACGCGCCAAGACGGACGAGTACGACGAAGGTCGCTTTCTCGTCTGCCGCATGCTCCGTCCGGACTCGGAAGGGATCGATACCGAACAGCTCGGCATTTGGCTCGGTGGCCATTCGGTGATCACGTTCCAGGAGCGGGTGGGCGATGTGTTCGAGCCCGTGCGGGGCCGCATTCGAACGGGACGCGGGCGGATTCGGCGCTATGGCCCCGACTATCTCGTCTACGCGTTGCTCGACGCGTGTGTCGATGCGTACTTCCCCGTGCTCGAGACATACGGCGAGGCACTCGAAGACCTCGAAGAACAAGTTCTGGAGCGCGTGCATCAGAGTCAGGTCGTCGAGATCCTGAGGATGAAGCGCGAACTCACGCAGTTGCGACGTTCGTGCTGGCCGATGCGCGAGATGGTGCAGAGCCTGATCCGCAGTGATGACGGCAGTTTCGAAGAATCGACGAAGGTCTACCTGCGCGACGTTCACGACCACGTCGTCCAAGTGCTCGACATGATCGAGGGCTATCGAGAAATCGTCGCGTCGCTACTCGATCTCTATCTCTCGACGCTGAGTCACGGGATGAACGAGACGATGCGCGTCCTGACCGTCATCTCGACGGTCTTCATCCCGATGATGTTCCTGACGGGGCTGTACGGAATGAACTTCGACACGAAGCAGCCCGGCAACATGCCCGAACTCGAAATGCCGTACGCCTACGTCGGCTTCCTCGTCGTGCTCGGCATCATCGCGCTCTTGATGCTTCTGTGGTTTCGCCGTCTGGGATGGCTCGGCGGGAAGCGCGACCTGCCCTGACAGAATCGCTCGGCGATCTTGCCTTCGCAGGCCGAACACGCTTCTCAAAGAACCTTGTGCACGATGCCTGCACCGATCTGCACGCTGCCGGTCGTCGCGGTCGCACTCGACGTGTTGTAGATACGGCAGCAGGGCAAGTAGCCACCGATCGTAACTTCGATCGCGGGGCTCGAGTCCCAAGTCGCGCCGAGGCCAACCCATTGGCTGTAGACGACCGGACCCGTCAGGCTGCGCGTGCCGACCGGGGTCGGATACGTCACGCTCGCTGTGCCCGTCGAACTGGTTGCCACGCCGAAGACGAGGAAGGGGACGACGTGCAGCGGACAGCCGCCGTTGGGCAGAGGGACCGACTGTGGGAGCTTCTGGAACGACAGGATCTGCGCAGCGGCGCCGTTCGCCGGACCTCCCGTCAGCGAGAAGATGAGTGTCGTCGACGTCGAAGTCGCAGCTCCGCCGGTGAAGGACTGATTGGCGGTCTTGCACGGCGTGCCGATCGTGTTGGATGCAACTGCCTTGTTCCAGACCACGTTCGACGGATAGGTGGTCGATTGCCCATTCGACTTCAGGTAGTCGATCAAGAGATTCCCCTTCGCCTTGATGTAGACGAACGGTTTGTCGAGCTTGAACACTGTCGGCCAGTTGGGGGTCGTCGAGGACGCATAACCGGGAAGGTTGACGCTCTTCGGCGTGAACGTGACGACTTCGTCGTTCCCGCTATTGGTTGCGAACGTCGTTGATGCCGCGTTCCAAGCGGACTGCGATGTCGAGATGCGAATCTCGATCGTCGCTGTGTGTGCCGTCGCTGTGAGGCTCGGGTGTGCGCGGACTTCGAGTTGATTGATCGGTAGCGCAGGCGGAACGATCAACGACGCGTCGTAGAGGTACTGCACCCGTGAGTTCGCGAGACCGAACGGGTAGTTGGTGTACGAGGCTCCAGCGTCCGTCAGGAAGCCACTGGGGATCGACTGCTGTGCACCGACAGAGGCTGCGAGTGCGACAAGGGAACCCAGCGCGAAAGCGGAGAGAGAATACGGAGAGAGTGAGGGTTGCATCCCTCCAGAGTACCCAAACCGATTGCACCTGTCCCGCGAATGGTGCGAGAGCCGGGACTCGAACCCGGACCCCGATAGCGGGAGCGGATTTTAAGTCCGCCGCGTCTGCCGATTCCGCCACTCTCGCGCGCGCTGCTCCCGACGGTAGCCGGGGCAAGCGCGTGCGTCGAGGTCAGTTCGATGTCGCGTCCGAGAAGACGCGATCAGAGTGCGCCGGCGCTCAGCGTCAGTGCGTTCGACGAGGCCGCGCCCGTGAACGACGAGCCGGAGAGCGTGAACTCGAGCACTTGCTCGTAGAAGGTCGCGCCCGCGAGTTGAGAGTCCGCTGGGAGCGGCAGGGCGAACGTGGCCTTTCCTTGGACGTTGGGCAACACGACGATGAGGTCGAAGCCACTGTAGAGCGTGCATCCCGTGCCGCCGAAGCTGAAGATCGAGCTGAGCGGAATGTTGTAGGACTGGAAGCCGAGCAGGCCGAGTGAGATCGAGCCTGTCTTGAGGCCCGTTGCGGTCGTTGTCAGGGTGCGGCCCAACCACGGGCGATCTTCGGGGGACGTGGCATCGAGCGAGATGCTCTGGCAGCCCGAACCCAGGGTGGTCGTCGACGCGATCGGCGTGGCCTGATACTCGGCCGTGTAACGGTAGCCCGCCAGGCCGGACGGATCTTGTCCGCTGACTTTGAACACCTTCTCGAGCGACGCGACGTAGCCGCCGAAGTAGCGGCTGATGCGACCGATCGCCGGGTCGGCGGTGCCGAACGCGGATTGTCCGTAGAGGATCCACTCGTTCGTCAAGCTGTCGAACTCGCTGCACCACGTCGACGGCGAGCCGCCATAGAGGTCACCGTACTGGCCACCGTTCGCACTGTTGGGAACGGAGATCCCTTGACCACCCTGCAGCACGACGCGCTGACGCGCTTCGTCATAGACGGCTTGATTGGCCGTCGTGCCGTGCGGGTGCGTGCCATTGGTGTTGATCTGTGTCCACGACACTCCGCTCCAACGCCAGACGTCGAGGAAGCGCACTTGTGGCGTCGCGGTTGCGTCCTGACCAGCGACGAGGAGGACGTCACGGTAGCTTTGACGCGTCATCATGCTGTGTTGACGGCGTGCTGGAGGGGAAATTGCCGTCGACTGCACAGCCCAGACACCGTTCGAGTAGAACCAAGTGTCGTTGACCGGCGCGCCGTTGATGACGGTTTCGCCACCGAACAGGACGATGCCGCGACGCAACGGGTCATAGGCCATCGCAGACCAACGCCGTGCGCTCGGGCCCGCGCCCGTGATCTGCGTCCATGCGTTGGTCGTCGGATCCCATTCCCAGGTGTCGCCGAGCAACATGGGCGTGCTGCCGCCCGTGTCTCCGCCGAAGACGACGAGCTTGTTGCGCGAGAAGTCCCAGCAGATGCATGCACCGCCGCGTGTCGGAGGCGACCCGGTCGCACCTTCGGAGGTCTTGACGACCCAGGTCTTGCCGTCGAACTCGTACAGCGCGTTGAGCGTGGTGCTGCTGGAGTTGCTGTCTCGACCGCCGAAGACGTAGAGCTTGTCTTGGCTCGCCGCGCCTGGATTGTCACGACGCTGCGAGGGCTCGCCGGGGATGTTGGTCAAGCGCACCCAATTGGCGCGCGGCGATACCGCCGGCGTCGGCTTCGGGGGATTGAGTTGTGCGATTGCGGGCAGGGTGAGCATCAACGTGGACGCTGCAGTGAGAGAAGCAGTGTGTTTCACAGGATGAGATACCAAAGAAACGGACAGGGGCGAGGAGTGACAGGTGCGGAAGGGAGCAGGTTGCGAGACTTCCACACGTCGCCGCCTATGATGACTCGATGAAGGTCTTCGTGAGCGCGGACATCGAGGGAATTTGCGGCATCACCGACTGGGCCGAGGCCGACAAGGCGCATCGCGACTACCCGCCGTTTGCCGAACGGATGAGCGACCACGTGGGGGCCGTCTGCACGGCGCTCTGGAGCGACGCGCGTGTCGAAGACGTCCTGGTCCGAGATGCCCATGGCAGCGGCAGGAACATCGATGCACGGCTCTTGCCGCGCCCGACACGGCTGATTCGTGGGTGGAGTGGGGACCCGATGGGGATGGTCGAAGGGCTCGACAGGGGCTTCGGAGCCGTGTGCTTCGTCGGGTATCACGCGCGTGCCGGGGCCGGCGGCAATCCGCTCGCGCATACGTGGTCGTCCTCGACGCTCCAGGAGGTCGTCGTCAATGGCGAACCTGTTTCTGAATATCGTCTCAACGCGTGGGCTGCAGCATCGATGTCGGTACCGGTCGTGTTGGTATCCGGGGATGCCGAGTTGTGTGCCGAGGTTTCGGCATACGACGATGCGATCGTCACTGTCCCCGTGATCGAAGGGTATGGCGCGTCGACGCGTAGTTTGCATCCCGATGACGCCCGAGCGCGTCTCGACTCGGGTGCACGCGAAGCGCTGCGTCGCGTCGGAAGCGCTCGTTATCGGCTCGAGGTTCCGTCACGCTTCGAGGTCGCCCTCGAATACAAGGACCACCGCAGCGCGTACCGCAAGTCGTTCTATCCCGGTGCGCGTCTCGTGTCGCCAAAGGTCGTAGGGTTCGAGACGGACGCGATCTACGAAGTGCTGCGGTTGATCCAGTTCGCGACCTGATGGTTTTGCGACTCAGGACAATCGTTCCGATGGCCTACGGGATGGATCCACGCGCGGAATGCGAGTGGCGGAAACGATCGCGCCATCTGCAAGTGTGACCCGGATCTCCAATCGTGGGATCCTTGGCGTCATCGATCGTGCGACCGTTGGATTCAGGATGGCTTCGAAACCGCTCTCCTTGCGAACGAGCGTCGCATCGTGAAAGCCGAGTTCTCGACGCCACAGCGGCCATAGCGCTTTGAAAATGGCTTCCTTCGACGAGAACACGGCGAGTAGGCGCTCGCGTGGAGTTCGGAGTGCGTCGTCGATGCCATGCTCGATCCAGTCGCGTTCTCGCGACGTGGCGATGCGAGTCAGGATCTTCATAGAGACGTTGCGACTCTGCTCTTCGATGTCGATGCCGATCGAGGCGTGCTCGGTCCGGCGACCGATCGCGACAAGCACGCGCTTCTTCGAATGCGAGATCGAACCCGTGAACCCATCGGGCCAGATCGGAGCTCCTCGGTCACCGGTCGGGATCTCGATGCACTTTGCATCGTGCCCGAGTTCGCGGAGGGCGTGAGTTGCCAAGGCTCGACCGGCGGCGCGCGATGCCGATCGGCTCCCCGGTGTGGACAACGGAGCCAAGAACACCGCGCAGGACGGTGGGAGTACGTCTTCGATTCTCCGTCCCTCGTCGCTCGTCATCGGGCTCGTTCGTCAGCTCTCTTCTTTGAGGGCCTCGTCGTGACGTGCTGTCCCGTCGATCTGTCCGACACGACCCAAGTGCAGGATCCGTGCGCCAGTCTGCGCGACGGGGTTGGTGCTCTTCCCGATCACGACACCATCTTCCGGTGCCGTGTAGGAGCAGATGACATCCCCGAACAAGTTCGTGAGCGTTGCGATCTGTGAGCCGCGTTCGATGCGCTTTCCGAGGGGGGGATGCACGGTCAGGATGCCGCCGTGGTCGGCATAGATCCAAAACGAGCTGACGCATTCGATCGCTGGCTCGAACGTGTGTTCGACATCGTCGTCGAAAACGTCCAGGTGGTCGAGGACGGCGAGGATGCCCATTCTCGAGGATCGGATCAGGCTTTGTTGGAAGAGTTGCGGGTCGCCGATTTCGATCGTGATTGCGTGGATGCCGTGATCTTCGGCTGCGCTACGCAGCGTTCCATCGCCGCCTTTGTTGTGCACGATGATGTGTGGGTTGACGAGCCGCGCCATGGTGGCCGTGACTTTGTTGGTCATGTCGGCACGCACGTACAGGCTGTTGACGCGACCGAAACTCGCGGTGTGCAAGTCGATCAGATACTCGAAACGAGTCGCGATCCTGTGCAAGAAGCGATGGGCATAGACTTGCCCCGTGTTACCACCGGCTCGCCCTGGAAATCGGCGGTTGAGGTCGGAGTCGTCATTGAACTCGCGTTGATTGAGCAGATAGCCGGGCGAGTTGACGACCGGGACGCCGACGACCGACCCTTTGATCTCATCGGGGTCGAGTGTCTGGAACAGTCGATGGATCGTCGGAATGCCGTTGAGTTCGTTGCCGTGGAGTGCTGCGGTCACGCCGACCACCGGTCCCTCGCGACGACCGTGGGCAACGAGTACCGGGACGACGATCGGGCGCCCGAGGCCGTTCTCGCCCAAGGTCACCCAGAATCGATGGACCCTGCCGCGCTCCAGGCTCGAGATGTCGAGGTTGTCGATGGTCGGAATCGTGGAAGTCGAGAACGCGTTCATGGATCAACCGAGGATTTCGTCGAGCAGGGCGGGATCGTCGTCGAGCGAACGAAAGAGTTTGCGACGCAGTTTGCCCTTCTGTGTCAGGAGTTGATCGGCAAGTCGATCGATCGCGATTGTCGACAGTACGGTTTGGATGTAACCGTCGATGAGCTCGTCGATTCCGATGCCGAGTTGGTTGAAGTCTTTTCGGTCCATCAACATCAAGCGCGCGTCATCACTGTCCCATGCGCCGTCACCGAGCTTCGTCGAGAGGTTGGTTCCGAGGACGTCCCAAGAGTTCCCGGTGTCGAGTGTGTCCGACAATGGAACGCGAGCACGCCGACCGTAGATCGCGACGGGGCGAAAACCGCGTTCGGTCGAAGCGATCATCATCCGGATGTCAGCGACGAAGATGTCACCGACCTTGTTGGGCATCGTGCCGACTTGATAGAGCCTTCCACGGCGACCGTGCGAGCTCCAGCGTCGGTTGCCGATGAGGCTCTGGACGACGTACTTCTCATAGGGAAGCTCGGTGTCCATGAACGCGTCCAGCTCGTCGCGATTGGTGATCGTGTAGACCCCTTGGCCGGCGTTGGAATAAGGGACCTTGACGACTGCGTGGCCGCCGAAGCGCTGCACCCAGAGTGGGACCTCTTCTTTCCTCGCGTCGCGAATCGTTTCGGGTGTCCGAATCTCGAGGCCGCTCTCTTCGAGCGAAGTATTGAAGAAGTCGTATGCCTTCGAGGCGACGAGCTTGTTGCGGCCGCCGGCGAGACACGCGATGACCGGATTGAAGATCAGCGTCTTGGTCTGGATCGGGATTCGATTCCAAGGCTTCTGCGTGACGTAGCGGAGAGCGGCGCGAATCGGGTTCCAGGTTCCGAGCCCGTCTCGGACTTCGAGTAGGCCGTCCGTGAATCGAACAGGTGCGTCCGCGTGGTCTTCCGCGAAGGGCACGAGCCATACCGGTTCTCCTGTGACATCAGCGAGCGTGGCCGCGTAGCCGGAACACTCCATGTGGTTCTTGTCGTAGAGGACCGCGAGATCGCCGCGCGGG
>JAGQQW010000598.1 GCA_020426005.1 Planctomycetota bacterium | reverse complement strand
TCATGGTCTGCGTCAGCAGCCCGTTCTCGGGCGTCATCGGCTCGGCGAGAACGCGGAACGTCACCACACGCTCGCTGGGCCGGCAGCCGTTCTCGCGCGTCAGCACGCGGTCGAGCTCACGGCGCATCATGTCGTGCACGACCTTGCTGCCGATCACGCCGTCCTGCAGTTGCCATTCGGCGCGCGGCACCTGCTCTTCGAGCACGCCGAGCGCGGGCACCAGCAGCGCGCCGAGGCCCTTCTGGTCCTGGCCGACGCAGACCGCCTGCTCGATCAGCGGCGAGGTCTTGATCACGGTCTCGACCGGCTCGGGTTCGACGTTCTCGCCGCCGGCGAGCACGATCGTGTCCTTGGCGCGGCCGGTGATCCAGACGTGACCCGCGGCGTCGACGTGGCCGAGGTCACCCGAGCAGAACCAGCCGGCCTGCAGCACCTCGGCGGTGCGCTCGGGGTTGTTGTAGTAGCCGCGCATGATCTGCGGCCCCGCGATCCAGAGCACGCCGGTCTCGCCGACCGCGCACGCGCTGCCGTCGCCGCGGCGCGGCTCGATC
>JAGQQW010000597.1 GCA_020426005.1 Planctomycetota bacterium | reverse complement strand
GACCGACCGCGACAAGCAGTTCGGCAAGGTCCGCCTGTGGGGGACGTTCGGCTGGATCGCGGTCGGCATCGGCATGGGACACTGGCTCGCGTACGCGCACTCCCCGGCCGACCTCACCGGCGACGCGCTGATCGCCGCCCAGGTCGCGGGCAAGGCCGACGCGTTCAAGCTGAGCGCGGTCCTCGGCGCGCTGATGGGGCTGTACTGCTTCACCCTCCCGCACACCCCGCCGACCCCGGGCCGCCAGAGCAACGCCGCCCTGGAGGCGATCTCGGAGGTGCGCCGCCAGCCGCTGCTCACGCTGTTCCTCCTCGCGGTGCCGGTGAGCTGCATCCACCAGTTCTACTTCGTCCACACCGAGACCTTCCTGCACGAGAAGCTGCACGCGCCCGCGTTCTTCACGCAGGTGTTCGGGGTCGGCGGCGGCGGGTTCATGACCCTCGGGCAGATGGTCGAGGTCGCGGTGATCGGGCTGGTCCCGCTGGTCGCGAAGAACGTCTCCCGCAAGGCGCTGCTCGCGGTCGGGTTGATGGCCTACGCCGGGCGGATGG
>JAGQQW010000596.1 GCA_020426005.1 Planctomycetota bacterium | reverse complement strand
ACCGTCCTCACAACCATTCTCACCATTTTCGCGATCGTCCCCGATCTCGGGTGGGGCCCTGCGCAAGCGGCGACCGAGCCCGAGGTTCCCGATCTATGCACCGACGATGTCTACCTCGATCCCGACGGCGTCCCGCTCCAAGACTCGGACGGGACCCAGCTGTCGAGGCACTGCACCTGGACCGACGAGGATGCGCCGGTCTGGGCCGACCAGGTCTGCTGCGAGTTCGGGCCGGACTCGGTCAGCTGCACACCCACGAACACCAACGGGGAGTGCACGGCGATCCAGGTCAAGCGCTGGTGCGACTTCGCCGAGTACGATGGCGCGCAGGTCGAGTGCCTGCAGCCGTTCCCGAGCGCGTGCAACTCGGGAGTCTGCGGAGAACTACCGGTCGGGACTCAACCCGAAGAGGGATCTGCACCGCTGTGCTGCTACCCAGGCGGCTGCTACGAGCTCGAATTCGACGAGTATTGCGGCGGTCTTTTTCAGTGGTGTGATTCGCCGTTCACGAACGGCGATGGCACCGTCGGTTGTGCCGACTGACGACAAGGG
>JAGQQW010000595.1 GCA_020426005.1 Planctomycetota bacterium | reverse complement strand
CGCGCATCGAGGCGCGCAAGGACGACGGCACGACCTGCGGCGTCGACCAGACCGGCGTGCTGTGGATCCACGGACCACAGGTGATGCGCGGCTACTACCAGAACCCCGAGCGCACGCGCGCGGTGCTGACCGAAGACGGCTGGTTCAACAGCGGCGACCTCGGCCACCGCGACGCCGAAGGCAACGTCTGGATCACCGGTCGCGCCAAGGACACGATCGTGCTCGCCGGCGGCGAGAACGTCGAACCGGAGCCGATCGAGACGCTGATCAAGACCTCGCCGTTCATCGACCAGGCGGTCGTCGTCGGTCAGGACCAGAAGTCGCTCGGCGCGCTGCTGGTGGCCAACCGGGACGCGCTCGAGCACACCGTGCCGCAGGCGGAGTGGGCCGCGCGCGGGCACGTGCTGACCGGGCCGGCCGTCGAGAAGCTGCTGCGCAAGGAGCTGGACCGGCTGCTGGTACGCGAGAACGGCGTCCGCCCGTGCGACCGCGTCGCCACGCTGCGCGTGCTGGCCGAGCCGATGACGCCGGAGAACGGACTCCTGACGCAGAC
>JAGQQW010000594.1 GCA_020426005.1 Planctomycetota bacterium | reverse complement strand
GTGCTCGGCCAAGAACCACAGCAGACTCAGGAAGCTGCCCTCGCCGAGGACGCTGAGCAGGAACGACGCGAGCGCGAAGTCGGGCTCCTCGACCAGCGTCCGCAGCGAGGTCTGGCCGCCGACCGTCGACAGGCCCGGGGCCGGGCGCCGCAGCAGCGCGCGGCGGGTGAAGACCTCGATGTGCCGGGCCTCGTCGGCGGCCTGGATCGCGAGGACCTGGACGACCTCGCGAAAGTGCGGGTGGATCCGCGCGAGGAAGCGCGCCGGGACGATCAGCGCCGCGGTCTCGTTCTCGATCAGGTAGGTCATGACCTGGACGACGGCGTCCTCGACGGCCTCGGGCAGCTCGAACGCGGCGCCCCAGTCGATCGCCGTCGCCGGATCCCACTGGGCCGCGCAGGCCTTGGCGTAGATCCGCGCGGCGTCGTCGGTCCAGACCGCGTCGCGCTCGGTGATCGCGAACGCGAGCGGCGGCAGCCCAGCCTCGACCTGGGCCCCGCGCGCGGCCAGGCCCCAGGTCGACGACGCGCGCGCCGACGGGGCCTCGGCGTCGCC
>JAGQQW010000593.1 GCA_020426005.1 Planctomycetota bacterium | reverse complement strand
CTCTTCGTCGATCGCCGCGATCATGCGCTCGGTCGGGACCTCCATGCCCTCCGACTTCACGACGGAGATGCGCGCGCCGAAGCGCTTGAATCCTTCCCAGACGTACATGTTCGTCGGGAAGTTCGCGTCCGAGTAGACGACCTTGTTGCGCTTCCCGGCGAAGTCGAAGGCCGAGCCGACGATCGACTGGATCACCGAGACGTTCTGGTGCATCACGACCGAGTTCTCGGGCGCGTTCATCAGCTTGCCCAGCAGGTTCCCGACGTCGAGCGGCGCGGTCCACCACCCCTCGGCCCACGAGCGCACGCCGCGCGTCTCCCACTGCGTCGCGAAGGCCTCGAGCTTCGCGTGCACGGCCTTCGGCATCGCGCCCAGCGAGTGGTTGACGAGGTACGTCGACTTCTCGGAGATCGGAAAGCGCGGGCGCCAGGCGGAGGGGTCGATCGGCTTGGTCATGACTTCTTGGGCTTGGGGATCTCGAGGCCGGTCTGCGCGGCGTCGGGAAGCTTCAGGTTGCACGCCTCGATGAACGGTTGGAGCCGCTCGATGTACAGGCGGA
>JAGQQW010000592.1 GCA_020426005.1 Planctomycetota bacterium | reverse complement strand
GGTGGACCATCGGGCCGCGCCACACCACCGCCTCGCCCTTCTCGACGAAGAACCCGACCGAGATGACCTTGATGCCGTGGTGCAGCGCCGGGATGATCTTCTGCTCCGGCGTCGTCCCCGGCGGCCGCTCGGGCGCGCCCAGCATCGTCGGGATCGACGGTCCGAAGACGTCGGCGTCGAGCAGGCCGACCTTGGCGCCGTGACGGGCCAGCGCCAGCGCCAGGTTGACCGCGACCGTCGACTTGCCGACGCCGCCCTTGCCGGCGGCGACCGCGATGACGTTCTTGGGCCCGACCAGCGTCGCCTTGTCGCTGGGCGCCGGCAGGTACGCGGTCTCGACCTCGGGGATCACCGTGACCTGCTTGGCGCCGGCGCCCTCGAGCGCGGTCTCGATCCGGGTCGCGAGCTCGCGGCGCTGCGCCTGCGGGTAGGCGTGGGTCGGGATCGCGATCTTGACCAGGACCTCGTCGCCGGACGGCGAGATCTCGCAGGCCTTGAAGATGCGCCAGGACACGATGTCGTGCTCGAGCGCGGGATCGATCACCGAGGACAGCACGTCAC
>JAGQQW010000591.1 GCA_020426005.1 Planctomycetota bacterium | reverse complement strand
CCTCGACGATCTCCGCCTTCAACTACTACGACGCCGTGAGCGCCACGTCCGTCGACGCAGCGCGCATCTACAACGTCACGAGTTCGACCGCGACGACCGGATCCGTTCAGTCGGGCTACGCAGTCGTCACGCAACTCGCGACCCCGGGTGGCCCCGGCGCGATCGTCAACCTGAAGAACAGCGGCGTGCCCGAAATCGCCACGAGCTTCAACGTCGACGTCAACGGCGCCAAGGCCAGCACCGCCGCGATCCTGTGGCTCGGTGCGAACCAGCTCAACGTCTCGCTCGGCACCCTCGCTCCGGGTTGCACGCTCTACGCCAGCTACGACGCCATCCTCGGTGTCGTGTCGACGAGTGCAGCCGGCTCGGGAAGCTTGACCCTCGGCGTGCCGAACAACACCGCGCTGATCGGCGTCAAGTTCTACAACCAGTACATGGTTCTCGACGCGGGCGCCAACACGCTCGGCCTCGTCTTCTCGAACGGCGGCGCCGGCAAGATCGGCGGCTGATCGACGATCGATGACCGCGCTCCGGAGTTTCGACTCCGGATGCCTCGAGCGCGCC
>JAGQQW010000590.1 GCA_020426005.1 Planctomycetota bacterium | reverse complement strand
GGCCACACGTGAACGCATGCCCGAGGAGAACGACCGCATCGGCAGCTCGAAGTAGTCGCCAATGTCGGCGAACTCCCGCACGAAGCGCACCTTCTCGCGCAGCCGCGGGCCCCAGGCACCATGGATGCGGCAGACGAACTCGACGTTCTCCCGTGCCGTCAGGTTGAGCGCGAAGCCGCCCGCGAGGCCCACCGGCCAGGAGATGCTGGCATCGGTGACGACGGCGCCCGAATCGGGGTGGTCGATGCCGCCGAGCAGCCTCAGCAGCGTCGATTTGCCGGCGCCGTTGCGCCCGATCAGGCCGATGTTGGCACCCGCTGGAAAGGTGAAGCTCAGGTCGCGGAAGACATAGCGCCGCCCGTGCCGGCTTGGGTACGACTTCGTGAGCGACTGCAGTTCAATCATCGCGTCAGGTGGTGACGAGGCGCCAGCGATCGGCCCGATAGCTCAGCAAGGCCAGGGCGCAGAGCGTCAGCGAGAACATCACCGGGTAGCGCAGGTTGATGCCGGCGGGTGTCCAGTAGTCCGGCATGAAGGCGTGTCTCGACAATTCGATCAGGTGCA
>JAGQQW010000589.1 GCA_020426005.1 Planctomycetota bacterium | reverse complement strand
CTCGCCCATCCCGAATCCGAGCAGGTCCGCCTTGCTCGTGACCAGGATGCTCGGACGAACGGTGTCGGACCAGTAATCGTAGTGGGCGATTCGCCGCAGCGAGGCCTCGACGCCGCCCGCGATGATCGGCACGCCGGGGAACGCCTCGCGGCAGCGTTGGGCGTAGACGTTCGTCGCGCGATCCGGGCGCATGCCGCGACGGCCACCGGGTGAGTAGGCGTCCTCACTGCGCGGCTTCTTGTTCGCCGTGTAGTGATTGATCATCGAGTCCATGTTCCCGGCGCCGACGGCGAAGAAGAGCCGTGGCCGACCGAATTCGCGAAACGCGTCGGCGCTCATCCAGACCGGCTGCGCGAGGATCGCCGTCCGATACCCGGCGGCCTCGAGGGCGCGACCGAGCACGGCCATCGCGAACGAGGCATGGTCCACGTACGCGTCGCCGGAGACGAACACGACGTCGACCTCGTCCCAGCCGCGTTCGAGCATCTCCTCGCGGGTCGTCGGGAGGAACCGCTCCGGCGGAATCGGCGCGCAGGATGACATGGAGCCGACAGCCTATCCGACA
>JAGQQW010000058.1 GCA_020426005.1 Planctomycetota bacterium | reverse complement strand
CAAGACGTTCAACTACAAGACCAACGAACGCCTCCAGAAGGCGCTGGAGATGAAGCTGTTCGAGGACCAGAAGGACTCGATCAAGCTCACCTCGCTCGTGTCGACGGTCGTCGATCGCGATACGCAGGAGAAGATCGAAGTCGTCAAGTCGCGCCTGATTCGCGATTTCGGCTACGACGAGATCTCGGCGACGGACGTGCTGAACTACGTCGCGAGTATCTTCGCGCGGGGTGACGCGAAGTCGTAGGGTGGCGCGCGCCGGGACAATCCTGCCCGGCGCCTTCTTCCCGCTGCCGTTTCAAGAAGATCCTGCCGGGAAGCCTCTTCGCGCGGCGACCGCGCGGCATATTCCCTCGAGCGCGAGCGACGCGTGCTGCGAAGAACCTGACGTGCACGTGTTCGCGCTGGTGATGTGCGCTCGCGCTGAAACGTGATTCGAGGCGTAGAATCGGACTGCGTGTCACAAGCATCGACAAGAGAACGTTTAGGCGACGTGATCCTGGCGGGCATCGCTGGCGGGGCGCTGACCGTTCTCTGTATGCCGACGCTGGCCATGTTGCTCGAAGCTGCGGGCAGTCTCTCGTGGTCGAACACGGCGGATCCCGCCGTCGAAGGAGTCGACTCTCCTGACCCTTCGCTGCCGTATTTACCGGGCGTCGGTGCAGCCGTGGCGATTGTCTTCGAATGCGCGATTGGATGGGCGTCCGCCGAGCGGCAGAAAGCGTTGCGATCCGGGGCGATCGGGTTCGCGATTGGCTTGGCGAGTGTCGTGGGGTTCTTGCTTCTGCTCGGGCTCGTTGCCGTCTTTTCGGGGCTCGTCATGATCGGTCCCGAGTCCTCCCAACGACCGAGTTTGACGCTCGACTTCCTCATCTTGTGTTGTTGCGTCATGCCACCCATTGCCGGTGCGAGCTATGGGGCGCGCGGTGCGCGTGCCGCGCGGGCATCTTCGGGTGAGACTCCATTGCAGGGACCTCGGATCCGCCGAGTGCAGCGTGATGCTTCACCGCTCATGGTGCGGGTCAGTCGCCAGGGACGGCGTGAAGACGTGTCGCTTTGACGATCATCGATGGAAAGACGTCAATCGGGAACACGGCGAAGCATCTCGTCGACGAGCCTTAGGGCACCTGGATCGTTCGCGTAGAGGCGGCGCGCGACGAGCCACTCGAGTCGTTCGTCACTCACGTCCGGATGCTCGGCGCGCAGTTCGCGAGCGATCCCGTTGCGCACGAAGTTCAGCATCTCGGCGGTGCGGCGCATCTTCTCCGGGATCGACATCGCGTCGACCTGTGCGCGGTAGGCGCGTTCGACGAGGGAGGGTTCGACGGTTTCGCTCACGATATCGTGCTCCGTCAACTCGACGTCGGTCGGCGCACTCAGCACTCCCTTCACTCATGGTCGCCTCTCATGGTCGCGACGAGCCGTAGGTGTCGATGCAATCGCGCGAAAGCGTGCTGCGCGTGACCCCGGGTCGACGCGATCTTGATGGCACGCCTCGGCTTCTTGCGCTCAGCGACAGAGCAGCGCTTCGATCGCGTTGCCGGCGGCCCAGCCGTTCGCCGCCAGGGTGAGCGGCATCGCGTAGATCCTCGCGCCATCGAGCCGTGGGTCGCTCGGCAGGGACAGCTGCAGGTTCGCTCTGCCCGAGGCATCCGCGGGCACGGGCAGAAGTCCCGCGAGTGGCAATCCGACGAGTAGCGACCAACCGAATCCCGGTAGCGTCAAGTGCTCGGGAGTCGCCGACAAGAGGAGTACGTAGACACCGCTCGGGGATGCACCCGACAGGGCCCACGTGGTCTGAGTGCCGAGTTTCGGCAAGCCACTCGCACGCAGGTCGAGGGCGTAGGCATCGACGCCAAGACCCGAGTAGTGTCGATAGCCACACGTGCCCGGGTCGTTGTTCGCGAGCGGCGTCGAGAACGGATAGCTGACCCAAGGCTGCCCGCCATCGAAGAGCCGACCTGTCGACACGTCGGCTCGTTGCGTCCCGAAGTGGAGTTCGTCGAGAACCGTCACACCGTCACGGTCGAAGAGCAGCACCGCTTCTCCATCCGCATCGAGCTTGAACGTCGCGTGCAACGGTCCGTCGGCGGGCTCGCCGTCCGCCCAGACGAGCAACGTGCCGCCTGCGGGAACGGTCGTGCCTGCTGGGAAGGTCCAACGACGTGGAAGCGTCTCGTCATCCGTCAGCGAGAAGCCGGAGATGTCGATCGGCTGCTTCCCTTTGTTGTTGAGTTCGATCCAGTCCTCGCGTTCTCCGACTTCGTCCCGAATGCCGGACTTGTTGCTCGCGAGGATCTCGTTGATCGTCACGGCGTGTGCGCGGCGTGGCCACTCGATGCGGAAGCATTGTGGCCTGTGTCCCGCAGCGCGTGGTTCGAAGGTCATCGCTCCGCCCAGGGACGCGCTGGTTTCGGCTCCACAGTAGTACTCGACCTCGGTGCCGTAGGGCAGCTTGCCGAGCACGACGCCGTAGGTCCCGTCGTTGGCGGCACCGTCCGCGTGCTTGCCGTCGTCGAACATCTCCAATGAGGCCCATGTGCCTCGGATCCGTGCGTAGGCGCGCACGTGCGCGGCCTGGGTTCCACTCGCGATGCACGTCAACGCCACGTCGTCGAAGATCGTCGGGTTCGCTGGCGCGTGTGTGAGCTTCGTGAGCACCGGGGCAGGCAATCCGACTTCCGCGTGTTGACGCAAGAACGCCGCGCGCCCCTCGACCATCGGTTTGAGCCCCGGAATGATCTGACGGCTCAGGCGCACGGTGATCGTCACGTCCTTGACGACGTTGTCGGCGAACTCCTGCATCGAGTAGAGGCGCTTGGTGTCCCCGCGCAGTTCGGGCTCGATGAGTTTCTGGAGTTCTTGGACCCAGCCGCCGATCGTCGGCCAGTCGTAGCCGCCGTCGAGTATGGCCCGAATTTGCGCGAGGTAGAGCTGACGCCAAGAAGCGTGACTCAGCGTGCGCGTGATCAACGGGCGCTGCGCGTGCGTGAACTGGTAGAACGGATCGAGCTGTACCTTTTGCAGCACGGTCAACCAAGCGTTGCCGCCGAAGCTCGCGTTGAGGTCCCACGGCAGCATCGCGAAGCGACCGTGGAAGCCGTCCCCGTACAAATAGTAGTTGTGCGAGACGTTGCCGATGTAGCTGTCGATCGCGGGCAGCACGTTGTTGACGGCGAGGTAGCGCAGCGCCTGTTCGACGTCGAGGACCTTGGGGAGTTCGACGGGCAGTTGTGCGGCAGGTGTGTTGTTCAACACTCCACACAGGTCACGAACGTCGACCCAGGGATTGGTCGGAGTGCCCTTCGCTTCGTAGCCGCCCTTGTAGGCGTCGACGTTGTTCCCGAGCCACGTGAGCGCCGACGCGTGCTGCGACGCACCGAGTTGTCGCTCGGCCCGGTATCGGTTGCCGTCTTCGTCTCGGAACCACGCTCGAAGCATCGTCTTGTCGACTTGCTGCACATTGATGTACGGGCCCCAGTTCTCGTTGTTGATGACGAGCTTGACGTAGTTGCACCGACACGCCGGCACGAAGCGCCGGAAGAGCCGCCACGCGATCACCTCGCGCACGAAGGTCGGATCGCGGAATCCGTTGTTGAGGTTGAGGGTTTGGATCCCATAGAGATTCTGGCCCGGTAAGAACTCGTCGAGTGCGATCTCGAACGGCTTCTTCTGTGATGTGCCGATGGCGCTGTACGACGAGTTGCCGCGAAAGCGCACCCCGACATCCTTGTAGGCCTTGCCGTCGACGGACAGCGTCGCCTTGAGGAAGGTCTTAGAGCTGTAGTTCGCGGTCAGGAGTTGGTACCAGTTGGTTTCCTGGAAGCTCAAGCTCAGCGTCCGGACCATCGACTCGTCGTAGAGATCCTGGGCTGGTACGGATCGTACGAGGCACGTGACGCCGAGCACGACGCAGGCTGTAGAGCGCATCCAGGTCATTCGAGACTCCTTGGCGGACGCGGGGATTATGCCTCGGATCGAAGGTCGCTGCCGGTCATCGACGGCTCCGGCAGACTCGCATCGTCGAGGTTCGGCGCCTCCGAGGGGCTCGCGCCGAACGGATCGCACACGCCTCCAAGGGGCGTGTGCATACTGTCGCGATGACCGATCCCGAAAGCGTTGACCGTATCGTGCGCGGCCACTGTTCGTGCGAGGCCGTCACGTTTCGCGTGCGCGGTGAGCCGCGCTTCGTCGCGGTCTGTCATTGCGACAACTGTCGTCGTGCGCACGGCGCCGGTGGCGTGGAATGGGCGGGTTATCGTGAAGAGCAGTTCGAGATGGACGACGAGTCCTCGCTCTCGCACTGGCGCACTCCGACCGAAGCCACGCGGTCGTTCTGCTCGCGTTGTGGGTCCCCGCTCTTCTTCCGCGCCCCGCGTTGGGCAGGCGAAGTGCACATTGCCGTCGCTGCGATGATCGACGATCCCGGCAAGGCGCCGGCGGTGCGTGTCTATGCGGATCGCCCACCGGCGTGGCTTCCGGTTCCGAAGGACGGCTTGAAGCGCTTCGGCGGCCACGACGGCATGCAGCCGATGGGGGAGTAGCGACGTGGTTGCCATGACCACGCTTGCGCGAACCGTGTTTGCGGGGATCGTCGCGGTCACTGCGTTCTTTTGCATGGCGTGGCTAGGATGCGCGCTGATCTTCGGAGCCGATCCTCCCAGAACGGCTTGCCTCGCGCTGTCGATCGCATGCGCCGCTGCAGCGGGCACCGCGGCGTGGTTCGTGACACTGCCCGGCCGGCCTGTCGTGGCGGCGAGCGTGATGGTTGGGGCGTTCGTCACAGCCGCGATCGTGTTCGTCGTGGGCTTCTTCGGCCCCATGATCTTCGCACCCGACGCGAATCAGGGACCGATGTTGGGTCTGTTCGGCGCTCCCGTCGGCTTTCTCGTCGGCGGTCTTGTCGGCGGAATCGTCGGCGTCGTTCGCGTGATGCGGCAACGCCAGCGCTAGGACGAGCAGCTCGGTCGGATCGTCGGGCCCGCAGCCACGTGCATGCGAGTCACCGTTGTCCGCGGTGGCGTGCGGCGCCCTTCGCTCCGGCATCCACGAGGAGCTTCGTCATTGCGTCCTTCTTGCGCGCGCGGGCCAACTCGAGCGGCGTTTGCCCACGTCGGCTCCACTTGTAGCCGACAGCACCTATGTCCGCGCCATGCTCGAGGAGCCAGGTTGCGAGGTCACGATCTTCGCGCAGCACACACCAGTGCAGGGTCGTGACGCCGTCGCTCTCCTGGTCGACGTCGGCGCCGTGTGCGACGAGGAGCTCGGCGACTTCGACGGAGCCGCCGCCGAGCGCGGCGTACCACAGCAAGGCGAAGTCGTGGGCACCGCGCTCGTGAATGAGGCTCGGGCGCCACTCGAGGAGCCACTTCATGGCGGCGAGGTCGCCGAGTGAGGTCGCCGTCGGCAGCGACATCGGTGCGCCGCAGTCCAAATGAAAGCGCAGGATGTCGCGTCGTCCGATGTGTGCCGACGCTTCGATCGCGAGTTCGGCGTCGGTCGAGAGGCTGAACGTGAGTCGCTTCTCGTTCCCCATCAACTCACGCAGGCGATCGAACATCACGTGCGACGCGCCTGTGATCTCACTCTGTCGTGCACGCGATACGTCGCTCATGTCCGGCCATTGGATCGGTGTGCGGTTCGCGTCGAACGCGAACCGCGACGATCGATCGTCGCGCGGAAGCGTCGCGTGTCCTTCGAGCAGGCGCACGCCATCGTGCCAGTCCTTGGACTCCGCGAGGTCGCGAGGAGTGCGCCCGTCCGCGTCGCGTGCCGACACGTCGGCACCCTTGCGGATCGCGAGGCGGACGAGCATCTCGCTGCGCCTTTGCACCGCGCCGTGGAGCACGCTGTCGCCGCAGGGCTGTGCGGCGTTGACGTCGCTTCCGTTGCCGAGCAAGTCGACGAGCGCACTCCGCGCTCCGGTCTCGGCGCGACAGTCCATGGCCGCGCGCGCCGGCGTTCTGCCGCTGCCGCCCTCGGGTGCATCGTCCGGGTCACAGCCGAGCGAGCGCAGGCGATAGAGCGAACCGCTGTTCGTCAGTGCTCCGGCGTAGAGCGGAGTGCCGCCGATCGGGTGCGCGGCCCTGAGCACGGCGGGATTCTCCGTCGCGAGCCGTTCGACAGTCGGCCAGTCTTCGACGAGCGTCGCTTCGACGATGTCGAGTGCGCCGCCGAGCTCGACGATGCTCTCGTGCAGGAGTGCACCGATCTCGCGGTGACCGCACGCGTACGCGATCACGAGTGCGCTTCGACTCGTTGCGTCGCGGCTCGCGGCGATGGAAGCATCGCGTGCGAGCGCCGCGCGGACGGCTGCATCGTCGCCGTGCTCGACCGCGCGCAGGAACTCGTCGATCTCGATCGTGCGCGAGGCGTTGCCGCGTGCATCGCTCCGACGCAGCTGTGTACACGACGCTGCGAGCAGGCTACCGCCCAGGACTTGCAGCGCGCTGCGGCGATCGAGTTTCGTGGATTCGGAGTCTCTCATGGTCGTGTGACGCGCCCGAGGAAGAGGATGACGCCGGTCTTGACGTCGCGAATCAGGTAGAGGAACGCATGGTCCGCGCGGAAGTAGGGCACGAAGGGTACGTCGTCTGGCATCGTCGCGCCGTCGCTCATGATCATGGCAGTCGCCGCGGCGGCTTCGGTCCCCTTCTCGTCGACCGAAACGAACGCGCGGTGCACGACTTGCTCTACCCGCAGCGCGTCTTCGAGGGAGTCGCTCTGCAACATCCCGCTGAAATCCGCACCGTCGCTCGTGCTCGGATCACGGAACGCGCGCTGCAGTCCGAGACGTTTCAGCGCTTCGGCAAGCTCAAAGCGCAGGGAGCCCTCGAAACGCGGAACCAGTACCTTCGTCTCACGCTTCTCGAGCTGCCGGAGCCATCGTCGGAGTCGAGGTGCTGTCAGTCGTTGCTCGAGCGCGTCGAGCCCGCCTGCATCGCGCGGCAGGAGCAGCACCATCGACAGGTCGTCACCGCGATACGGGAGTTCGACGATCTGCAGTCCGCCAGGGCCGGGATAACACCCCTCGGTCTGACCCCGCGTGATCATCTTCGGCGACCGGAAGAACGCGCCGTCGGCCTCGAACGCACCGTACCGGCAATCTTCGAGCCCGTAGTTGCGCATCAGGGGGACTTGAACCGTCGCGCCGTGCGGCAGCGTGAAGTCGGCGATCTGCGTCATGCCGGGGTCGAACGGCGTTTTCCACTCGCCGAAGAAGTGGATCGCGTTGAGCAGGACCAGTCGCGTCAACGGTCTGATCGATTGCTCGTCGACGAGGCTCGGGATCCGTCCCTTGGTCTTGGTGCGTACCCAGTCGTTGATCCGCGCGACCTCGCGTGGTGCCTCGTTCACGAAGTCGGCAGCGACGATCGCTTCGGGCTCGAATGCCGAGCGAATCGTGTCGAGATAGCGTGGCGAGATCGGTGCGCTCTGCTCGGCCCAGACGGCGTTCGCGATGTCGAGTCGGTAGCTCTTGATCTTGCGAGCAGCTTGGTAGTACTGATTCCTCAGCGCACCGGCCTGACGCTCGAGTTCACTCCACGCACGGTCATCGTTGGCTGCTCTGGCCGCGTCGATTCGTCGACCGACTTCGACGATCTGGTCGTTCAGCTCCCGGGCACGTCGTGCCAGCTGCTCCTGCGCGGGCGAATCGTGCTCGGAGAACCGACGGTTGAGCGTGCGATAGCCACTGCGGATGTTCGCCAGCTCGAACGGAATGCGCTGAGCATCGTTGCCGATCCGACGCGCGGACTCGGGCCAATGCAGCACACGGGCGAACTCGTCAGCGGTCGCGCCGCGAGCTCCCTCGGCGGCCATCGTCAGGACGTTGGTGATCGAGTAGGGGGAGAAGAAGAGGCTGGCGTTCGGATTCTCCCGCACGAGTTCGCGGTAGAGGTCGAAGCCGAAGTCGGCACCGCTGTCGGCGACGACGAGCTCGGGTGCGCGCGAAGCTGCGACGGATAGAAGTTCGCCAGCGCTACCGCTCGCATTGCCGAGCGTGTTCTCGAGGACGACGGTGCCAGCCATCACGAGCACGCGCACAAGCGAAGTCGCATCGCCAAGCGCGTGGTTGCCGATGTAGAACTCCGTGCCGCGTGCGCGCGCGGTTCCGAGGGTCGTCTCGACGTCGAGCGGCTCTGCGTCGTCCGTCGTCGAGCGGACGAGGAGTTCGCCGCGCGTTAGAAGAATGCGCTGCGCGCCATCGACGGAGTATTGGGCGTCGCCGGTCGGTCGAATCTCCCAGCCGCTGGGTAGACGTTCGCTTCGCGCGACGGGTGCGACGCCGCCTTCGGTGACGAACGACTCGCTCCGTGAATCGTCACGTGTGGACTCGCGCAAGGTCAAGAACGCCGTGCCGACCACCAAGAGGATCGCCGCCGCCGCCAGCAGCAAGCGAAGGCGAGTCGACACGCGCGATTCGGCGACCTCGATCGCTGCCGTCGATGCGCCGTGGTGCCAGCGCAGCAACGCTTGCATCTCGAGCTGATCGACGGCGGCGTCGAGCAGTTCGTCCTCGCAAAGCAGTTGGCCGAGTCGCTTTCGTTCCACTTCATCGAGGTCGTTCTGCTCGAGCCGCGCGAGCAGTGCCTCGAGTTCTTCGTGCGTGGGCGTCGTCATGAGGTCGCTCCTGTGCTCATCGCGCCGCGGATGCACGCCGACAGCGTCTTGCGGAGTCGAAAGAGAGTCACCGCGACTGCATTCGCCGATTGCTCGAGTCGCGTGGCGATCTCGTGCACGGACTCGTCACGCCCATACCGGCGTTCGAGCAGCGAGCGCTGTTTCGCACTGAGTCGCTGGAGGCACTGCGCGAGCGCGAGCTGTCGCTCGTCGAGAGCCTGCGCGCGCGTCGACATGCGGTCGGCAATGCGCGCCACGGTGTCGTCGTCGAACGCGAGGCGGTCGCGCCGGGCCTTTTGCCGTGCTGCGCGAATCTGGTTCCGAGCGACCGCGAACGCCCATGGAAGAAACTCCCGAGCGTGGTCGAAGCTGGCCGCCTGCTCCCAGAGCACGCGGTTGGTCTCCTGGAAGACATCGTGGGCCTGATGCGCGTCCGGCACCTGTGCGAACACGAAGGCATAGAGCTTGGCCTGACTGTCGGTCAGGAGGCGAGCGAACGCGGTCGACGTGTCAGGACTATCCGTGAGCATGATTGCGGCCGAGGGATACCGCAAGTGAACGCGAGGGCCGTGCGGGATTACAGGAAAGCGCGATTTCGATCGCGACGAGGATCGCCAGCGCGAGCACGATGTTCGTGGCTCGGATCCATTCTCGAGGGATCGGCATCGTCATGTCACCTTCACCGACCGCTCCCTTCACGGATTGCTGCGTCCAACTCGGCTTGGGTCCAAGGGCACGCGACGTTCGTCGTCCCGGTTGCCTTGACCTCGATCGTCCACGGTCGAAGCCCGCGCACGGTCCTGCCCATACGGTTTTTCACGAGTACGAGTTCGATCGTGTACGCGCCGGTTGCTGCGAAACTCACCGCCGTGTCCTCACCGGACTTCCACGCAGCTCGTTGTGTCCACCCGAAGTAGCGACGCCACCGTTCGGCGTCCTTGGCGAACGCGATGGACTCGACGTCGACGCCGTCCGCCCGGGTGCACTGCGCAACGAGCTCCGCGCGGTAGTCGTTCGGAAGCCGTAGTTGCGCCGTCCCGAACGTGACCATGAGGGCAGGCTCGAGTTCGATCGTCGCGTCCCCGCTGAGGTTCTCGTGCCAACGCGCGCGCTGACCCCGTGCCTTCACGAAGAGCCGATACGGAACGCCCGGCGGCGTGAGGACCAGTTCGTGCTCGTTGGGGATTCGGTAGACTGCGGCGATGCCAGGACCGCTCTGCGCCTGGACGACGAGCAGGTGGCCGAGTGAGCCGGGACCGGCCTTCTCGAGTCCCACGAAGGTGAGTCGCACCGGCTGCAGTCTCTTCCGCAGATCGTACTTCCGTAGGCGCGCATCGCGATTCTGACGGCCGGCAACGAGCTCGATGCCTTCGAGCGTGTCGAGGTCGTGCTGCGCGCCAGCGATACGAACGTGCAGGCGGTAGGTACCTGGTCGAAGGCCGCTCCACTCGAACGTCGTCGCCTCGCCGCGCGACGAGGTTGCGCGACCGACCAGGCGGCCTGTCTCCTGCGACGCCCCGTTGTTGACAACGGGTTCCTCGAGGCGCAACTCGAGGCTCTCGGCAAGTGCCGCATCGTCGAGCAGACAGCGGGCCGTCAATCCTGCAGCGGACTCGAACTCGAGTCTCACATCGGTCGCGCCGACGCGAAAGGGGAAAGGTTCGAAGGGCACACACTCGTCGTCTCTCGTGTAGGCCTCGATGCGGTAGTCGCCGGGCGTCAGGCTTCCGAGGATGCGAAAGGCGCCGTCGGCGTCGATCTTCGCGCGCAATGCGTCGACACGCGCCCAACCGGAACCGCGACGCTTCTGGACCCAGAGGGAGGGCTTCGTGAGCGCACGCCACGGCTTGCCGTCACGGAGCACTTGACCACGGACGACCGCGGTGAGCTCGTGAAGCGTCAGGGTCCCGCAATCGTGTCGGCTCTTCGGGAGCGGAAAGTCGAGTGGGGTCGTTCCCGTCCACTGCTCGCCGTTCGACGTGACGAAGACCGTCAGCGACTTCAGCGTCTTCCCCTCTTTGGCGTCATAGCGAAACACACCGTCCTCATCGGTCGACCATGCGGAACCGTTGGTTCCGTTCCCGAGGTGGAAGCCCAACTCGCAGTTCTTCAGCGGCCTTCCCTTAGGGTCGAGGAGCAGTATGCGGATTCCAGGCGATTCGCTGTCGATCGGAACCGCTTGGGAGACGACCGGGGTCGCTTCGGTGGGGCCAGCGAACGTCCTCTCGAGCTTCGTGAGCGATCGCTGGACGACGACGCGATAGGTGCGCCCCAGCGGTAAGCCATCGAAGCGCAGTACGCGCGCTTCGGCGGTCGACTCACGAGTCGAAAACGTGCCGGCCTCGTCCTCGATGTGCACGCGGAACGGCTCCGGGTCGACCGCGGTGTTGGCCGTATCGACGAGCGTGATGACGGCGGCGCCCGTTGCCTCTGCTGCACGGAATTCGACGACGATGCACTCGCCAGGCTTCTTCGGTCCAGCCACGGTTCGAGTCGTCTTGTCGAACTTGATCTCGAAGGTCTTGTTCAGGGCCACGCGAGCGAACTCCGCGCGTCCCTCCGGTGAGACGACTTCGTACGCGTTCCTTCGAGTTTCCGCGCAGATCACGAGCGCGTAGCGAGGCGCTGCCGTGTCTGCTGCCAGAGGACAGCGGACGTCGATCGAACCTGATTCGTCGAGGGTCAGCCGGAGCTTCGTCACGCGACCAGGCTCGAGAACGAACTCGTGCTTCTTCCCTTCGGACCCGAGAACCTCGGGACTGAGGCTTCCGCTCCGTATGGGCAATCCGTCGTCTCCTGTGTCCGCGTGAGCCAAGAGACCGAGGTAGTGATCGAACGCCTCGTACCGTGCAACGCCGCGCTCGTCCGTCTTGCCGATCGTCCGCGTTCGATCCGGTCCATCGACCGTCGCGGCGAGTGGGACGCCTGCTGCAGGTCGACCGTCGGGAGTGAAGACCGCCACTTCGATCGCGCACGTGGGGCGGAGAGTGAGCTCGAGTTCGACGGGCTCGGGGGCTTTGCGCTCGCCGACGAGTGCGATCCCTTGCTCAGCTTCGGCGAGGACGAAGAGCGGCAAGCTCACGTCGTCGAATCGGGCCTTTCCCTTGTCGTCGGTCACGCGCGCGGCGCCGTGGTCTCGGATCAGATCGATCCAGTACGGCATGCCGTTCGCGCCGCCGAGACTCGACATCGCGGCCTGAAACTGCAGATTGGTCAAAAGGTGCACCGTCGCGTTTCTGACGCCGGACGCGGTCTTCTCGTCGATGACGTGCACGTGGACCGTCGTGGCCGGGATCTGCGTGGCGCCGGGATAGCGCGACCTCAGTTCTGCGTCCGTCGGTACCGCGGTGCGCTGCTCGACGTTCGGCGCCGCGGCCCGGACATCGACCTCGGAACCCGAGGGCGTCGTCTCCGACTCGCTTTCGACGGTCGTGTCGCTGTTCGCTGTTGGCAGCTCGGTGCGCTCGCTCTTTTCGGCGACCGTCGGGCCCTCGATGTGGGGTGCTGCCGGTTCGCGTAGCGCGAAGAAGCTCACGACCCCGATGGTGAGGAGCGCGAAGATCGTGAGGGTCGTTCGGGCGGATCGCGGCATGGACTGCTCTCGTGGATGGCCCTGCATCGTAGCTCCGTGTCCTGGAACGCGTGAGAAGGGCGAAATGGGGTGTCCGTGCGCCGCACGCTCTGCGGATCCTTCGTATGATCCGCAGCAAGCGGCCCGAGTGGATCCGAGGCGAAAGGCATCCGCCACGATCCGTGAGCCGCCGAACAACTCGAACCGAGGTTTTCATGACAGCCATGCGTTGCACGTCCGTTCTCGTCCTCAGCTTCTCGCTGCTCGCCGTCGTGCCCGCGCATACGCAGGTGACGCCGCACCTTCGCACGTTGCCGAAAGTCCTGACCGGAGTGGCGAATTCGCCGACCGGCGCCAACATCTTCTTCGGTCGTTCGCGTTGCCTCTTCCAGTGCTGGTTCGATGGATCCAACCTGCGAGCCGGCATCGTCACGTCCCTCGGGCTCAAGGAGAATCGCACGGCGGGCACCTTGCAGCACAAGCTCGAGATCGTCATGTCGAGCTCGACGGCAGGCTTCACGATGTCGCAGACGTTCGCACAGAATCTCGGAGCGACTCCCACGACGTTCTTCACGATGAAGACGATCTCACTGCCAGCGGTCAATACCGTCGGACCGAATCAATCCGGCACGTGGTTCGCGGGCGACCGACCGTTCATCTTCTCGGGTCCCAACTTGATCATTCAGTGGGACATCCAGACGAGTACCAGTTTCGGCACGCTCGGCACCAGGACGATGGATGGCCTCTATCAGACGAGTACGGTCCCGTTGAACGGGACGATCGGCACGTCGTGCGGGGCCGCGAGCCTCACGAGCAGCTACGACACTTCGAGTTCGAGCCTCGTGTACACCGCGAACAATCTGCAACCGTCGACGCCGACGATTCTGCTCTTGGGCTTCGATTCTGCTTTCTTCGCCGGCGCGATCCGTCTGCCATTCGATCTCGGACCGCTCGGGTTCACGGGTTGTACCCTCGACGTCGATCCGATCTTCACGTTCGTCATGGCCCCCGTGACGACGACCGCGAGTCGTGTGTCGCTTCCGATTCCCGTTCCGGCGGGTTCGACGTACCCGATTCATGCGCAGGCGATGTTCACGGACGCGAGCAAGCCATCCGGTTTCGGCACATCGAACGCGACGTGGTCGATGATCGGCAACGTGGGGCTCGTGAACTACATGTACAACTGGTCGCGAGATGGTGCGACCGCCCAGTACGGGCCTTACGCGGTCAACTCGACGGTGACGCACTTCCTGAAGCCCTGAAGCACGGCGTGCGACGCGGGGGGATCCTGTCTGGTCGAAGGCTCCGTTCTCGGGGCTTGCAGCCACGTGTGAGGGACACAGAATCTCGCGGATGAGAACTCTCCTTCCCACCGCTCTCGCATTCGGCCTTTTGGCGGGCCAAGTCGTCGTTGCACAAGACACCGTGCCCGATGGCTTCCTCAACATCACCGGGTCCGGCTCGACCGCGTATCCGCTCGGGTCCGCGTCGCCGATGCGGATCCAATACCTCTACGACGCATCGGAGTTCGCCAAGCCCGTCTTGTCGATCAAAGAACTCGCGATTCGCGCCCAGGAGAACGGCACCTATGGTGCCAAGACGGGGATCGAACTCGAGATTCGGCTCTCGTCCTCGCGCTACGACATCTTCAACGCATCGACGACGTTCGCGTCCAATCGAGGTGCCAACGAGGTCGTCGCGTTCACGAAGAAGATGATCAACACGCCGGCGTTCACGGCGATGAATCCTCAGCCGTTCGCGATCGTCTTCAAGCTGGACACGGCATTCGTCTACACGCGGCTGTCCGGCAATCTGCTCATCGAGTACGTAATGACGCAGGCCGTGAGTGGCTCCCTTTCGCAAGATACGGAGTTCAGTCGCTCCGCGGTCGTGACCGCCGTGGGAACCCCGTGCGTGACGGCGTCGCAATCCGTGTCGGGTGGGACGTCGACATCGGCGTCGTCGACCTTGACGTTCCGCCTGAGTGGGGGACCGATCAGTGGGGTTGCGGCCCACGTACTCGGTTTCCAGAAGCTCGCGGCGCCCGTCCCGCTGCCCTTCGGGAACTGCCCGCTCTACATCAATCCGCTGCTGGTGTTCGGTGTCGTCACCAATGCATCGGGAAGCGCGTCCATGACGTATCCGATCCCGCTGGGCACGCGCACGACGGCCGGGCCCATCGTCTACGGTCAGTGGATTTCGGGCCTCTTGTCCACGTCCTGGAATTCGACGCAGGCGCACGAAGTCATCCTCGGCGGCTACCTGCCGCATGGTCGGATCTACGACCTCACGGGGACGACCAGCCCGACGGGATCGGTGCAGGTCGGATCGGGGATCGTCCACCGCATCCAATAGCGCCGAAGCTCGTGCGTAGCGGGAAGAACCCGTCCGGCAAGTTCATCCCGACAGCGCTTCGGTGCATGACCGGACGGGCGAAATCGCGCTCTCCGCGCATGCCCGAGTTCGCCGGCGGGCTGCTAAGCTCGGCGGCATGGTATTCGCTCCACGAAGCGGCCGGAACGCACGCCGGTCGCACCTGCTCTGTGCCTCGTTGTTTCTTCTGGTGGGGGGGCTGCGTGCGCTTCCGCCTCAGGCCGATGACGACGAAGCCAAGTTCCAGACGAAGCAGGCGGACCTGCTCAGTGACTTTGCCGAGAAGGCGTTCAAGAAGGGCTTTCCGCGCCAGGCCAAGTTGATCTGGATGCAGGCGATCAAGCTCTACGATGCCGACCACGAGCCGTCTCACGAAGGCCTCGGGCACGTGCGTATGGGCACGACGTGGGCGCCGAAGGGGGGCTTCGACTATCCGCGTACCGACACCGGCACCAGTGCGGACGGGTCCGCGCTGTTCAAGGCCTACGAAGCGCTCAAGAAGAAGCTCGCCGCCAATCACAAGCGTGTGGCCAAGGAGTGGGAGAAAGCCGAGCGCACCGACAAGAAGCTCTTCCACTACGGGATGGTCCTGCGCTGGGTCAAGGACGACAAGGAAGCGCAGGACGCTCTGAATCACCACGAGATCGGCACGGTCACGGGGACGGATCTCGAGCAGACGCTCTACGACAACTCGAAGAAGATCGAGCAAGCGGTCACGGACCAAGAGCGCATCGATTACGAGGTGCAGCCGGAAGAATCGAAACAGCCGCTGCTCGACGCCGCGAAGGTCGCCTACGTGTCGTTCAAGTCCGAGCACTTCGTTTTGCGTGGGGACCCGGAAGAAGCCGATGCGCTGAAAGAAGCGCTCAACTGGGCGGAGCGCGCGCTTCGCGTGTGTCAGGCGGCGTTCCCTGCAGAGACGTTCCCGCGCGACCTCAGCAAGTGGCATCGAGAGGCCGCCTTCTTCGTCGCGAAGGACACTTACAAGCAGATCCTGAAAGCCAACGCGAATCAGGTCTCCGATCTCGCGTGGAAACTCGAGCACACGGCGACGAGTGGACTCCAAGACCCGACGGGCAAGTGGATCAAGATCGGCGCGACCGGCAGTCGCAAGGTGCTGCTCGACGCGATGGTCCGGGATGTCGCGCAGCAGTATGCGGGGTTCGCGACCGATGGCCTGAGTGAAGGCGTCGGCCACACGTTCGTCGGCATGATCTTCAACAACAATCGGCTCTTCGCGGTCGACTTGATGAAGCAGCAGGGCACGGTCGCGAGCGAAGAGGATCGCGAGTACCAATCGCCGGACTTCGATGTCTGGAAGGATCTCAATCTCGAACTCGCATGGCGCAACACGGGCGGCGTTCCGGCCGCGCAGATCCCGTTCGCCGATGCCGCGAAGTTCACCAACGAAGAGCGCATCAAGGCGTGGTCCTTCACCGACTACGTCATGAGGCGTGACCCGAGTCTGCTCACCAAGATGGACCGGCTCGCGCTCTCGATGAAGGTCGGTGACAAACCCGTCAGCCCGGTGGCGTATTCCGAAAAGTGGGCGGAGACCGAAAGCGTCTCGATCCCGCAACTCGACAAGGAGTGGGAGGACTTCTGGACCGGCGCGAGCCCGGTCATGAAGGCGATCCGCAACGACACGCCGCCGCTCGCCGCGATCAGTCGCGGTGTCGAGCGTTGGCTCAAGGCGTTCAACGAAGCCCGCAACGCGGAGCACGCGACGCCGGTGACGTGGAGCGCCAACCTCTCCAAGCGCTGCAAGGAGCACGCGGACTACCTTGCGGCCAACAAGGACCAACGCGGACCCGCTCTCGAGCATCGTCAGGAGCCGACGCTCGGAGGCACGCACTTGGGGTCGATGTTCGCCGAGATGGCCATCGTCGAAACGAAGGCCAAGCTCGGCAGTGCGAAGAAGCTCTTCAAGAGCTGGCTCGACCTGCCCGGCTACCGCGACGCGATCATCAACAACTACATCCAGTCGATCGGTCTCTACACCGAAGGCGACATCCTCGTGATGAACGTCGTCAGCGCACTGGCATCTCCGAGTGCGAAGAGCGCGCAGGGATACAAGTGTTACCCCGGCGAAGGCGACTCCGGGATCTCGAGCTCGGTCGCCGTCGAAGATCTCGGGCCCGAGCTGAAGGCCTTGCTCGAGAAGCACGGCCACGGCGATCTCAAGGAAGTCGGTTGCCCCTTGACGATGCACTTCGGCATCGGAGTGCAGGGCAACCGGCAGTCCTACAAGTGCGTCGTCGTCACCGATCGTGACGAGCGCATCGAAGGCTTGATCATGCTCGACAACGGCAAGATCCGGCAGACGACGGCGCCGGGGGTCGTGACCTTCTATCCGCTCAAGCCGCTCAAGGGCACGATCCGCTCGACGTGGTCGTGGGAAGTCGACGGCGAACAGCGCAGATTGACGGCGAAGTTCCGCATCAAGTAGCGATCACTTCTCCATCAGCTTGCGGTCGTAGGCGTGGAGAACCTCTTGGTGTTCGAGGACTCCGACCGGACGCGTCGGGTCCTCCGCTTCGACGAGGATCAAGTCCTCGAGCCCGGTCAGCGTCATGCGTTGGACCGCGTCGAGTAGCGTCGACTCGATGTCGATGACTTCGTGAGGCCGCGCGAGATCGCGTGCGACCACCAGATCGGCGACGCCTTCTTCGGCGATCGCGCGCCGGATGTCGCGTCCTTCGATCATGCCGGTCAGCTTGCCGTCCGGGTCGACCATCGGAAACGCGAGTTGTTCGCTCGACGTGTAGAGGTCGATGATCTGACGCAGACTCATCGCCTCGGGCACGACGATCAAGTCACGCGTGTGATTCGCCGCATCGCGTATCGCGATCGTCTTGAGCACGGCGCCGAGCATGTTGCCCATCTTGCTCGGTGCCTCCAGTCGTGAGACGAGTTGTGCGTCGTAGATGCCGTGCCGCGACACGAACAGGTATGCGAGCACACAGACGAGCATCGATGGCACGAGGAGTTGGTAGTTCCCCGTCAATTCGCTGACCATGATGATCGTCGAGATGGGGGTGTTGGCCGCGGCCGCGAAGAACCCCGCCATGCCGACGACGACGAATGCACCCGCGTCGATCTCGAGCGACGGGAAGAGGTCTTGAACGACGAGGCCGACGATGCTGCCGAGCGAGCCTCCGAGCACGAGCGAGGGGCCGAGTTTGCCACCCGAAGCGCCGCTTCCGATCGTCAGCGAAGTCGTGACCATCTTCGCGGTGACGAGCAGGATCAAGAACCCGATCGAGAACGAACTGGCGAATGCGCCAGCAAGCAGGTGATGCCCGGTGCCGAGCGCGTCCGGAACGAAGACACCGATCGACCCGGCGATCAGCCCGCCGATGGCTGGCTTGAGTGCCGTGGGGACGGGCAAGCTCGAGAACGCATCGCGCACGACGCGCCAGAGCCGCGTGAAGAGCGTCGCACTTGCCGCAAGCACGATCGCGAGCGCCGCGTAGGCGAGCAACTGCAGCGCGTTGCGGAAGTGGAAGTGCGGTGCCGCGTAGACCGGTTCCCATCCCGCCTTCTGAGCGTAGATGCTGTACGCGATGATCGAGGCGATGAACGAGGGAACGATCACCTCGTGCTCCAGGTCCATCTCGCGATAGAGGATCTCCGCCGCGAACAACGCTCCCGCGAGCGGTGCGTGGAACATCGCGCCGATCCCGGCTGCCATACCCGCGGCCATGAGGATGCGGCGCTCCTGATTGGAAAGCCGCAGGCCTGTCGCGACGAAGGATCCGATGCCGCCACCGATCTGCGTCAACGGGCCTTCACGTCCCGCCGAACCGCCGGTGCCGAGCGTGACCGCTGCCGTGATCATCTTGATGAATGGCACTCGTGTGCGAACGCGGCCACCGTGATGGTGGTAGGCGTCGACGGCGGCATCCGTGCCCGGACCGGCAGCTTCCGGTGCGAACTTGGTCGTGAGGACACCGCTGACGAGACCGCCGAACGCCG
The DNA here is from genome assembly GCA_020426005.1 of Planctomycetota bacterium. Lineage (GTDB taxonomy): Bacteria > Planctomycetota > UBA1135 > UBA1135 > JACKHW01. The sequence continues at coordinate 7,472 of JAGQQW010000058.1, read as the reverse complement.
GCAACACGAGCAGCCAGATCCACACCGGATGCTCGGACTCGTGGTGGGCCAAACCGTCGAGGAGGTAGTACTGCACCGTCTCGAGCAGCCACGAGAACGCGACGCAGAAGACGCCGGCGATCGCGCCGATGATCACACACAGGATCAGGAGCCTTCCGGTGGCTGCCGATGAGCGAATGTGATCGACGAGGGTCCTCGCGTTCATCGACTTGCTTCGCGGAGGATCGAACAGAACTCGTTGGGCATCGAAGCTTCGAGCAGGCGCGAGCGAACGTCGTTTTGCTTCACGAGTTTGACGATCGACGCGAGCACGCGAACGAACTCCGCGGTCTGCTTCTCGGAAGCCGCGATCATGAAGACGAGCCGCACCGGTTGTCCGTCGATCGCATCGAAGTCGATGCCAGCTTCGGAACGGCCGACCGTGATGACGTAGTCGGTGACGCTGGGGATCTTGACGTGCGGGATGGCGACGCCGAGACCGATGCCCGTCGAGACCAGCTTTTCGCGCTCGAAGATCGCTTTGCAAAACGCCTTGGCGTCCCGCACATGCGCGTGTTTCGACGTGATGGCGCAGAGTTCTTCGAGCGCTGACTGCTTTTCGCTCGAGGACAGGTCGACGACGCCCTCCTCGAGGAAGTGCTGTGACAGATCGAGCGGCCCTTGCTTCACCCTCGTGGTCTACCGAATCGATCGATCGATGTCCACGACGAGACGGCCCTTTGCCAAGGACTGCGCCTTGTCGAGGTGGCGCGTCACGGCCGGGAGCTCGTACTTGAGGCCGCTGGCGCAGTGGAATGCGACACAGATCTCGTTCTCGCCGATTCTCCCGTCCTGCAGTGCGGTCTCGTAGGCCGCGATCGTGGCGGCGCCTTCGGGGCAGAGCAGATTGCCGGTTCGTAGTGCGATCTGCTCGCGGCACTGCAGGATGTGAGCATCCTCGACAGCGATGGCAAAACCACCGCTCTCGCGCACGGCGTCGAGGATCAGGAAGTCCCCGATCGCCGCAGGTACGCGGATCCCGGAGGCAACGGTCGTCGCATTCTGGACGCGGGCCGCACAGCGGCTGCCCTCTTCGAACGCGTTCACGATCGGCGCACACCCCGAAGCCTGAACCGCGACCATGCGGGGCTTCTTGCTCTGCAACCAGCCGAGACGCTCCAATTCGTCGAACGCCTTCCACATGCCGATCAAGCCGGTGCCACCGCCGGTCGGGTAGAGGATGACGTCCGGCAGGACGCCGCCGGTCTGCTCCCACAACTCGAGCCCCATCGTCTTCTTGCCTTCGATGCGGTAGGGCTCCTTGAGCGTCGAGACGTCGAACCACCCTTGTTCGGCGCACACGTGGCGAACGATTGCACCGCATTCGTCGATCAGGCCATCGACGCGAAACACCTCGGCTCCGAGCGCCGCGATCTCGCGAACGTTGATCTCGGGTGTGTCCGCAGGGCAGAGCACCGTCGCAGTCAGTCCGGCGCGACGCGCATACGCGGCGAGCGCAGCACCGGCGTTGCCGTTGGTCGGCATCGCGAGGTGGTGGGCACCGAGCTGTTTGGCCATCGCGACGGCGAGCGCCAGTCCTCGCGATTTGAACGACGCGGTGGGTAGTCGTCCCTCGTCCTTGATCCACAGCGTGCCGGCTGGCGCGCCCGGCGGCGAAACGTCGATCAGCGGTGTGACGACTTCGCCGAGATGCAGCTCGTGTTGTGCGTCCTCGACCGGCAAGAACTCTCGGTAGCGCCAGAAACCACGATCACGCCCCTCGAACGGTCTCGTGCGCAGCGCCTCTTGCGTGAGCGCTCGGCCGAGTGCCTCGAGGTCGTAGCGCACGAGGAGTGGTTTGCCGGCATTCGACAACCCGTGAACGACGCCCTTTTCGTGGCGCTCACCGGTCCAGCCACACTCGAGATGGCTGACGAATCCGGCCGAGGCTCCGCGTCGCGAGCTCAAAGGAAGAGTCGCTTGACCGGCACGTTCAGCACGTGGACCTTGTCATCACGATAGATCCAGAAGGTCATTTTCGTGCCTTCGTACGTGCTGTGAGCGTCGATGCAGATTTGGATTTCGCGCACGGACTCGAAGCGATCGAGCTTGCCCTCGCCTCGTTCACCGACGAACTCTGCGGCGAGGATGAGATCGCCCTTCTGGAGGACCGCGTCTTCACCGAAGGCGTCGACGACGCGCACGACGAACTCGGGCAAGCTCGTCGGCGTCGCTGCCTTGTCGTTCGTATAACGCCGCGTGAGCGCCGTGATCGCTCGATGCACCGTATCGAGTTCACCGGACGTCGCGATGCGTTCGAGCGAGGCGCCGAGTTGGCGTTGACAGGCCCAGACGTCGGCCGCGTAACACGCGACTTCTTTCGTGAGCGTTTCCTCGCCGCGACGGAGTTCGAGGCGCGCGATGTCGCCGCCCTTCTTCTCGAGCATCCGCATCGTCAGATCGATCGACCACCTCAGGGGGTGACCATCGATCGCAGTGATCACGTCGCCGGCCCGGATGCCTGCACGAGCAGCGGGCGTATCGGGGTCGATCGAGCGCACCTCGACCGCAGCGGACGCATCGAGGGAATCGGTCGCGCGCAGCCCGGTATGTGCGCTGCGCAACTTCTCGGGCGACAGCAGGAGATTGAGCAATTTGGAGCGAACGTGGTTGACTGGAATCGCGAAGCCCGTGACCTCGAGTCCGCTTCCGCCCGCGCTGTTGATTCCGACCAATCGGCCATCGAGGTCGAGGAGCGCGCCACCACTGTTGCCGCCGTTGATCGCGGCATCCGTCTCGATGAGGCCCTCGTACTTGGCCCATCGGTGTTTGATGTTGATCCCCCGATCCTTGCAGCTCACGACGCCGCAGGTGGCGGTGTTGGCCATACCCTCTGGGTTACCGATCGCGACGACTGTCTCGCCGATCGTGAGCGTGTCCGAGTCGCCGAACTCGACGGCTTGGATCGCTTTGCCTTCTGGCACCGTCAGTCTCAACAAAGCCAAGTCGTCTTCGCGCGAAATGCTCAGCACTTCGACTTCACACAAGGTGCCGTCCCGAAGGCGCGCATGCACGACATGGTCGAGGATCGCCGAACCGTCCGCATTCGTCGCGTCGTCGACGACGTGCCAATTGGAGATCGCGAGCCCGGAGTCATCGATCACGACACCCGAGCCGAGGCTCTGAATTCGAGGCTTGGCATCCGTGACCGCGAACGGATTGTCATCGAGATTCGCCGGCCGCTCCGTGACGCTCACGTAGATGTTGAGCAGTCCTCTTGCAGTCTTGTCGATCACGTGCGTCACTCGCGTGTGCGCTTGCGAACGCTGCGCGGCGTCGGCCGCCTTGACCGCCAAGTCGGAGAGCTTCGAGAAGCGCTTCTTGATCGTGTCGATGGAGACTGCGGTCGACAGGTTGGACTGTGCCTTGGCTTGATCTCCGCGTCTCAAGAACGCGAGCGCGCGCTTGTCCATCACGCCGCCGTCGATGACGGCGAGGAGCCGACCGGTCCCGTCGACGAGCGCGCCGCCGCCGTTCTCGTTGCCGAGGTTCGGGTCGGCTTGCAGGTAGGTTCCGCCACGGCGCACGGCCGAGAGGATTCCTGTGCTCACCGTCGGGTTCTTGCCGCCGATGGGCTTGCCGATCGCGATGAGGACCTCGCCCGGCAGCGCCTCGTCGGCGGACGCGATCTCGATCGGTCGGAGCTTCGCACCTGGTGGCAGTTCGACCTCGAGCAGTGCGATGTTGAGCCCTGCTTTGCTGTCGACGAGTCGGGCAGGCAGCGACTTGCCGTTGCTGAGCAACACGCGCGCCGTCGTGCGACCCGCGAGCAGATGGAGGTTCGTGAGGACGAGTCCACCGGCGGTGACCACGACTCCAGACCCTGCGCCGTCGCGTCGTGCGGTCGCACCGGGATCGAGTTCATCCAGAGGTGTCTCGGCTTCTCGACCGGAGGTCACGCCGACGACCGACTCCGCGCACTGCTCCAGGACTGTCCGATGACCGGGCGGGACTCGCGTGTCCTTCTCGCTGCCGTCTGCATTCCCGAGAAGCGACTTGTTCGACGGCGCGCGAGCGCGGAGCGCATCACGGAAGCGCGTGCGCACAGCGTCGACGGGAAGCACGATTCCGAACGACGGTGCGAGGACGTCTTCGAGGTCCGGTTCTCGGACTTGGCGTCGCACGTGTTCGGCCGACGCGAGACCCACGAGCCGGCCGAACCCGTCGAGAACGGCTGCGCCCTGACTACGCAGCTGGATCGCGGCATCCGTGATCCAGAACTCGTCGACACCGATGCCTCGACCTCGATGCGTCGTCGATCCTTGAGGCCGTGCGAGCACGCCCGAGAACGCGGCGAACTCCGATCCGTCGTGGTAGCTCAGGACGACGCAACGATCTCCAGGGCGCACTGCGGACGAAGTCGCGAGTTCGAGCGACGGGAAGGTCGTGTCGTTCGCAGCGCCATCCACTGCGAGGAGCGCGAGGTCGCTCGTCTCGTCGTGTGCGAGGAGGATCAGTGGGTGCTTCTGACCGTCGCGCGTTTGCGCGAACACGGCTCGCGCCGCACGTGGCTTTCCCTCTTCGTAGCCCTCCGCGACGAGCGACCAGAACGTGAGCACGATTCCCGACGAATCGACGATCACGCCCGAACTGGGTCGCTCGATCGCGAATTTGGTGCGCTTCTCGGTGATTTCGACGTAGACGCGGACGATCGCGGGGCGCGCCGCGGCGACGACTTCGCTGGTGCTCGTCTTCGTCAGCGACTCGTCGTCCCGCAACGGGGCGCGAACGAGCGTTTTGTTGATCGTGGCTCCGAAACGATCCTGCGCGAAAACCGGAGCGGCTGCCCCGACGAAGACGACGGCCGCGACGGTCGTGATGCGTCGGCCGAAAAGGGGATGTCGAATCACTTCTTATCCGTCACTTCTTATCCGTCACTTCTTGGTCGCGTTCTCGTTGTGCTTCGCGCGTTCGATGGCGAGCTTCAGGAGTTCGGCCTGCCCCTCGAGCCAGTAGACGTTGTAGCGCCGGAACATGTCGAAGGTCTCCGACTTGCGCCCTTCCTTGCCCGTGTATTGGTCCATGCGGCTCGCGAGGCCGATCAAGTCCTTGATCATCGACGACGCCGCCTTCGATGGCTTCGAGATCTTCGCGAGGTCCTTGAGGATCGCCTGATACTTCTTGAGCTCGTCGCGCTCCTTGATGCCGGCGAACTCGCAAGCGCGCAGCTCCACGAGGACCGCTTCGATCGACTTGGCTGCAGCTTCGAGATCCTTGAGGCTGGCGTCAGCGATTCCTTTCTTCGGGCTGATGGGATCGCAGCGACGTTTCCCCTTGCAGACCGAACAACGAATGCTGCCCTCACCGCGGCAGACGGCGCATTTCTGACGCTTCTTGCCGCCACCTTCGACCGGGTAGCTCGTCTCGCCGCGACAGCCGACGCAGGGGAAGACGCCGGCACCGGTGCAACCGATGCACGGGCCTTCGACGAGCATGTCCGGGAGCTTGCCCTCTCCGGCGCACAAACGGCACGGGGCCTTCTTCGTGCGTGGTTCCTTCTTGGTCCCGCACTCGAGGCACGTCTCGGCGTGCTCGGCGTCCTTGCACGTCGGACAGTCGATGACCTTGTTGGTTCGACACATCGGGCAGGGCGCACCTTCGTGTGGTGCCCACTGCTGCAGTCCGGCCTCGTCCGTGACGACCTTGCGTTCGACGGGCATTTTCGGGTCGTCTTTCTTCTGCGCTCTCACGGGCGTCGTTGCGCCGAAGATGCTCAGGGCGATGAGTGCGATCAGGGTGAAGATCGAGGCTCTGTTCCGCATGTTGTTCACTGTATGCCCGCGCAGGCATTTCGGTTCGGTCGAAGGAGCCGTCACGATAGCACGGACGTGGCGTGAGAACCCCGCAGCTTCCCCTGCGCGCACTCGTCGCGCGCTGCTATCGTGCGACGCTCCATGTCCTCGCGCGAAGAGCCCTGGCCCCGATCGCTCCGCCGCGTGGTCTCCGCGGTGGGGGTGCACATCGACGTTCGACGCTGCGTGATCTTCGAGCGACGGTGGAGAGCGTGGCTTGGGTCGGTTGCCCTCGTGATCGCCGGGATCGTGACCGTGGGGTTGCTCGAATCCGCAACCGACATTCCATTGGGCGGTCTCATGATCGTCTCCATCATCCTCAGCGTCGGCATCGTGCTGCTCGTCTTGCGCTGGCTCCCATGGAACTTGCGTGTCGTGCTCGACATGGATGACGAGCGTTGCCGCGTCGAAGAGCGCTTCTTCTTCGTGACGTTTCGGCGCCGTGAACTACCGCTGACCGGCGTGCGGTTCCGGCGAGGCAGTGCGCGTGTGCCCGTCGACAAGGTCGTCGATCGGGGCGAGACCCATAGTGGGCTCGGCTGCCTGCTCGGACTCTTCCTCGGCCCGATCTTCGGCCCGCTGCTCACACCGAGGACCCGAGAGACCGTCACCGAGGTGCAAACGCTCGAGGGTTTGTTGTGGACGGGGCCAGAGCCGTCTCCGCAGCTCTTGTTGGCAGTTCGCGATCTGGACAGCGTCGACGACGCGCTCCTCCAGATCGAACAAGTCGTCCAAGGAATCCGGTAGCGCAGCCGTTTCTCGCCACTATGGAACTGTCCATCAAGTTCAACTAAAGAGAATCCCGAAGAGCCGAGAAGGCGCGTTCTTCCATCCACGTCAGGCGATAGGACCATGGTTCGCAAGATCGACAGAGACCACACGCGCTTCCGCGAGATCGTGAGGGGTCGAATCAAGCGTGATCTCAAGCGGTTCGTCAGCTCCGGTGAGATGATCGGTAAGCAGGGCGGTCGTTACGTTTCGATCCCGATTCCGCAGATCAACTTGCCGCGCTTCCGGTTCGGCAAGAACGAGAAGGGAGGTGTCGGTCAGGGCGAAGGCGAGCCTGGCGACGCGGTGGACGGCGAACAGCAACCGGGTCCGGGGCAAGCAGGCGAGGACGAGGGAAAGCACTCGATCGAAGTCGAAGTCGGTCTCGACGAACTCGCACAGATCCTCGGCGAAGAGCTCGGCTTGCCGCGCATCGAGCCCAAGGGCAGCAAACAGCTCGAGACCGAAGGTGGTTCTTGGCGCGGTATTCGTCGCGTCGGGCCGGAGAGTCTGCGCCACTTCAAGCGCACGTATACCGAAGCGCTCAAGCGGCAGATCGCAGCCGGGCTCTATGACCCGGACAATCCCGCGATCATTCCGATCAAGAACGACCGTCGCTACAAGTCGCGCAAGGAGGTCACGAAGCCTCAGGCCAATGCCGTGATCGTCTACATGATGGACGTCAGCGGTTCGATGGGGCGCGAACAGAAGGAGATCGTGCGCATCGAGGCGTTCTGGCTCGACACGTGGTTGCGCAGCCAATACGACAATCTCGAGGTCGTGTACATCGTCCACGATGCCGTGGCGCACATCGTCGATCAGCACACGTTCTTCCACCTGCGTGAGTCCGGCGGCACGAAGATCAGTTCGGCA
>JAGQQW010000588.1 GCA_020426005.1 Planctomycetota bacterium | reverse complement strand
AGTGCCTGCGCACGCTTTTTCCTTGCTAGGGGGGTGCGGAGCCGAAAACTGCACCCAGGGGCGATTGATGACTGAGAATACGGGCAACGAACTAGAACGGCGCTTGCCTGACGCTGCCAGGGCGCGCCTGCAATCGCTGCGCCTTGCCGATGGCGTGGCGACGCTCGTGTTCGATGTGACCGGGCTAGACGGGCTCGAACGCGACCGGCTGGAGATCGCCGCGAAGGATGCCCTGCGTGAAGCGCCGGGCGTGTCCGAGGTGCGTGTGGCGATGATGGGCGAAAAGCGCGCGCGCTCCATCATTGCTGTCGGATCGGGCAAGGGCGGCGTCGGCAAGTCGACGCTGTCGGCCAATCTCGCGATTGCGCTGGCGCGTTCCGGCCTGCGCACCGGGCTGGTCGATGCCGACATCTACGGCCCTTCGCAGGCGCGGCTGATGGCGACCGAAGGCGCGCGACCGCAGGCGACTTCGGAAAAGAAGCTCATTCCGGTCCAGAGCGAATGGGGCGTGCCAATGCTGTCGATGGCGCATCTGGCCAGCCCCGGACAGGCGATTGCCTGGCGCGG
>JAGQQW010000587.1 GCA_020426005.1 Planctomycetota bacterium | reverse complement strand
CCGCGCAGGATGCGCAGCGCCGATGGATCGGGCTTCTGGGTGCAAACGCCCAGGCCATGCCCGTCTTCGGCCAGCGCGGCGAGCGTCTCGCGCACCCCGGGATAGGGCTCGGTCCCCGCGCAGGGATCGGCCTCGTAGATCGCGCGATAGCGCGCGAGATGCGGTGCGAGCTCGCCGCCCGGAACGCCGCCGCCCTCCCGCAGCATGCCGGCCACCAGGTTCCCCACGCCCATGCCGACCAAGCTCATGATCGTGCCGGCCTCAAGCGGCGGCCGCCCCAGTTCGGCGAGCAGCGCATTGCCCGCCGCGCAGATCGTGGGCGCGGAATCGATCAGCGTGCCGTCGAGGTCGAAGATCAGCCGCGCCGCGGGCCCGCCCTTCACGCGGCCTTCCACTTGATCGAGCAGCCAATCGATACCGCCTGCTCCCGCGGGCCGGCGCCGGTCTCGGCGATCATGCGCATGGCCTCGTGAAGCTCGCGCCGGGCGCCGGGCCGGGCCTCGCGGCCGGCATCGTCGAAGCGCCCGCGGTATTGCAGCGCGAGATCGGCGTTGAAGCCGAAGAAAT
>JAGQQW010000586.1 GCA_020426005.1 Planctomycetota bacterium | reverse complement strand
GGTCGTCACGCAAGCGAAGAATGGTGAGCCGGCATCGAGCGCCTCCGTGATGAAGGCGGTCGCCTCCTCGAACCAGACGTCGGTGCAATACCCCTCGTACCGCGTCGGCTTGCCGTTGGCGAAGTAGGTGTCGTCGAAATAGCTGTTGCCCCAGAAGTCGGGGGTATTGCCGACGCCTCCCCCCTTGTGGGCAACGACTTTCTGGAAGCCGCGATCCTGGGGGCGATAGGGGTAGCTGTCGCCCAGGTGCCACTTGCCGAAGAGGCCGGTGCGGTAGCCGGCGCCGGCGAAGTGATCGGCGATCGTCGTCTCCTCGCGGCGGAGGATCGAGCGGCCCCAGCAGGTAGCCCACGCGCCGTTGCGCAGCGGGTTGTGCGCGGTCATCAGCGAACCGCGCGTGGGCGTGCAAAGCGGGGAGACGTGGAAGTCGTTGCAGCGGACCGAGGCAACGGCGAAGGCATCGAGGTTGGGGGTCCGAATCCAAGGGTTTCCAGTGCTCCCGAGATCGCCATACCCTTGGTCGTCCGTAAGCACCAGCAGAACATTCGGCCGCTTCAACCCATTGGTA
>JAGQQW010000585.1 GCA_020426005.1 Planctomycetota bacterium | reverse complement strand
TGCCCGACACGGTGCCGTCGCTGAACCACGGCTCCTGGCCGTTGCCGTTGCCGACGTCCGCCGCGAACAGGACGCCGCTGCCGAACGGCGCGATCTCGTAGATCTGCGTGTTGCCGCCCGGGTTCAGATCGGCGACGAGCGTCGTCCCGGCCGGCGTGCCGTCGCTGCGCCACAGTTCGACGCCGGTGTTGCCGTCGCTCGCCGCGAACCAGAGCCAGCCGCCGGCGACCGTGAGTCGGGTCGGGGCACCGCTCTGCGGACCCGCACGGAGGTCGACGGCCAGGCTCGTACCGGCGGTCGTGCCGTCGGTCTTCCAGAGCTCGCTGCCGTTCGAGCCGTCGTGGGCGGCGAACCAGGCCAGACCGTTGAACGGCACGATCTCGTTCGTGAGGCTGTTCGCCGAGCCGGTGCGGATGTCCTTCACCAGCTGGGTGCCGGCGGTCGTGCCATCGGTCTTCCAGAGCTCGCGCCCGAGGCCGGGTGTGTTCGCGACGAACAGCACGTCGCTGCCGAACACGACGAGGTTCTGCGGGCTGCTGGCGCCCTGCGGCATCAGGTCGACGAGCAGG
>JAGQQW010000584.1 GCA_020426005.1 Planctomycetota bacterium | reverse complement strand
GGTCATGCCTCGCTTCGCGTCGGAGAGCTCGAAGGAATAGTCGCTGTTCTCGTTGCGAACGACGACGGCGGTCAGCTTGCCCTTCGACTCGAAATCCGCGACCAGGTTGAGCGTGCCGGTGGCGCCCTCGAAGGGCTTGTAGGCCAGCTCGCTGCCGTCCTCGGAGAAGGAGATCTCGAAGAGCGAGTTGTTGATGTTCACGACCTTGGACAGGTACGCGGCGGCATCGGACTTGCCGATGACGATCGCGTCCGCGCCGAAGTCGTCGAACCGACCGTTGTTGTTCTGGTCGATGATGGCGACCTTCTGGCCGGCCACCTTGCCCTCGAGCGCGCCGGAGGATGCCCACCTCCAACCGCCCTCGTTGACCAGGCGCAGGCTGTAGTCGTGAGCGAGGCCGCCCGTGCCACCCTTGAGGGTGATGAGGCCGCCGACGCCCTTGGCCTTCTCGTCGGTCTTCCCGTCGCCATTGCAGTCGACGGCAAGAGCCGCTCCATCGATCTCGGTGGTGAAGCCGGCACCAACCGCGATCGAGCCGTTGATCGGAGTGAATGTCTCCGACGGCAACT
>JAGQQW010000583.1 GCA_020426005.1 Planctomycetota bacterium | reverse complement strand
CGGCAATCGGCTGGGATCACCAGGCCGGCCGGCACCGGTTCGTCGCGCGCCCGGTCGAAGTCGGGCACGTAGACGTCGCGGCGCCCATACTCCCCCGCGACCAGCCGCAGGCTCGCCACGTAGCCGGCGGCGTCGAAGGTGTCCGCCGCCCCCTTGCGGTCGCGGCGGCCGAGCCCGTCCAGTTCGGCGTTGGACAGGTGGAAGCCGTCCATCGGCAGATAGCACCCCTGCCCGACACCGGACAGCACCGCGCGCGCCAGGGTCGACTTGCCCGCACCCGGCGGCCCGGTGATCCCGACGAGCAGCCGTCCGCCCCGCGCATCGAGCAGCCCGGCCAGCTCGGTGATCACCAAGTAACTGATGGCCGACCGCCTCCGATAACTCCCATGGGTCGGGGCCCGACCAGTAGTGAGACATTCGATGAACCCAATTCGCAACATACTGGCCCTCGTCGCGGCCATCCTGCTATCCGGCTTCGGCCTCATCGCCCTGCCACCGACCTCGAGCGCCGCGCAGGTGGAGGTCCTCGGCGTGCCGTCGGCCTCGATGGGCCGCAACATCACCGTCCA
>JAGQQW010000582.1 GCA_020426005.1 Planctomycetota bacterium | reverse complement strand
CGTCTGGAAGAACCTCAGCCTCGAGATGGCCTGGAAGAGCACCGGCGGCGTGCCCGCCAACAAGCTGCCGTTCGCGGACGCGGCGAACTTCACCAACGAGGAGCGCATCAAGGCGTGGTCGTTCTGCGACTACATGCTGCGCCGCGACCCGAAGATGCTGCGCACGATGGACGAGATCGCGCTCGAGATGAAGGAGCGCCGCGCGCGTCAGCCAGCCGAGTTCGAGTCGAAGTTCGCCGAGCAGCACCCTGGCACGACGATCCCGCAGCTCGACAAGGAGTGGGAGGACTTCTGGACGGAGGCGTCGCCGGTGTTGAAGGCGATCCAGAACAACACGCCGCCGGTCAGCGCGATCAGCAAGGGCGTCGACAAGTGGCTCGCGGCGCTCAACGAGAAGCGCGCCGAGTTCAAGCGCACTCCCGTGACCTGGTCGGCGAACTTCTCGACGCGCTGCAAGGACCACGCCGAGTACCTCGACCAGAACAAGGACCAGCGCGGCCCGGCCGCCGAACACACGCAGAAGGTCGACCTGGGCGGCAGCTACAGCGGCAGCCTGTTCGCCCAGATGGC
>JAGQQW010000581.1 GCA_020426005.1 Planctomycetota bacterium | reverse complement strand
CCACCTTTACAGCCGCGCGCGACGACGCCCACTTGGGCCTGGAAATCGACTTGATGGCGTGGGACGCCCTGCGCCGCTGGACCCAACATGGTGAACTGGGCTGGCCCAAGCTGGAAGCGCCGCTGGCGCGTCAACATGAAGATGGGCGGCTAGAGATTGATTTGGCCCAGCCGAAAGTGATTGAGATGTCATTATGAACACGAAACCCAACCTGATCTACATCCTGGCCGACGACATGGGCTACGGCGACCTGTCGTGCCTCAACGAAAATTCGAAGATCCGCACCGTGCATCTGGACCGGCTGGCCGCCGAGGGCATGATCTGCCGCGACGCCCACGCCACGTCGGCTGTTTGCACGCCCTCGCGCTACAGCATTTTGACCGGGCGCTACAACTGGCGCTCGGCGCTCAAGCAGGGCGTCACCTGGGGCTATTCGGGTCCGCTGCTGGAGCCGGAACGCATGACGGTGGCGTCGTTCCTAAAGCAGCACGGTTATCGCACCGGCGGCGTGGGCAAGTGGCACCTGGGCTGGCAGTGGGCGAAAAATGGTCCAACAGATGAAGACGTGGATTTC
>JAGQQW010000580.1 GCA_020426005.1 Planctomycetota bacterium | reverse complement strand
AGTACATCCTCTCCCCGTTCCTCGGTGGCGTCTGCAGCCCGCAGCGTCGCGGTGGTGGCGGCTCGATCCAACTCGCGACGCCGCGTTGGGACAACCGCGAGAACATCCACACGACCAGCGGTGCGACCGACAACTTCACCGATGGTCTGCTCGGATCGGTGGCGCTGCCACTGCTCGCGGACTTCCAGACGATGTGCGACCAGCCGGATCTGCCGGCGGAGTTCGGGTTCATCGCGAACGGCTTCAACGGTTGGCAGATCTCGCTGACCGTGCAGTCCGGTCCGTTGCCGGCTTTCCGTGCGTTCACCGGCGGCACTCCGAACAACTGCGCGAGCCCGCAGCAGAACCGTTGGGCGCAAGCCTCAGGCCAGAATGCCGGTGGTGGCATTGGGTCGAACGATTGGCGCGACAACAGCCTCTACTGGACGATGGCCGACTTCCTGAAGCGGCAGACCGTGGCCACGTCGGGCTTCGTCGAGGTGCTCAACCCGCACCGCATGCCGCCGCGGACCGAGAACGACATCGATCCGCGTCTCGGCCCGTTCTTCGGCGGAGCCATGCCGGCGACCCGCAAG
>JAGQQW010000579.1 GCA_020426005.1 Planctomycetota bacterium | reverse complement strand
AAGCGTGCGTCGATGGTGTACCAGGACCCGGGATCGGCGCTGAACCCGGTGCTGCGCATCGGCCCGCAGGTGATCGAGTGCTTCACCCTGCTCGGCCAGTCACGGTCGCAGGCCGAGCAGAGCGCGCTGCAGGCGCTGCGACACGTGCGCATCGCCGACCCCGAGCGGGTCATGCACCGATACCCCCACCAGCTGTCGGGTGGCATGCAGCAGCGCGTGGTGATCGCGATGGCGCTCGCCTCCAACCCGAAGCTGCTCGTGCTCGACGAGCCGACGACCGGTCTCGACGCGACGGTCGAGGCCGAGGTGCTCGACCTCGTGCGCACCCTCCGCAGCGAGACCGACGCAGCGATCCTGCTCATCGCTCACAACCTCGGTGTGATCCGCACGATGTGCGACCGGGTCGGCGTGATGTACGCCGGCAAGGTGGTCGAGGAAGGTCCCGCGGAGCAGGTGTTCGACGACCCGCAGCACCCGTACACGGTCGGGCTCCTCAACTGCCTGCCGCGCCGCGGCGTCCGCAAGGACGAGATGCTGCTCGCCACGATCCCCGGCACGTTGCCGCAGATCGGCACCCCG
>JAGQQW010000057.1 GCA_020426005.1 Planctomycetota bacterium | reverse complement strand
AGGCGGGCTTGACCAATCGCTACCCGACCGCGCTGACGCACGTAGGCTTCGACTGCGATGGCGTGTCGAGTGCAACGAGCGGCAAGGTCGACTTCATCGTCCTCGGTGCGCGAAGTGGCATCTCGCGGCACGCCGTCCAGTTTCGAAAACTGGATCGAATCGAAGCGCCCACGATCGCCGACTTGAGGCCACCGAATCGGCGGGTTTCGACGCTACTGATCCAAACGCTCGATGTGCGCGGAAACCCGATCCCGGTCGACAGCCTGGAGCTGGCGTACTTGTCTGCAGGATGTGACCTACCGCACTTCGCGACTCCGAGCGGTGTGCCGTTCGAAGTCCCACCGGGCAGTTACTATCTGCACTGCAACGATTCGAATCACCGCCCCGAGTTTCGAAAGGTGTTCCCCGACAGCTTCCGGATAGGAACGGGGGACTCGATCCATCGCGTCGTTCGTCTGCGGTAGCGGAGCCGATCAAAGAACCTTGCGGAAGCAACGAATGGCTCCCAGGTCATCGAACCCGAGAGCTCGGTGCGCGAGGCGGCTCACCTCGTTCTCGGCTTCCGTGTCCGAAGCGAATTCGCGACAGCCGCGCGCTCGCCCCCACGCTTCTGCTGCCAGCACGAGAGCTCGCCCGACGCCCTGCTTGCGCCACACGGGCGCGACGTACCATCCCTCCAAATAGGCAACCGGAGGAAACGTGCAACCTTCGGCAAACGAACGGATCGACACTTCGGCAAAGCCGACTAGATCGCCCTCTTCCGCCTCGGCCACACACACGAAGCCGACCCGGGTCGCTTCTCGCGCTTCGAAGTAGCGAGTGATCTCCTCGCGATGCTCCTCGGCGGCACCCGGCCAGAGTGCGCTCCGGAGCGCGAGCCATGCGTCTCGATCCTGCGAACGTGCTTCGCGAACGGATACAGCAGTGTCGTTCATGCGTCATCAACGGGCCAGTGAACGCTCGCGCAACGCTTCGGACTGAACGGCTGCATCAGCTTGAACACTCGGAACAACACGCGAATCCCCATCGATGGGCGCCCCGTCTCCATCACCGACTTGAGCGTGTTCACGATCATCTTGCCGCCCTGCAGCATCTGCTTCGCGGTCTTCGTGCCCGGAGGCAGATCCTCGATCTCGAGGGTGAACTGCACTCCACCGGCAACTTCCTCGAGCGAGTAGATGACCTTGCACGGCGGATCTTCGAAGTTCGTGAAGCGAAACGTGTGCGCGAAGCGCCGCGGCGGATCGAATTCGAGGATCTCCCCGACGACTCCGGTGTACTTGCCATCGGCAGTGCGCATCGCGAGACGCGAACCCGGAGCGAGTCGCAGGACGTCCATCCGCGAGTTGAAGAACGCCGGAATCGGCTCGTCCGTCTTCGTGATCTCGTTCCAGACGGCATCGATCGTGCTCGCGATCGTGACACGGAACATGGCGGTCGTCTCAGGCACTGTTCTGGTCCTTTCGTTGTTCTCGTCGCTCCACGCGATCCTTCATGTCGACGAGACGACCGGCGAAGAACGCGCTGTAGCGATCCGTCCACCGGTCGTAGATCTGCTGGATCGGCACCGGATTGAAGTACAGGTGACGCTCGCGCCCGCGCTTCTTGCTGAGGATGAGGTCCGCAGCTTCGAGCTGTCGCAGGTGCTTCAGCACCGCGATCCGGGTCATGTCGAAGTGGCTCGAGAGCGCCTTCACGGTCATGCCTGGCGCGTGTTGGACGAGGTCCAACATGCGCCGTCGCGCGGTGTGCGCGAGGCTCTTGAAGAGCAGGTCCGTCGAGTCGTCCACCATAAGTAACCAACAGGTTACCTAAAGAGACCTCTCCGTCAAGACTCCGAATCGAGCACCAGGCTCAGGGCTTCGATCTGACGGTCGAGAGCCTGGAGAACCGCCTGCTCCTTTTCCTCGAGGCCGGGCAGATCGATCTCTTCGAGGGCGGTCAGTCGCTCCTCGCTGGACGCGAGTTCTTGCCGCCACTTGTCGGCCTGCTCATGGCGATGCATTGCATCGATGTTCTTGCGCAACCGCTCCTGACGCTGCACGAGCCGCTCGTGCTCGCGCCGCTTCTCGTCACGCTGCGCGCGTGTCGCCTCGAGATCTCGGCGCGATGCGAGAATCGCACGCAACTCGGGCAGATCCGCGATCCGTTGCTCCTGGACGAGGAAGACATCGAAGAACCACTCGATCTGCCCGCTCGTCGTCAATTGGATCGTCTGCTGGATCGGTGCGCGTTCGACGACTTGGACCAACATGTCTTCGCGTGGCGCCAGATCGAAGCGGAGTCGATACCCGGACGACAGCTTCGACTCGATCGGCAGCTCTTCGCTCTCGTCGTCGCGAACGAGACGACATTCGAGTTCGGCGTCGTGCATCGCGAGTTCGTGATCGAGCAGACACGTGAACGCTGCTTCTCGCGAATTACGAACGCGATAGACGACCGTGCGCGTGCGTTCGATCCGCGTCACGAGATACCCGCCCCCGAAGACGAAGCCGACGCGGCGGTCCTCGGTTCCGCGATCCTCGAATCGAACGCGCACACCTGTCTCGAGCGCGTGCGGCAACAGTGCGTCCCCGCCCTTCTTGAGCGCAGGAATGATGCAGTTCCCGGCAAAGACACCGCCGTCGGTGACCGTGCACACACCGCGGCCGAGCGCGAAGTCACCGTCGTGCACGAAGTCGATCGCACGCCAAGGACGCTCCGCGTGCTCCGAGTGCTTGTAGTGGAGCACCTGCTTGGTTTCGCCGAGCTCGAGAGAGAAGAGCGGGATCGCCGCGGACTCGCCCTTGCGGATCGTGACGAGCTCCTGCGTCTCGAAGACTTGGAACTCGCCAACCTCACGCGAAGACGCGCTCGTGAACTCCGCATGCACGTCACTCTCGGCCTCGCCCATGGCGAACGCGCCTGCCGCGTCTTCCGCGACCTCTTCGAAGCGCGCACCGCGCATGCGCGCCATTTTGCGATGCGCGCCCCCTGGTGCAGCGGCCGCCGCGAGTGGCACCATACCTTCTTCGACCTCGACCGCGCCGAACGCCTCCTTCGCAACCAACCGGACCGTCTTGCGCATCGGCCGCTTCGCTTCGGCGAGATCGGTCGAAAACGAGATCGGTTCGCCCGAGACCACCGTCACTCGCAGACTCTCCCAATCCTCCTCGCCATCGTTGTCGACGATCGCGAACGCCGCGAGCTCTACGCACTCCTCGTCGAGGCGCAGACGATAGCTGATCTTCCACGCAGCAGCCGGGATCGTGTATCGCATCCGTGCGTCTGCATTGCCGGCTTCGAGGGACGTGAGAGAAAAGCGCAGCGTCTTGGAACTCGGCCGGAGACCTTCGATGCGCTGCCGCAAGGCGCGATCGAGTTCCTTCTGCATCGCTTCGTCGAGGATCTGCACACCGCGAACATCCGCGAGTGCGGTGCGACGGAGCTGGCCGTCCGCCAGGACCACGACGTATCGCTCGCTCCAATCGTCCCCTGCGCCACCGCGCGCTTCGTCGTGCAGGCCAACGAGTTCACCCGTAACGCTCGCTGCTCCGTTTGCCAAGAGGAGCTCGACGCGCACACCGACGAGCTGCACGAGGAGACCCGGTAGCGCGCCGGACGGATCGATCGTGAGAGTCGGCGGCTGTCCGCTTCCGTCCCAGGTCGGTGGCGCGACCCAACGCACCGGCCCACGGACCTCGAACGACGCGAGCAGATCCGCGAGCTCGTCACGTTTGACGCGGATCCGGAAGTCCTTCGCTTCGCCGTGCGGAACGACGATCGCACGATCGAATTCCGCGACTCCACTCGAATAGAACGTAGCTCGATCTTCACGCATGGCGCGCACCAACGGGGCTCTCACGGTTGCAGCAAATGGCCGTCGCTCAAGCGCGTCGACGCTGCAAAACGTCGACGCTGACTGCGACGACGATGATCGTACCGATGAGGATCTCCTGAACGTATGTCGCGCTTCCGGTCATTTTGCAGCCACTGGCGAGGAAGGCCATCATCAACGCACCGAGCATGGACCCGAGCACTCCGCCCTGCCCGCCAGCGAGGCTCGCACCTCCGATCACGACCGCAGCGATCACGTCGAGCTCTTTGCCGAGCGCGGCCGTCGGATTGCCAACCGTCAATCGTGCACAGAGCATGAATCCGGCGAGCCCCGCGCACGCACCGGCGATCGAGTAGATCGCGATCTTCGTACGTTCGATTCGGATGCCACAGAGACGTGCGGTCTTCTCGTTGGACCCGATTGCCGTCACGTGGATGCCGAACACCGACCGCCGCAGCACGTAAGCCGCGATCAGCGCGAGCAAAATCGTCGTCCAAACACCGGGCGAGAACCACAACCACTCGGGATCGGGTCGATTGGACATCCATGCCTGGAGTCCACCCGACTCGAGCGCTGCAGGAGGCACGTCGACTTTCTGTTCTCCTGAGATCCATTTGGCAGCACCGCGTGCGATCCCGAGCATGCCGAGCGTCGCGACGAACGGAGCGATGCGCAGCATCGTGATCATCAGCCCGTTGACGAGGCCACAAACACAGCCCGCGATGATCGCGCTGACCATCGCGAGCGTAACGCCGTATTCGGCGCGCAAGACGAGCGCACAGACGACACTACTGAGCGCGATGATCGACCCGACGCTCAGATCGATACCGCCAGATACGATGACGAACGTCGCACCGATCGCGGCAAGACCGACGATGACGGTCTGATTCGCGACGATCTTGAAGTTGAAAACCGACAAGAACCCTTCGGCCTGAGGGTGCAGAGCGAACACCGTGAGCACGATCGCGAGCCCGATGCAGGGACGGAGTGCACGCAAGATCGAACCACTCGTCACTGGTCTACCTCCGAAGCTCGGTCCTGAACCGCACGACGGTCGACTCCGCGCGCGGCGACCTCGATCAGTTCGTGTTCGGTCCAATCACACGCAGCTCGAGACTGAGCGAGAACACCGCGATGCATCACGGCAATGCGATCGCAAATCCCGAGCAACTCGGGAACGTAGCTACTGACGACCACGAAGGACGCGCCGTCGTTCGCGAGCGAATGAATGCGCCTGTAGATCTCGGACTTGCTCGCTACGTCGATGCCGCGAGTCGGTTCGTCGAGCAGCCACACATTCGCTTCCTCGTGCAGCAGTCGAGCCAGCGCGACCTTCTGCTGATTGCCGCCCGAGAGTCGCCCGACGGCTTGCTCGGTCGACGCACGACGCACGTCGAAAGCGTCGGCGCATCGCTCCGATGCCTCACGCACGGAACTCGATCGAACGAAACCGAAGCGCGCGTGACGCTCGAGACCGCTCAACGTGATGTTCTGCGCAATCGTGAGATCGAGCGCGAGCCCCTCGTCCTTTCGATCCTCGCTCGCGAACCCGATCCCGTGAGCGAGCGCCTCGCGAGGTCCTCCGCCGAGAAGGACATCACGATCCGACGACACGGAGATGATCCGCCGGCGAGCGGGATCGAGTCCGATCAACGCGCGCAAGAGCTCCGTACGGCCAGCCCCGACGAGACCGAACACTCCGAGAATCTCACCGCGCCCGAGAGAGAAACGAGCCTCGCGCGGAAGCGACTTGCCCACCACCTCGCGAACGTCGAAGACGATCGACGAACCGTCGGACCGAGCGCGCTCTCGCTTCGGTGGATAGACCTCGTCCAGCCTTCTCCCCGCCATCAGTTCGACGATGCCGCCGATCTCGGCACCCGCGACCTTTCCGGATCCAACGGTTCGACCGTCGCGCAACACGGTGAAACGATCCGCGATGAGCATCACCTCTTCGAGGAAGTGACTCACGTAGACGATCGCGCGTCCATCGGCACGCAAACTCTCGAGCACCGCGAAGAGTCGCTCGACTTCGACCGCGGTCAACGAACTCGTCGGCTCGTCGAGCACGAGCACACGCACATCGAACGCGAGCGCACGCGCGATCTCGACGAGCTGCCGCTCCGATGGACCGAGATCGGCCACTCGTGCGGTCGGTGCGACGCTCGCGCCGATGCGTTCGAGAGCTTGTTCGGCGAGTTCACGAACGCGGGCACGGTCGACGAGAGCACGCAATCCGCGACGCCGTACGCGCGGTTCGCGGCCCAGTACGATGTTCTGCTCGACAGTGAGGTCGGGGCTCGAGCACAGTTCCTGGTGAATCGTGACGATCCCTGCGCGCACCGCGTCGAGCGGATTGCGGGGGGCGTACGGTTCTCCATCGAACTCGATGCTCCCCGCCGTCGGCGCATGAACGCCAGCGAGCACGCTGAGCAAGGTGCTCTTTCCCGCACCGTTCTCACCGAGCAGTGCGTGGACCTCACCGCCATGCACGTCGAAGTCGACGCCGTCTAGCGCGCGCACGACACCGAAGTGTTTGGCGATGCCCTGCGCGCGAAGCGTGATCACGTGCACGGAGTCTCGTGGTTACTTGTCGAGAATCGACAAGTCGGGATCGAGCAAGCGCGCATTGGCAGGCTCTTTCATCGAGTCCGCGGTCACGAGCGTGACCCCGGTATCGATCCGCGCCGGCACGTCCCGCCCTTCGAGGACGTCGACGATGCGCCGCACGCCGAGCTCCCCCATCTTGACGGGGTCCTGGATCGCGAGCGCTTCGATCTCGCGCTTCGCGAGGCCCTCGACGAGCTTGGGGCTCGCATCGAATCCGACGAGCACGATCGACCCGGCCTTGCCGCTGTCCTGCAAGGCACGCAGCATGCCGAATGTGACGGACTCGTTCGGGCAGAACACTCCCTGCAGATCACCGAAACGTCCGAGCAGCGTCTCGGACGCACTGACAGCGGAGGCCGTCGTTGCGCCGCCACGCTGATTCGACGACACGATCTTGATGTCTGGATGGTTGTTGGCCATGCCTTCGAGGAAGCCGCGCTCGCGCTTCTCCGTGCTCGCCGATCCCTCGATGTATCGCAGCATCGCGACCTTGCCCTTGCCTCCGAGCTTGGTCGCGAGTGCATCCGCGCAGAGTGCACCACCTTTGTAGTTGTCGGTCGCGATGAAACTCTTGCGGCCATCCCATGCAACGTCCGAGTCGATGATGACGACCGGGATTCCGGCTTCGGACGCTTCGCGCAGTGGACGCGCGAGCGCCTTGTCGTCGAGCGGTGCGATCACGATGCCGTCGACCTTCTTCGCCAGGAAACTCTCGACGACGTCGATCTGCGCGTTGCGATCATCCTCTTTGATCGGACCTTGCCACAGGACCTCGACACCGAGCTCTCGTCCGGCTGCAAGCGCACCCGCGTGGATCGACTTCCAGAACTCGTGGGTCGTCCCCTTCGGAATCACCGCGATCCGGCGCACCTTGGCGCCGTTGCCCGTGCCAGTCTTGTCGGGACTCGGGCTGCATGCCGTCCCCAGCGCGATGCACGCGAAGGAGACCGCAACCGTAACGAGGCGTCGAATGGCGCCAGTGGGACGCGGACCGGAGGACGAGGGGTTGACCATGAGGCATCGCGCCTCGCATCGTCGCGAGGCGGCCATTGAGGAATCCGTGCGGGGAGTGCTTCTGTGAGAGCGGGGGGCACAGCATAGTCTGAGGCAACAGCGAGGAGCAGCCTGCATGTCTGAGGAACGACGACTCGGGACCTTCGACGCCACGATGCTCGTCATGGGCGGCATGATCGGCGTCGGCATCTTCTTCACGCCGAGCGACGTCGCGCGAGCGCTGCCGACACCGGAGCTCTTCCTCGGCGCCTGGACGATCGGAGCGGTCGTGGCGCTGTGCGGCGCGTTCACGTTCGCAGAACTGGGGGCCAGCATCCCCAAGTCCGGTGGTTGGTTCGTGTTCTTGCACCAAGCGTTTGGACGGTTCGCGGCATTCCTGTTCGCATGGACGATCCTCGGAGTCACGACGACTGCTGCCGTCGCCGTCATCTGTGACTTCGCGGCGTCGTTCGGTCTGGGACTCGTCTCGGAATCCGTCGATCCGATGACGCGCTTCGGAGTCGCCGCCGTTCTCATCGTCGTGCTCAACGGCCTCGCACTCAGCGGTCTGGTCGTCGGCGCACGCTTCCAGAACTTCTGCATGCTCACGAAGCTCACTGCGATCGCGGCTCTGCTGGCAGGAGCACTCGCCTTCGCGCTCCCGGGAAGTACGGGACAAACGCTGCAGGCCACCTCGCGAGCGATGCCGAACAGCACACTCGAGATGATCGCCGCGGGCCTGTTGCCGGTCTTCTTCTCGTACGGCGGTTGGCAGAACGTGTGCTATGTCGCGCCCGCCGTACGCGACCCCGTGCGCTCGCTCCCCAAGGCGATTCTCATCGGGACCGTCGCGGTCGGTCTCGTCTACATCGCGTGCAACGTGACGTTCGTCCTCGCGATCGGTGTCGACGGCTTGGCGAGCAACAAGGGGTTTTCGACCGACCTCGCGCAGGCTGCGCTTGGCAGTGGATTCGAGCGCGCCCTACGCGCCGCGATGACCGTCTCGGCAGTCGGAGTCGCCCTCGTGACGATCCTCGTCTGTCCCGACCTGTATGTCGCAACCGCGCGTGCCGGGCTGTTCTTCCGCCGGTTCGAACGCCGCCACCCACGCACCGGCGCACCGGTGATCGCCATCGTCCTGCAGACGATCCTCGCACTCGCGTATCTGACGTGGGCCCATGCGCAGACGTTGTTCGCGCTCGAGGGCGACCCGGAGCGCATGGATCCGGACAAGTTGCTCCGCGCGCTCGTCTTCGCCGAGTGGATCTTCCATGCGGGAGCCGCGCTCGCTCTTCTCCAACTGAGGCGGCGCGGCGGCCTACCACGACCCTTTCGCATGCCCTTGTGGCCGCTCCCGACGCTCGTCTACCTGGGTGTCGCGATCCTCATCGTGGTCGCGAACGTCTGGTCGAGCCTGTTTGGAACCGGATCAGCACGGCCCGAACTCGGCCTGGGCGTCCTCGCCGCGGGAGCGGTGACATACTTTTTCTGGCAAAGACGCTCACCGTCAGCCCCGGATGATGAGGATTCTCTTTCGGATTCGTGAGGTTCGGGGCTTGCCCCCTTCGCTTTGCAATGCAAAGCTCAGGGCATATGACCAGCCTAGTTCGTAGCCTCGACGACCTCGTCCGCGGCGAATACACAAGGGCCCGAGATCTCCGGACGGGCGACATCCGAATCCGCGCGAGCCGACTCGTCGTGCTCGCGATCTGCCTCGGCGCGACCTACGGCGCCGCGATGGGCCTCTTCGGCGCGTTGCGCCCGACGGGCCCGGATCTGCGATTCGTACTCGCTTGCATGGTCAAGGTACCCCTGCTCTTTCTCACGACGATCGCCATCACGTTTCCGTCCTTCTACGTGACCAGTGCGTTGACGCAGTGCCGGACGAGCCCGCTCGCGATGCTGCGACTGCAACTCATCGCCGTAGCGGTGACCCTCGCAGTCCTCGCGAGCCTGGCGCCCGTCCTCGCCTTCTTCACGATGAGCACGACGGCGTACGCGTTCATCGTCCTTTTGAATGTGCTGTTCTTTTCGATCGCGGGCGTCGTGGGGCTCGGCTTCTTGCGACGCGCTCTTCGAGAAGTGACGGGCACGTCCCTCGAATGCACGCACGACGCGAACGAGGTCGATGACGAGAGTGACTCCGAGGGCGCGGACACAGCGGCACGGAACGCGCGCATGCGTGATCGATCGCGTGTCCTGAAGCGCATCTACGGAACGTGGATGCTGCTCTTCGCGATCGTCGGCGCTCAGATGGCCTGGATCCTCCGCCCCTTCATCGGTTCGCCGGACCTCGAGTTCACGATCTTGCGTGCGCGCGAATCCAATTTCTTCGCAGCGGCAATCAACGCATTGCGCTTGACCCTCGGGATTCACTGAAACGAGCGCCGCTCAGGGCAATGCAGCAACCTACCGGGACGATCCGGCAACTGCTCGACGCCGACCGAAAGGACGAGTCCATCCGCTGGCTCGTACTCGTGATCGTCGTCGCGACCCCGGTGTACGGATTCGTGTTGGGCAGCTATTCCGGGCGCCCGCTCCAGTCTCTCTACTCGGCGCTCAAGCTCCCGATCCTCGTCCTCGGAAGCGGTCTCGTAGTCACGCCCTTCTCGTACGTCATGCACGCAGCGCTCGGAGTGGCGGACGACTACGTCGACGCGTGGCGAGCGACTCTCGCGGCACAGGCCACGATGGGCGTTTGCCTCGCAGCAGCGTCACCGCTCGTCGCGCTCACGTACGTGTCGATCGACCGCTACTCGCTCGCCGTCCTGTGCAACGGTTTGGTATGGATGGCGTGCTTGTTCGCCGGCCAAATCGTGGCAGGGCGCCACTACCGCGACCTCGCGCAAAAGAACCCGGTTCATCGCAAGCTCCGCCGCCTGTACGCCGTGGCCTATGCCTTCGTCGTGATCCAGCTCGCGTGGATGTTGCGACCGTTCGTCGGGGATCCGGAACTTCCCGTCACGTTGTTTCGCGACAGCCTCTGGCAGAACGCCTACGTCACGGTGACGCGTACGATCCTCGAGGCCCTGCGCCCGTGACGGATGCGCGCGCTCGTCTCCATCGAGAGAGACATCGATGGAGACTACGATGGACACGAGGACCAGATTCTCCAGTTCGCCCACCTGGAATCACTGCGTGGCGAGGCGCCGCGGTTGGCCTTTCTGGGCTGGCTGCTAAAGTCCTTGGCCCGACATCCCGATCGCGAACTTCATGAGTCTCCCCCTGCTCGTCACCGGCGCTGCCGGCTTCATTGGCGCCCGCTTCGTCGAATCTTGCAACGCGCGCGGGATTCCCGTCGTCAGCGTCGACGTGAAGAGCGCGTTCGCGCGCCCTGAGCACGAGGGGATTCTCTGGGGCGAGATCGTCGATCGGGACGAGCTCTTCGAGCGACTCGCCGGTGATCTCGGTGAGCGGGAGTTCGCCGGCATCGTGCACCTCGGCGCATGCTCGGCGACGACCGAACTCGACCTCGCGTTCTTGGAACGCGTCAACGTCGACTACTCCAAGAAGCTCTGGAACTACGCATGCTCGCACGAAGTGCGTTTCATCTACGCCAGCAGCGCGGCGACCTACGGCGCGGGTGAACTCGGCTATTCGGACGACGAATCCAAGTTCGAACAGCTCAAACCGCTCAACCCGTACGGCGACTCCAAACGACGGTTCGACATCTGGGCGATCGGAGAAGAACGGGAAGGGAACACCCCACCTGCGTGGTGTGGCTTCAAGTTCTTCAACGTCTACGGCTTCGGCGAGCGTCACAAGGGTCCGATGGCGAGCGTGGTCGTCAAGGCGTACGACCAGATCAAGGATCGTGGCATCGTGCGTCTGTTCCGAAGCCACAAGGAAGGCATTGCCGACGGGCATCAGAGCCGCGACTTCATCTGGGTCGGCGATGTCATCGACGTCCTGCACTGGTCCCTCGACATGCCTCTCGAACGTGGTGTCTACAATCTCGGCACCGGCACGGCGCGTTCGTTCCTGGATCTCGTCAACGCGACGTTCGCAGCGATGGACATCGAACCGCAGATCGAGTGGATCGACACGCCCGTCGAGTTGCGTGAGCGGTACCAGTACTTCACCGAAGCCGACATGGGGCGCCTGCGAGAAGCGGGCTATTCGCGAGCGTTCACGAAGCTCGAAGAAGGTGTGCGGCGCACCGTCGAAGCCATGCGCGCTGCCGAGACCCCAACGCTCGATACGACCGGAACCTCCGTCAAAAGCGACGCCCAGTAGGGCGACCGCTCCGGATCCGACGGTCCATGCGCCGATAGAAGGACGCGGCACCAGGCTGCGAAGCCTGACACTCCTTTCTCGCGGCCCGTGCGTGCGCGACATCGCTGAGGCGAAGCATGCGCATAACGACCGGACTGGCCGCACTGGCGATCTTGTGGACGAGCTGCACGGGAAGCGGCGGCTCGACCGCGTGCGCACCCCTCGACGCACGAACGGTCAGCATCGAGATCCCATCGTCGATCCAGGGCGACGTGAAGATCGCATTCACGATCGCGTCGACGACGGTCGCCACCATCGATGCTCGAGTCGAGGTTTCCCGCGATGGAGGAATCACGTGGTACACGGCTCGAGTGCGCGAATCGCTGACAGGTCTCGCGACGTCTGTCGCCGGAACTCGTCACGAGTGCACGTGGGACACACTGCGGGACGTCGGATTTCGCGACAACGACGGGCTGCAGCTTCGCGTCGTTCCGCACTCGTCGAACCGCGCCGGTGAAGCCAAGAGCATCGCGGTGCCTTCCCCGGACAACCGGGCAATCGCTTCGCGGAACGTGGACAACTACATGATCCACTATGGCGCCGTCGACGATGCGGTCACGAAGGCGGCAGAGAAGCACGACCTCGTCGTTCTGCATCCACTGACCGGCAAGATCCCGGTATCGACGATTCGCGAGATCCAAGACGGTGTCGATCCCGCAGACCCTGCCGACGACGTCCTCGTGCTTGCATACATCTCGATCGGCGAAGACTTGCGCACGGTCGGCGTGAACGATGACGCGATGCTCACCGATCCTCGCTTCGTCGGCGACGGCAGCGGGCCGCGCATCGATCCGCGAGGGCCGAATGCCGATGGGCATTCTCTCGTCGGAGTCGCGCCATTGGGTGCAGCATCCAACGGCGGCACGGGCTACGCATCATGGTATCTCGACGACAATGACGTCGACCGCTCGCCGACACAGACCGGTGACGGTAAGCCTGACCGCAACGCTCACTTCGGCGGTTGTTTCGTGAATGCCGGCGACCCGGCTTGGTTCGACGTGCTCGACGCGATGACGTTCGACGGACCGGATCGAATGCCAGGCTTGCGAGAGTTGTTGACCACCACGCATGGGCGGGGATACGCATGCGACGGCCTCTTCCTCGACACGATCGACACGTGTGCGCCGAACTCGTACACGGACAGCTCGAGCACGAATCAATCCGAGTTCGAATGGACGGCGCCGGGCTTCGCTGCGTTCATCGAGCGCCTCGCCAATGCCTACCCTGGCAGTTTGATCCTGCAGAACCGGGGGCTGTTCTTCTACGACCCCCGTCACCCGCACTATGCCGTCAACCCGAGGAGTTCCGTCGACTTCTTGATGTTCGAGAGCTATCGCCTCAACTCGAACACGTTCGAAACGTACAACCCGTACTACTACGCGGACAACAAGCACAACGTCGCTCCCAAGCTTCTGGCAGAAGCGAATCGCCATGACGGATTTCGCATCGTCTCACTCGGGTATGCCGAAGGTCCGACCGGTGTGCTGACACCGCTGACGCTCACTGGCCAGAGCACGATCGGCTTCGACATCTTGATCGACGACATTCGAGACGCGCGGGGGCTCGGGTTCTTGCACTACCTGTCCAACGCCGCGATCGATCTACCGAACACGTTCGCCGGCGATCACGACATCGTGGACGTGACCCCGCCGGTCTGGTCGAGCACCTACAACGACAATGACAAGCCGTGGCCAGAAGCGGCTCAGGCACCGACCCCACGTGTTGGCATCCAAGAGATCGTGAGTGGTCCAAACTCCGCGACGCTGAGATGGGACATCGCTGTCGATCAACACCGCGTCGGCTTTCGCGCCTACTATCAAACGACGCCATTCGACTTCGACGCCGACCCGGACCTCGCAACTGCGACGATGGTCGACATCGAAAACAATCCGTCCGCGACGTACGTCGGCATCGGCCCTGGGATCTTCGCCAACGAAGCGACGATCCAAGGTCTCGAGAGCAACAAGACCTATTGGTTTTGCATCCGAGCCCACGACAGCCTCGGCCACGAGGAAAAGAATCGAGTCTCGATGGCCACGATGCCTCTCGGGCTGAAGTCGATGACGATCGACGGCAACTTCTCGGATTGGACGACCGTTGCGGTAGCACACTCGGATCCGGCAGACGTGCCCGACAGTGCTGGTCCCGACTGGCTCGACATCAGCTACGCCAACGACAAAGACAACCTCTACGTCCGCTTCACGTCGGAGAACGCATTCAATCTTGACGGATCGCCGACGTCCGCATGGTCGCGCTACTTGGTGTTCTTCGACTGTGACAACAACGCGAGCACAGGATACGCGGCCACCACGGCAGTTGGCAGCGAGCTCCTCGTCACAGGTGAATCGCTCTACAAACAGAAGGAAGGCGTCTTCAACGACGGTCTTCTGAGCGGTATCGCGATCGCGCCGAAGACCTCGGTCACACAATGCGAGTTCGCGATCCCCCTGTCGTTCATCTTCGCGATTGCTCCCGGTGCGACGAAACTCCGTGCGCTCTTCGTCAACGACGACGTCTACGACTACGCACCGAACGCGGGTTTCGTGGAGATCCGCCTCGTCGCGCCCTGACAGCGATCGATAACTCGGCACGTGGCCGACTTGTTCAACACGCTGCTAGGATGCGCGGATGATCCCAGCTCTCGCTGTCCGTGCGGCGTCGTTGTCGCTTGCATTCGTCATGTCCGCGCTCACGGCGCAAGATTCGACGAACACCGTGTCTTCGCCGAAGGAGCACTTCGGCAAAGAGATCGGTGCCGACCGCTTCCTCGCGAACTACACGCAGATGCGTGCGTATTGGAAGGAGCTCGCGAGAACGTCCGATCGAATGACGATCGAGGAGATCGGGACGACGAGTTACGGCCAGCCCATGTTGACTGCGATCGTCACCTCGCCGGCGAATCATGCACGACTCGAAGAATATCGGCGGAACAACGAGAGGATCGCACGCGCGGAGGACTCGGATCCCGAGAGTGTCGCGGAGTTGATGCGCGCATCCAAACCGGTCGTCTGGATCGATGCTGGCATGCACGCGACGGAGAGCGTCGCGGCACAGAACATCATCGAACTCTCGTACCGCTTGTGCTCGGGTGATGACCCCGAGACGCGGCGCATCTTGGACAACGTCATCTGTCTCATCACGCCGGCAAACCCGGATGGGATGGAGATGATCGCCAACGCCTACATGGCGACGGGCAAGGTTGGCGGCATACCGGTTCTCTATCAGCGCTACATCGGGCACGACAACAATCGCGACTACTACATGCTCAACATGCCGGAGAGCCGCGCCATCGCCCGCATGCTCTACAAGCGCTGGTATCCGCAGATCGTCTACAACCACCACCAAACCGCACCCCGCGGCACGGTCATCTTCACGCCGCCCTTCCGCGATCCGTTCAACTACAACTTCGATCCGCTCATCGTGCGCGGGATCGAGATCGTCGCTGCGCACATGAACTGGCGCTTCACCCGCGAAGGCAAAGCGGGCGTGATTTCACGCACAGGAGCACCGTACTCGACGTGGTGGAACGGCGGCCTCCGTACGACGGCCTACTTTCACAACATGATCGGAATCCTGACCGAAGTATTCGGTCATCCGACGCCGACGAAACTCGTCCAGACGAAAGAACGCCGGGTGCCTTACGGGGACTACCCGTTGCCGATCGCAACCCAAGATGCGTGGCACGCGCGCCAAACGATCGAATACTTGCAGACCGCCAACTACGCGATCCTCGACTATGCATCTCGCTATGGCGACGAGCTCGTCCAAGACATGTGGCGAATCGGGCGCCGTTCGATCGAGGCTGGACGAAAGGACACGTGGAAGCCGACACCGCGACTCGTAGCTCGAATGAAGGATGCGCGGGACACCGAGCCGTTCACCTCCCCGGCGACTCGTGATCCTCGCGGCTACTTCATCCAGCGGACCCAACCCGATCCTGCAGCCGCGACACGATTCGCACGCGCGTTGCACGACTGTGGAATCGTCGTCCACCGCCTGACTCGAGACTTCACCTTCGACGGCCACAGTTATGACGCGGGCTCGTTCTTCGTCGGCTGCGATCAAGCGTTTCGCGCACACGTTCTCGACATGTTCGAACCGCAATGGCATCCGGATGACGTTGCCGCGACGGGTGAACCGATTCGGCCCTACGACTCTGCGGGTTGGACTCTCGCCATGCAGATGGGTGTCGACTTCGAACGCGTATATGACAACGTCGACGGCCCACTCGAGCGGATCACCGAAGACATCGAGGTCATGCCAGGAAAGGCTGACGACGCGAGCTACGGCTGGCTCGTCGACTTGTCCAACGCCAACGCCTATCGCGCCGTGCATCGCTTGCTCGCTGCCGGAACGTCGCTTCACACGGCTCGGGCTCACTTGACTGGAGTCGTCGAAGCTCCAGCACGCAACGTCGTGATCGTACCCGCCTCCGTGACCACGAAACCTCTGGTGCGCCGTCTCGCTGAGGAACTCGGCGTCGACTTCATCGGTTTGGCGAACGCGCCGAATCTCGAGCCGAACTCACTTCGGAGCTTGCGGCGAGAAGCGAGGATCGGCCTGCTCGATGTCTTCGGTGGCAGCATGCCGACGGGATGGACACAGTGGATTCTCGAGCAATTCGAGTTTCCGGTTCGCCTCGTTGACGGCGAACGCATCACGAAGGGCGACTTGGATCGAGACTTCGACGTGTTGGTCTTCATGACGGGCCTGCCATCGATGACGGAGCGGCCACGCGGTCGACCGACAGTCGTGAGCGACGAAACGATCGCCAAGCTCCGCAAAGCGCTACCACCTTTCGAGACGTGGGGCGACTTGGAATCGAAGCGCACGGTGTTGACGCGCGACAACTGCGTCGAACAACTACGCTCGTTCGTCGCGAGCGGTGGCACGATCGTCGGCATGGGTTCGACGGCGGAAAGCCTGGTCAAGATGTTCGACCTGCCGTTTCGCAGCGGCGTTCGCGTCGCGACCGGCGGTGCGGGAGGACAGGACGAAGTGCGCGTCGCGAATCGATCCGAGTTCTTCATTCCAGGCAGCCTCCTTCGAGTGCGCTACGACGGCGAGACGCTCCTCGGCTGCAATCCAGGCCCTGGAGAACCGGAGCCCTTGGTCATGTTCCGGCGTAGCCCGGTCTTCGAACGCCGCGAAGGTGAGACTTCCGAGGATCCACTCCTCGGCGTGATGACGACACCGATCCTCTACGTCGACGACGACCAGCTCGCGTCCGGTTGGGCTATCGGACAGGACCTGCTCGCCGACAAGGTGGTCGCGATTCACGCGCGCTACGGCAACGGAAACGTGTTCGCCTTCGGCCCTGACATGCTGTACCGCGGACAACCATGGTCGAGTTTTCACCCCGTGTTTCGCGCCTTGCTCGCAGGTTACGGAAAGCCTGTCGACAAGATCGAATGAAGCGAGGCGCGCGGTTATGGTGCGGAACCATGCACAATGGGCTTCGCGCAGCTGTCATCTTCGTAGGCATGGTCTCGGGGTTTTCGTCGTGCTCCAAAGGCGGCTCGGCAGCAGCGCCCGACACACGCATCAAGAAGGCACCGCCGATCCTCGCGTGGCGAATCGATCCCATATCCGGAACTCGCCAGAATCGCGAGTTGGCGACCGTCGACGTGGCCGTGCTCGACGGTGACACACTCGAGATCGACGGATCGTCCACGTTGGAGATCTCGCTTCGAATCGAGTCGCCCACGAATGCCGCCACGCTGTCCGGGGAAACGCAGAAGGCAGCGACATCCGGGATCGCACGCTTCGGGGGTCTTCGCGTCGACACTCCCGGAAACGACTACCGCCTGATCGCGAGCACAAAGGATCGCCCTGACGTCGAACGAGTCGCATCGAGCTCGTTCACGATTCGCAAGGATCCACAACACGTCATCGTCATGGTCGCCGATGGCTGGGGAAATCAACAACTGCAAGCGACTCGGTCCTACACGAACGCACCGGCGCCATTCGACGATCCGTCGGACTACGTCGCGCTCCACGTCTCGAACTTCAGTTTGGACACGATCGATGCGACGAAGGGCGGATACGACATCGTGCGTGCGTGGAACGACATCGGCTATCTCGTCGATACACCGACGGATAGCGCCGCGTCGTCGACGGCGATGTTCTGCGGGCTGAAGACCCGCAACGGCAGGATCGCCGCCTCCGCTGACGGCTTGCAGCGATATCGAACCATCGCCGAGGAAGCGCTCTCGGCTGGCTACGGTTGTGGCGCTGTCACGACGGTTCCCATCAGCCACGCGACGATCGGCGCATTCCTCGCGCACAACACCAGCCGTTTGCATGGTTATGCGATCGCCGACGAGATGCTCTTTGGAGACCCCAATACGACCGGTACTGCGTCGAAGAACATCGCGTGGAGCGGAGGGCTCGGTCCGAGCACACCGAGCGCGGACGTCATCCTCGGATCGGGGCACCCATCGTGGTACCGAGCGACGAACAACATCTACGTGTCACCCGACATGATCGCCAAGTTGCGGCTGGACACGACCACATCCGGCCCCTGGCGCTTCTTCGAACGCGAGACGGGACACGACGACGCGGGCGCGCGTCTCTTGACCGCCGCGAGTGATCCTCAGACCTCGCGACTCACCGGCGTTTGGGGGAGTTCGACCGGAAACATGGAGTATGCACGTGCGGACGGGAGTGGGCTCGAACCCGAGAACCCGACCCTCGCCCAGATGACAGAGGCCGCCCTTCTGCTGCTCACGCGCAACACACAACGCGACGTCGAGAAGTCCAATGGGTTCGTGCTCGTCATCGAAGGCGGAGCAATCGATTGGGCGTGCCACGACAACCGACTCGGCGAGATGATCGGGGAAATGCGTGAGTTTCATACCGCGATCGAGCGCGTCGAAGCGTGGGTCGACGAACCGCTCAATGACTCCGACTGGCAGAACACGCTGCTCATCGTGACTGGAGATCACGAGACCGGACTCCTGTCCGCGAGCTATGGCTCGTTTCCAGGCACGCCCATCGGGCGCGTGGATTCGACGACACTCGCTCTCGAGAAGCAGGTCAAAGGTCGCGGCACCAGAGCCAGTTGGGACGACACCGACAACGACGACGAGATCGACAGTGGCGAAATCGTCCATTGGGTATGGCAGAGCCTCGGACACTCCAATCAGCTCGTACCTCTCTACCTACGCGGCAAGCTCAGCAGCGACTTGTCGAGTCAGGCCTCGCTCGACCCCGTCCGCGGTGCGTTCGTCGACAACACGGCGCTCTACGGTCTGATGCGGCGTGCACTCGGACTGTGACCCTCATCATTCGGAGCCTCTACTTGCCGTAGTCGGGTTCCCGTTCGAACGGAATCGGTGCATCGAGGTCCAAACGCCACTTCGCAAGCATCGCTTCGAGGTCGACGACGATTCCGGGCTCTCGCTGCGCGATGTCGATCGATTCGGAAACGTCGTTCTCGAGGTCGTAGAGTTCGAGTCGACCGTCCTCGAAGAAATGTAGAAGCTTGTACCTTCCATGGCGAAGTGCCGAAGCCGGGGTCGAGCGCCATGTGCCCTGTTTCGCGTCCGCCTCGAGGTATGCAGGAAAATGCCATGCCAGGATGCGCGGATCGATGCTGCCACCCCGGAGAACGGGACCGAGGTCGATACCGTCCGTCTTCGGCACGTCCTTTTCTGCCACTCCTGCAAGCGCTGCGACAGTCGCCAGCAGATCACTCGTGATGACCGGCGTATCGTTCGTCGTGCCGGCCTTCGCCACGCCCGGATAACGCACGATCCACGGAACTCGTATCCCGCCTTCGTAGAGCATCCCCTTGCCGCCACGTAGCGGTTGGTTGGACGTGATACGAGCGACGCCGCCATTGTCAGACACGAAGATGACGATCGTATCGTCCGCGATCCCGGCCTCGTCGAGCGTCGCGAGAACACGCCCTACGTTTTCGTCGAGTGTTGCGATCATGGCCGCATAACGCGCATTGCTCTGCCCGTCGCTGGCTTTCTTGTTTCGATACTTCGCAGCCGTTCCCGCCTTCGGCTGAATCGGTGTGTGCACGGCGTAGTAGGGCAAGTAGCAGAAGAACGGTCGATGCGCGTTCTTCCGCACGAAAGCACAAGCCTCGCTCGTGAGCCGGTCGGTCAAATACTCGCCGTCTTCGCCATCGGTCAACGCCTTGTTCTGATACGGACTCGTGTAGCTCGAGGGATGCCCCTTCGACGTCCCACCGACATTCACGTCGAACCCTTGGGTGCGAGGGTCATCACCGAGATGCCACTTGCCGAACAGGCCAGTTCGATATCCCCGCGTCTTCAAGACTTCGGGCAAGGTGATGCTCTCGTCCGCGAGCTCGGTCTTGTTGACAGTCGGAACGAGCTTACGAAAACGGCTCTGCCCGCGTTTTGAACTTCCCACGGTGTAGATGCCGTGCCGAGGTGTGTACATCCCGGTCATCAATGAAGCTCGCGTCGGCGCGCAGTTCGGACCGTTGGCATACGCATTCGTGAACCGCATGCCTTGCGACGCCAGCCGATCGATGTTTGGCGTTTCGTAGTACGAGCTTCCTTGGCACGAAAGGTCGCGCCATCCGAGATCGTCAGCTACGATCAGCACGATGTTGGGCCGTTTCGGATCACGCGCTGGCGACTCGCGATCGTCCTGAATCGAAGAAATCGACGTCGGCAAGACCGGAGGTTCTGCCTCGGGAATCGTGAACCACAGTGGCGATGTCCAAGCGCGATTTCCGTCGTGTTGCGCGATCAGTGCATAGACCCAGTGCTCGCCCGGCGCCGACTGTTCGACCTGATACTCGAGGTCGAGCTGCGTGCGCGCGCCTTCGACGTCGACCGTCGACCGAATCACACCATCGACACAATAAGAAACCGTCGCGATCGGCGCTGTCCCGGCGACGTGCAGCGCGACGAGAGGAGGAGCGTCCGCATCGAATCGTTCGCCCATCACGTGCTCGCCGGACGTCAGAACGACCTCGATCTTGGACGTAGCGCCGAACGTACGTCGTGCTTGTAAGGCTCGGAAGATCGACTCTCGATCGCGTGCGGGAGTCCACACACCGGCGTAGCTGGCGCTCGTCGACATGTGGTCGCTGCTCGCTATGAACCCGAAGTGGTATCCCTTCTCGAGGCCGGCATGCGCGTGCTCCTCGATCGACTCGTCACGAAACCCTTGATAGACCTCCAGCAACGGCCGCTTTGCGTCGTCGTGGTACTTCCAGATCTTTCCGATCAGCGGGTTGTGCGGAATCGTGAAGGTATCCGCATCGGCGATCTTCTCCCAAAACTTCGGGAGCGGCGGCGGGAAGTTCTCGAGCATGTCGTCCCGCAAGGAAATGACGTTGTGATCCGTATCCCCGTGACTGCGTTCGTACGAGAAGAACGGTACGAAACGACTGCCTAGTCGATTGCGCGTCACCTCGGCCAAACAGCGCTGCCAGAGCTGCGAAGAGACGTCGCCGCGCGCGATGTCGCGCGTGTGGTCCGTGATTCCCAGGAAGTCGAGCTGGGCGACATCCTCCGCATATCGATACGTGTCATCGAGCGTCCCATCGTAGAACGGAAAGCACAGCGACAAATCGGTGTGGCGATGCAGATCGCCGAAGACGAGTTCGAACTCACTTCTACCCAGCTTGCGCTTGACGCGTCTCGTTTGCGGAGCAGCAACTCGCCCTGCTATCGGAAGCTGGAACGGTGCCTGCACCACAGCGTTCTTGCCACCAACGTCGCCCGGCGCATGAACGGCCGCAGCGACTCCACGCGGGCGCTTGTCCTTCTTTCGATCGGTCCTTCCCGTGTGCCACGCCAGGGCGACTCCGCATTTGAGCCCGGTGATCTCGAGCCTTTGCATTCCATCACGCTGGTGACAGGGAAACGAATAGCGCTCTCGAGGACGATCGAGCGCGACGAGATGAACCCGAAACCCCTCCTCGATGTGGTGCACGGTCGGTTCGACATGCGAGAGTTGGGACTCGTAGTAATGTCGATACGCGAGCCACGGGTTTCCGTCGTCATCGACGGCCAATCGGGGGCATTCGTAGAACACACCGAGCAGGTCGGTTCCAGCGCGACGCTCCTTCGGCTCGGCGCCGACAGGGTTCGCCACTGCCGAATCGAACTGGGGCATGACGACAGTTCGTGGATGCGCAGTCTTCGAATCGGCGCCGAACTCGACGACGTGGATCCGGCGAGTGCGATGCAACGGTCCACTGTCGTCCGTCGAGTTGTTCCAGTCGTCTTTCTTGCCCCGATACGGCGTGCCCCAGTTCGCACCGCCTTCTTCCCACGCAACGAAGACTCGCTCCGAGAACGTCGAAGCGGCAATCGCCGGGCGTGCTTCGAACGTCGCGTTCCCCCCGAGCACTCGCGTCTCCAGCCACCGGTCGTGATCGCGGACTCGCACGAACACATCGTGGCTCTCGCCCGTGTATCCGTCCCAAACCACATAGATCTTGCCTTCGATCGAAGCGGCAATTGCAGGCGCTCGCTCATTGTGAGGTGATCCGGAAACGACCTCGCTCGTCCCCCAGGAACGGCCGTCGTACGCACGAAACACGATGTCCCACTGATCATCGACGAGGCGTTGCCACACGACCGCGACATCGTCGTCACCGACGCTCGTGACTGCGTGATGGATCGCCATCGAGCCAGACTCGTCGACGCGTTGCCAATCGAGACCGGTGCCGTCGGCTTCGATCCTCGACAAGAGAATGGTCCATTCACGCGTTGCCGGATCTTCGCGTTCGACACCGACGTACAACGTGCCAGCCTTGGTCCGCGTGAGCGTCGGACGTCGATAGCGAGCAGGCGGAGCGATCAAAGCGGATCCGGATCCCACGACATCGTTCGAGTCGCAGGTGGCGAACATGATGACATCGCCGTTGCCCGGTTCGTGCTCGAGCCAGACATACCCGAGACGATCCGAGTCGATACGCTCGACATCGGGCTCGTACGCGTCGGGCGATCCGAGCATTTCGCACGACAAGTCAGCCGTCGCGCTGTCGTAGTGGAAGTGAGGCGACGGCGCCTGTGCACGCGCGCCGAAAGTCGCACCCAAAGCCGCGAATGGCAACAACGAGCAGCCGGCGATGAGCGGGCGCAATCTGCGAAGAGAGGCGGATCTCATACGCGAGATCCTGCGCCGCTCCTCAGCGGATCGTCAAGTTCCGATCGTCACCTCGGCCCCCATGGAGGCCGCCCAGTAGCATTCTCGTCGCTGCAGGTTGCATCGAAGTTCGAGGATCTGCTGATAGAACCGAGCTCCGAGCAACCGCGCATCGTTCGGTACGGTGAACACGAATCGCCCACCCCCGAATGCGATCAATTCCGTCGACGTGTACAACGATCCGCACGATCGCGGATTGAAGGGAATCACCGACAGGTCGAGTGGCAGGGCGAACGCGGCGATTCTCTTGTCCGAGAAACCGAGGGTGATGTACGCCGTTTGTGAGATGACACGGTTGGTGTAGTGACCGGTGTTGATGATCGCGACACTGGCACCCAGCTTCGGCAACCCTTCGTAGCGGAACAAAACGGGCACCGGCGTCACGGTGTCGTTGCAGGGAGTGCCATAGAAGCGAATTCCGGCCTCTTGCCCGGTCACGCTAGCTGCCGAAATGAACAGCATGGCCAAGATTCGCGGAATGAGGGACATGGGCGACTCCTTCGGTTCTCGATCGACCACTTTGAGATGCGAGAAGGATAGCTCGTCCGGCGCGCCCACGCCGTCTGCGCGTGCGTTACTCGCCGTCTCCGGACATGCTCCGTCCGGGCTGTGGCGAGGCTCTGCACTCGCTGCCGAGATCGAAGCGACGTTGCAGTGGGCGCTTCAGTCGAACCTCCCGTTCGCGCTGTCGACCGACGCAGTAACGTTCGCCGCACTGGCACTCGACAGCCCGGACGTGACCGGCGGACTCGTCGAAGCCATCGTCGAGGGGAAAATCGAACTCGTCGGCGGAACGTACGCGTCCATCAATGGCCTTCTCGCCGGCGGGGAAGCGAACCTACGCAATCGTTGGCTCGGGGCTTCGACCTTCATGCGCCTCGCTTGCTCGCCTGCGATCACGCATTGGTTGCGCCACTACGACGTTTGGCCACAGGGACCTCAGTTGTTGCGATCGTGTGGCATCGAAGGCGTCGTACTCGTGACCGGTCGCACGCGGACGAATCCCGTGACTCCTCTGATGGACGATGCGGTGTTCTCGTGGGTCGGCGCGGATGGCACGAAGATCACGACGATCGCTCGCTCGAAGACCGCGGGTGTATTGCCGATGCAGGTCCAAGAGGCACTCGAGCGCGCCGTTCAAACCGCAGACGGTGGCTCGTCGGCAATCGTGGCGACTTGGGTTCCGACGATGCTCGACGAACGTGCTGCTGGCGCGCGTGAAACCGTGGCGCAGGCCATCCACGACGCTACACGCGCGCACGACCTTGCACGTGATTGCGCAACGCTGCCGAGAACGATCCTTCAGCTCAGCGCGAAGTGCATCGAAGCGGATCCATCGGCGTTGCCCGACACGGAGTTCACTGCAGACTCGACTTGGCACGGACAGCTCCTCGGCATCAACGGGGACAGGATCCTGCGTGCGTGCACTCGGCTCGAACGATCGCTGCTCGACATCGAAGCGCTGGCTTCGCTGCAACCTTTCTTGGGCAAACGTGACGACACAGGATCGTATCCGCACTGGGAACTGGGCGAGGCATGGCGCGGCCTCCTGACGGCACAGCATCAAGAGGTTCGCGAGCGCGAGCACAACTTCGCGGGCATCGCGATCGCCGACGTCACACGCGCACAGAGTCTCGTCGACGAAGTTCGTCGACGACTCGAAGCCAAGCTCACGCGACGCGTTCCAGGAGACAAGAACGGAAGCGTCGTTCTCAACTCGCTCGGTTGGGAACGACAAGTCCCGCTGGATGGTGGCCGAACCGCAACGGTCCCCGCGATGGGATGGCTGGCACTACCTGACGAGAGCGTCGAATCGCTCGAGAACGCGCAGAACGCGCGCCTGCGTCTCGCTCCCGAAGACGACGAGCTCGTCGTCGCCGCTGCCGGATTGCGCGTCAAGATCCACCGCAAGCGCGGCGTGATCACCCAGGTCTTCTCCGAGGACTTTCCGCAAGGCATGCTCGCTCCGAAGCAGGAGCTGCTCGCGTTCGAGTTGCGCAACGATGACGGTGTCGAGCGCTTCGAGGACTTCGTCGAAGTCCGTAGCGACATCTACGGCATCAAGATCGATCGCCACGGCAAGCGTGGCAAGCTCGACCTGCGACTCGAGATCCGAGAAAACCCGTCCCGCATCGTCGTCCATGCGGCTGCACGTGACCTGCCGAGACCGGGCTGCAGACCCGAGGTCGACGACGACTACGGCGATAGAAGCAGCGGGACCTACACGCGTGACGCGTTCGGAATGCGGCTCGTTGCCAAGCTCGGTGCAGCTCCACAACGCATCGTCGACACGCCCTACCACGTCGATGCCATCGACCCGAGGAAAGCCCATACGCTTCGATACACGGGAACGAGCGGCAAGGTCGAAGAGAAGATCCTCGCACCGTTCACCGCGGCGAGCTTCGTCGATCTCGTCGAACCGCAGACCGGTCGCGGCTTGCTCTACATGCACGACGGCGGACAGGGGTTCGTTGCGGAGCGCGAAGGCGCTCGTGCCATCCTCTCCATGTGGGACGTAGGAGGTGCTTGGATCGACACGTTCGAGAGTACGTTCGCGTTGATGCCACACGGCCCGCTCACGCACGAACAACGCGCGCGCCTCGCGTCTGAGCATCGTAGCCCTCTCCAAGCACTTCGCGGGCGTCACGGAGACGGCCAGCTTCCGGACCGCTTCGGAGCGCTCAAGGTCGAGGGAGAACACGCGGTATTGACCGCGCTGTTCCGCGAGGACGAGCGCGTCGCCGAACTGCTGACCGGCGATACGACCTATCGCGACGACGATGACACCGATCACGGTGGACCGTGGGTCGCGAGGCTCGTCGAAATCGACGGTGTGCGGACGGCGGTGAGGATCGCCTTCCCGTGTCCCGTCGACCGCGTCACCAAAGGCAGCCCGCTCGGCGAAGTTGAATTCGAACTCGATCGGGATCGTTCGGCGCGGAACGCATACTTGCTCGAACTTGGTCCGCGCGAGGTCGCGACCATACGCTTTCGATATTCTCGCTGACCGCCCGCGGCGCGTTTCGCGCGACGTCAAGGCCCCGTTCGCCACGAACAGACCACGAAACACGCCATGGCTATCGAGGATCGGCTTCCCCGATGGCGGTTCGCACGCCAAACTTGGGGGATGAGAGTCGCCGCCCAAGCACTCCTCACCGCGCTCGTCCTCCTGGCGTCCTCGCTGATCGCTCAGGGTCCGTACAAAGTCGGGGCGCGCTACGAGGCATTCATCAACCCGACCTCGTCAGGGTCCAGCCTGCTGTACTCGTCGGTCTACTACCCTGCGACCACCGACGGCTACCAGGCGCCGATCGTCAAGCGGACCGGCGGACATCCGGTGCTCGTCTTCCTGCACGGCTTCGGCGCGGTCGGCCAGATGTATCCAGAACTCGCGTTCGATTGGGCGCGCGC
>JAGQQW010000578.1 GCA_020426005.1 Planctomycetota bacterium | reverse complement strand
CGATGGTGACGGCCGGCGTCTACCTCGTCGCGCGCATGTCGTTCCTCTACGCGGAGGCCGAGCTCGCGTCGACGGTGATCGCGTGGGTCGGCGCGTCGACCGCCGTCTACGCGGCGCTCGCGGCCGTGGCGCAGACCGACCTCAAGAAGGTGCTCGCGTACTCGACGCTCTCGCAGCTCGGGTACATGTTCCTCGCGGCCGGCGCGGGCGCGTTCACGGCCGCGATGTTCCACGTCGTCACGCACGCGTTCTTCAAGGCGCTGCTCTTCCTCGGCGCGGGCTCCGTCCTGCTCGCGGTCCACCACCAGCAGGACATGACGAAGCTCGGCGGCCTCGGGAAGCGGCTCCCGAAGACGCGGCTCGCGATGCTGATCGGCGTGCTCGCGCTCGCCGGCATGCCGGGCTTCTCGGGCTTCTTCAGCAAGGACGAGATCGTCGCCGCCGTCTACGCGAGCGACCTGCCGGGGCGGCGCTACCTGCTCGGCATGGCGCTCGGCACGGCCTTCGTCACGAGCTTCTACGCCTTCCGGATGTACTTCCTCGTCTTCCGCGGCGAGAGCCGGGTCGAGTCGCGCATCC
>JAGQQW010000577.1 GCA_020426005.1 Planctomycetota bacterium | reverse complement strand
CGACGTCGGACACGGCGGCGGGGATGTCGCGGATGCCCCGAAGCGGCTTGGGGTCTTGGCTGCCCTTCTTGACCAGGATCTCGAGCGGGTTCGTCCCGTCGAAGGGCAGCGTCTGCGCCAGGCTCTCGTAGCCGGTGACGGCGAGCGCGTACTGGTCCGACGCCGGGCCGACGTCGCCGCCCGTGGCCTGCTCGGGCGCCATGTAGTGGGGGGAGCCCACCGTGAAGCCGACGGAGGTGAGCGCCGAGTCCTGGCCCAAGGCCTTGGCCACGCCGAAGTCCGACAAGAACACGTTGCCCGACTCGTCGAACAGGATGTTCGCGGGCTTCACGTCGCGGTGGACGATGTTCTTGCCGTGGATGAAGTCCAGTGCGTCGGCGATGTACGGCAGCCAGCCCAGCACGTCACGCGGCTCTTCGGGCCGCTGGCCGATGCGGTCCTCCAGCGACCCGCCGCGCAGGAACTGGATGACGAAGTACGGGATGCCGCGGTAGTCGCCGCGGGCGAGGATGGAGACCACGTGGGGGTGCTCGGTGTCGACGAGCCCCTTCACCTCGAGCTCGAAGCGCTCCTTGAAGCC
>JAGQQW010000576.1 GCA_020426005.1 Planctomycetota bacterium | reverse complement strand
CTCTGCGAGGACCTCGACCTCCGCAGCCGGGCGGCGGTCAAGGTGCTCCACACGCGCAACGCCGACGCGCGCCGGCGCTTCGTCGAGGAGGCGACGCTCCTCGCCAACCTCCGCCACCCGCACCTCGTTCAGGTGCTCGCCGTCGGCGAGGCCGAGGATGGCTCTCCGTACATGGCGATGGAGCACCTCGGGCGGAGCCTCGATCGCGGGCTCATCGACGGCGAGCCGCTGCCGTGGCGTGAGGTCGTCGAGATCGCGGTCCAAGTCGCCGACGCCCTCACGGCTCTCCACCGCGCGGGCGTGGTCCACCGCGACGTCAAGCCGAGCAACATCGCCGAGCTCCGCGGCGTCACCGGCCGCGTCTTCGTCAAGCTGATCGACCTCGGCGTCGCTCGCGTCGACGACCTCACTGAGCTCCAGACGGGAGGCGATCCGCTGCCGCCGCGGCGGCCGACCGAGGTCGGCAAGGTCGTCGGCACGCCGGGCTTCGTCCCTCCCGAGGCCGGCCTCTGCCCTGCGACGCCGATCTTCGATGTCTACGGTCTCGGTGTGACCATCTTCCGGCTGTGTACGGGGGTCA
>JAGQQW010000575.1 GCA_020426005.1 Planctomycetota bacterium | reverse complement strand
TGATCGATGCCTCGAACGGCTCGCATGTCGATTTGCGTCCGGCCGAGCCGGTGGTCGAAATGGTCGGTTTTGAACCCTCCGAGCCGGTGGTCGAAATGGTCCCTTTTGCCGATGACTCCGCAGCGAGTCGCAGGTGTCGAGCCACCGCCCGACGATCGACTCCAAGCTCCCGAGCGATCCGTCTATGCGACCAGCCTTGCTCCGCGAGCTGCAGTAACGCGTTGATCTTTCCCATTTTGAGCTCGTTGGCCATCGCCGCGTCGTAGCCGACGACACGGCGACCGCCGAAGGGTCACGAGCTCGGAGTGGTACGTTTTGATTCGTTCCTACGTGGTACGTTTTGACCGACCGCTGACATTGAGAGCCTCAACTGCGCTCTTCGCTTTCGCCACCTTGGTTTCGCCATTATCGAGTCGAGCGAGATGACTGAAGTCCTCAACCTTTGCAACCTCGGTCATCAGCTTTAGGAGCTGCTGCTGGTAGACATCCTCGCGTGCTGAGAGAAAGTCGATTAGCTGTCCGACGATGTTCCGCTTGTACTCACCCCAGTTCAGCCGCGCGAGCAGACCCGGGTCATCGA
>JAGQQW010000574.1 GCA_020426005.1 Planctomycetota bacterium | reverse complement strand
CTCGGCGCGTTCGGCCGGGCACGCTGCGGGGATGCAGTTCGCGCCCCTCAGCCTCGGCAACGTGCACGTCGGCATGCCCGCGGTGCAGGCGGCGCTGAGCGGCTACTCCGACCTGCCGATGCGCGTCGTCGCGCGCGAACACGGCGCGCCCTACGCGCTGCACGAGGTCGTGCTCGACACCAACGTGCTGCAGAAGGGCAAGCTGCAGCGGCGCATCCTGACGGTGCCCGAGCACGACCACCCGGTCGGCGGGCAGCTGATGGGTTCGGTGCCCGAGACCTTCGGCGCCGCGGCGCGCGAGCTCGTCGGCGCCGGCTTCGACGTCGTCGACATCAACTTCGGCTGCCCGGTCAACAAAGTGCTCGGCCGGCACCGCGGCGGCTGGCTGCTGCAGGACCCGACGACTGCGCTGGCGATGGTCGACGCCGTGCTGCAGGCCGTCGCCGGCGACGCGCCGGTCACCGTCAAGATGCGGCGCGGCAGCGACGACTCGCCGGACGCCGAGCGGCGCTTCTTCACGATCCTCGAAGGCGCGATCGAGCGCGGCGTCGCCGCGGTCACCGTGCACCCGCGCACGGTCGCGCAG
>JAGQQW010000573.1 GCA_020426005.1 Planctomycetota bacterium | reverse complement strand
CATCGCCAGGTCGACGATCTCGCTGGCCTGGTTCACCGTCTCGGCGAGCGGCTTCTCGACGAACAGGTGACAGCCCGCTTCCAGCGCCTTGCGCGCATAGTCGTGGTGGGTGCCGGGGTAGGTGTTGATCGAGACCGCGTCGGGACGGGTCTCCGCCAGCGCGGCCTCGAAGTCCCCGAAGGTCGCGTAGCCGCCGCCCAGTTCCTGGTTCAGGGCGTCGCGCGACCCGGCACCCCGGCTCACCAGACCGACGATCTCGAACCCGTCCATCGCGTGGTAGGCACGCGCGTGGCTCGCCCCCATGTTGCCGCAACCGACCACCAGCACTCGGATCCTGCTCATGGTGCCGTTGTAGCGGGCGCGGCGCGAAATGCACCGCGCGTCGGTGGTGGAAGCGCGCGGTGGGCCACCGGACCGATCAGCGCGGAACGACCGCCACAAGTGCCTCCGACCCGGATTCCGCGGCGGCATCCACCTCCGCGCGCCGTGTGCGGATCAGCTCGAGATCACCTCGGACCAGCTCGCGTTGGCTCTCGATCGGCTCGCAGTCGATGAACCGCCGGG
This sequence comes from Planctomycetota bacterium, assembly GCA_020426005.1. Classification (GTDB taxonomy): domain Bacteria; phylum Planctomycetota; class UBA1135; order UBA1135; genus JACKHW01. The sequence continues at coordinate 22 of JAGQQW010000573.1, read as the reverse complement.
CGATGGCCTCGGCATCCTCCAG
>JAGQQW010000572.1 GCA_020426005.1 Planctomycetota bacterium | reverse complement strand
TGATCCCGAGCGGTGACGGGAGGGGGATCGGCTCCGGCGATTCTACGCGCGAAACGTAGGGGATCATCCGCGGCGATCCACGAAAACACGCCGCGGACGGAGGGGAGTGGCGCCGTGCCCGACCGAGCGACCGGGCACGGGGGCGATCGAGGCTACTCGATCTCCTGCCGGCTGGTGACGATCCGGTCGGCGAGCCCGTAGGCGACGCCCTCCTCGGCCGGCAGCCAGAAGTCGCGGTGCACGTCCCTCTCGATCTCCTCGATCGAGCGGCCGGTCGCCTCGGAGACGATGCGGTTGTAGACGAGCTTGATGCGATCGATCTCCTTCGAGACGATCTCGAGATCGCTCGCCTGCCCCATCGTCGACATCGACGGCTGGTGCAGGAGGAACCTCGCGGTCGGGGTCGCGAAGCGCTGACCCTTCTCGCCGCCCAGGTGGATCATCACGCCCGCGGAGGCGCACATGCCCATCGTGATGGTGCGGATGGGACACCGCACGAAGCGCATCGCGTCATAGATGGCGAAGCCGCAGGCGGCCGCCCCGCCACCGCCTGACGCGGCGGGAGCTGATGACACGGCAAACAGAAGT
>JAGQQW010000571.1 GCA_020426005.1 Planctomycetota bacterium | reverse complement strand
AGGCCGTAGTTGGACGAGACGCCGTCGCGCCCCAGCGTGTCCGACACGCCCGGCAGCTGGTCCCAGTCGAGCTGGATGCCCGGCGCCACCACCAGCACGTCGTAACCGACCTCGGTGTCGTCGGCGAGTCGTACGAGCTTGTTGTCCGGGTCGAACCCGGCGGCCGCCTTGCGGATCCAGTGGACGCCCTTGGGAATCAGCCCGGCCTGGTCGCGGATGCTCGTCGATGCCTTCGCTCGCCCACCCCCGACCAGCGTCCACAGCGGCTGGTAGTAGTGCTTGTCCGACGGGTCGATGATGGCGACGTCCTGTTCGCCCTCGGTGGTGAGCCGGGCGGCGACGGCGATGCCGCCGGTGCCGCCGCCGACGATGACGACGCGATGGTGGGCGCGTTGCATGGGTCCTTGCCTCCTGCGCAGGCCACGCACCCCCCTGGCGCTGTGACCGTCGGCACAGAATATACCCATACGGGTATGGGTAGCAACCCCTCCGCCACGGCGCGGGCCGGCGGGCGGCAGTCCCGGTCGGCGGGTTGGGCAACAATGGCCGCATGACCGTGCACCCGACCACCGGCTTCGACCTGGCGGA
>JAGQQW010000570.1 GCA_020426005.1 Planctomycetota bacterium | reverse complement strand
CGATGCGCGCCTCCACGGACAGACCGCGTTCAACCACCCAGTCGTCGATCCGTTGGCCCTCCACGTACTCCATCACGAGGAAGAGCCGGCCGTCCGGAGCCACCCCGCCGTCCAGCATGGACACGATGTTGGGGTGGGCGAGCGTCGCCAGGATCTGCCGTTCCTGCCGGAAGCGGCGGATGACCTCCTCGCTGTGGCCGTAGGCGTGGATCAGCTTGATGGCGACACGCCGGTCGAACTGCTGGTCCGCACGCTCCGCCTCGTAGACGACGCCCATGCCGCCTTCGCCGATGCGACGCAGCAAGCGGTACGCGCCGATCACGGACCCCTCCCGGCCAAAGGGGGTGCCGCTGCCGGCGAGCGCAGGTCGCTCCAGCGGATCGTCGGCGCCGTCCAACGCCGTCATGAGGCTTCGCACCTCGGTCAGGAGGTCGGGATCGGAGCCGCATTCGCGCGCCAGGAAGGCGTCGCGCCGCTCCGGCTCCAGGTCCAGGACCTGGTCGAGGAGCGCCTTCACGCGTTCGCGCCGGTCGGACATCATCCCGCCGGCGCACCCTCCGGAGCCGGGCCGTCCTCGGACAGGTGCCGG
>JAGQQW010000569.1 GCA_020426005.1 Planctomycetota bacterium | reverse complement strand
ACCCTGCGCACCGGCCACAAGGTCGGCAAGCACCGCATCCAGGGCATCTCGGACGAGTTCGTGCCGCCGGTGGTGGACCTGCAGGAGCTCGACGACATCGTCGACGTCTGGGACGGGGACGCGATCCTGATGGCGCAGGCGCTGGCCAGGAACCTCGGCCTGGCCGTCGGCATCAGCTCGGGCGCGAACTTCCTGGGCGCGGCCCAGCTCGTCGAGGAACTCGGTGACGAGGGCGCGGTGACGACGGTGTTCTGCGACAGCAACAAGAAGTACCTCTCCACCGACCTGTGCGCCGAGGAGCCCATCGAGGAGCGGTATCTGGCGCCTCGGATCGAGCTGCTGGGTTTCCGCGCCGTGCGCTGAGGGCCGAAGCCGTTGTGAATCGGTTGCTTCGGAGCGGAACCCCGAGGGGGCCGGCCCGGCGGCTTGCCCCTGGATGCCCACCTGTAGGTTGGCGGCTGGGCAGCATCCTTGTTAGCATCCGCCGCGGTTTCGCCGCTGCCGCGGCTCTTGGTTCCCATGGTGCAGGACGGTCAGCCTGCCTTGGGGGCCCTGCGGTGAAGCGTCTCCATCATCATGGACAGTCCTGAA
>JAGQQW010000056.1 GCA_020426005.1 Planctomycetota bacterium | reverse complement strand
TGCCAGGGACAAAACATCGTACTTTCCTGCGTGATTCGTCCCTGGCACGTTTCGCGCGGGAAAGTACCGCGCTTTGTCCCTGGCACCTTTCGCGCACTTGTCCCTGGCACGTTTCGTGCGCTTCTTGCGCGGCTGCTCGGAGACGGCCCTTTTGGCTCGGGGGTTGCGGTTCCGTGACGGACGGGGGAAGAACGGAAACGCGCGTCCGCTACGATGACGGACATGCCGATTCCGAGAACCGCCCTTCCCCTCGCCATCTTCGCCTTGGCGGCGACGACGCTCGACGCCCAAGAACTTCCCGATTTGACCGAAGCGGAGAGTTCAGCGCTCGAGACGATCACGAAGGGCAAGATCCTCACGACGATCAGCTTTCTCGCGAGCGACGAGCTCCAAGGTCGAGCGACACCATCGCGCGAACTCCAGATCGCCGGCGCTTACGTCGCAGCTCGATTCCGCGGCGCAGGACTCGAAGGCCTCGGCGAGGACGGCAGCTTCTACCTTCATGGCATCGAGAAGACTCTGCCGAAGGACGCCGAGGTCATCGTTCGCGACTCCCTCGACGGTGCGCCGAAACCCTACGAGGGAGTGCGCATGCTCGCGGCCGCACGGAAGCGCATCGAGATGACCTACGACGCACGCAGCGCCCATGCGGGTGGCAAGCCCGACGACTACCCCGCCGACACCGAAGGCGTCTTCATCGTCGATGAGCCCGAAGCCGTCCAACGCGGGCGCCGGCAATCCGCGATGGCGCGCTACTTCGGCCTCGTCATGCAGGTACAGGCGGCGAAGGCTGCGGGTGCCAAACTCCTGCTCGTGCGCGCGCCCGAGGACAGCGACTTGCGCAAGGAGTTCAGCGATCGCCAAACGACGACGCTCGCGCAGATCGGCGTTCCCGTCCTCCTCGTGCCGGCGAACTTCACCGAAGGGCGCTACTTCTTCGACGTGCCGAGCTGGATCGTCAAGCAATCCGAGAATCGCAACGTCGCGGGCCTGCTGCGCGGCACCGACCCACAGCTCCGCGACGAAGTCATCGTCGTCACCGCCCATCTCGACCACATCGGCGTCGGCGTTCGCCGCGGCGGCGGATCGAAGGACCCATCGGCGGACACGATCAACAATGGCGCCGACGACGACGCAACCGGGTGCACTGCGGTGCTCGCGCTCGCCGATGCGTTCGCGGCACTGCCGCAGCCACCGAAGCGCAGCTTGCTCTTCATGACGTTCTACGGAGAAGAGCGCGGGCTCGTCGGTTCTCGCGAGTTCTGCGCGAACCCCGCATGGCCGCTGGACAAGATCGTCGCCAACGTCAACATCGAAATGATCGGCCGCCCCGAAGACGGTGCGCGCAACAAGATGTGGATGACCGGTTGGACGAAGTCCGACCTCGGCGACTTGATGGCAGAAGGCAGCAAGCGCGTCGATGTCGTGTGCTTCCGTCACAACCGCTTCAGCCCGATGCTCTATCGCCAGAGCGACAACTGGAGTTTCGTCGAGAAGGGAGTCGTCGCGCACAGCTTCTCAGCGGGGTCGTTGCACTCGGACTACCATCAACCGTCCGACGAGTGGACGAAGCTCGACCTCGACCACATGGTCGCGATCACGAAAGGGCTCTTCGCGGGCATCCTGCCGATCGCGAGTGGCGACGCGACTCCGAAGGCCAAGTGAGTCACGACGAATCGTGATCATGAGTCCAGGGATGCGATCGACCGCAGCTGTTGCTCGATGAGTACGTCGAACAACTCGATCATGCACGGGGCAAGCGTCTTCACTGCCCCAGCGGCTTCCGAAAAGCCTCGCCGAATCATGGATTCGCCAGCGTCCGCGCTCCTTACCAAGAAGGGCAGTCGCCACACAAGCCTACACCGCTACTCTCGGGTCGTTGCGCTGGCGACCATGCTCGTTGCGACGGCGTGCAGCACGGTCAGCGGCGATACGAAGCAGCGCCTCGCCGTCTTCGACACGGTCCGCGATGCGATCGCGACGGACTATCCGTTCCTCGGTCGTAAGGCGCTCGATTGGGCGGAACTCTCCAAGCAGTACCGATCGGCCGTCGGGCTCGCGAAGCATCCGTCGGAGTTCTACCACTTGCTCGCCGGGCTCCTCGCCGAACTCGACGATCGACACGTCAGTCTCGAGATTCCCCCGGACAATTGGCTCGATGACGGCGTCGTGCCCCGGCGCCTCGACGAACTCGACGGCTTTCGCATCGCGTTCATCGAAGGGCGCGTCCACGTCACGGCGTGGCCCGATGGACGGGCACCGATTCCGCCCGATCATCTCGATGCTGCCGGCGCACGGATTCCCGAACTCGTCGAGATCGATCGCTACCGCGCGGTTCCGAGTCTGCTCGACGTGCACTTCCGCGGCACGCCCGGCGCTCCTGCCGCGCTGACACTCCGCTGGCGCGATGGAACCTTGTCGCGACACGTCCTCGCTCGCCCATCGACACCACCGACGCATCTCGCGGAAGCCTCTTCGAGTCGCACGTCCGGACTCCACGCACACGCAGTCCTCGGCATCCCCTCCAATGTCGCGAGCGCAGCGGACCTGTACGAGTTCGTCGAAGAGGCAGACTTCTCGTTGCTTCGCATTCGCAGTTTTGCGACGCCGAACGACACCGAGCGCGACCAACTCGCCGCTGGCCTCGACCGCGCGATCGATCGTGCGATCGAGCGCGACGAACCGATGATCATCGACCTGCGAGGCAACGGCGGCGGTCTCCTCGGCCTCTCACTCGGCGTGTGCCGGCGCTTCTTGACCGAGCCGCTCGCAATCGCGTTCGACGAGCCGGATCGCAGCTGGCTGCTCGGCCTCTTCACGTTCGAGACGCTCGTCTCCCAGACGATCGAACCGCGCCAACCGGTGTTTCCTCGACGTGTCGCGGTCCTCGTCGACGCGCTGACTGCATCGGCAGCAGAACTGCTCGCACGCGGGCTCCAAGATGGCGCGCACGCGATCTTGATCGGCGAACGCAGTGCGGGACTCGGCGCCAGCCGCAAAGAAGTTCCGCTACCCGACGGGAGCGTCCTGCGCTTCGGCGCCGGCGACATCCTCGACTCGCGCGGCAACACACTCCAGGACCGCGGCGTCCTCCCCGACATTCCAGTGCGACGCACGACGACGCGCTTCGCCGAGCTCGGTTGGCAGCGCGCACAACACGAATGGAACCGTCGATGCTACGACGCCGCTCGCGAAGCGCTGCGGAAATCGGAGCGTTGACGGCGTGGCCGGCCAAGGAGCGATCTGTCTCGACCAGCACTCCGCTCTGAAGCCGACCATCTCGCGGTTGCGGGATTCGTGGTGGCGCTCATCGACTGTCGAGATGCGCATCGAGAGCGTTGGTCCAGCCGATCGAGAGTGTCTGGAAGTCGTCGATGACGGCCGCGAAGAAGACGACACGCAGCCCGATCAAGCTCACTTCATTCGGAAGCGGCAACCGGTATTCCCACGTGTCGTTCGAGACCACAGCGCCACCGAGGAACACCTCGGTCCCCACGCTATGCCAGCTGAAACAGCGTCCATGCTGGAGTGGCGTCGGGTTGGCGGACGGCGCTCCGACGAACAAACCCGCGACGCGAGCCGGATCCGCCTGCTCTCCGACGAACGTCATTGTCGTGCCGAGTCGTGGGGCGGACGCCATCAACGTCGGAGGAATCGGTCCGGATGGCCGACAGCCGTCGCCGAGAGGTTCGATGCCGGCACCGAAGTCATGAAAGAACGCTTCGTTGCCGTAGTCGTCACTATCCGATGCGTAGACGAACCGTCCTTGGACGGCACCGAGCATTTGCGCGCCCGTGTAGCGATTCTTGGTGTAGTCGGCGACGAGATGCGTGCCTGCAGTCGTCCCGTCGCTCGTCCAAAGTTCGCCGTAGGTCTCGCGATCCACCGTGGCTTCGAAGTACGTCATGCGGCTCCCGGCGACGTGCATGTCGTAACCAGAGCGTCCGGCCGGGATGAAGTGCGTGCCAGGAAGCAGTCGGCTGGTCCCGGAGCTCGTCCCGTCGGAGATCCACGGAATCAGGAAGCCGAAGTGGTCTTCGGTCGTGAACAGGATGCGATCGTTTCCGAAGCGACGGAGTGAATGCGCATAGCCGTTACCGGGTGCATCGAAGACGACGCTCGGAGGATTGGTGTGGTCGTATCGCCAGACCTCTTGTCCGATCGCGCTGACGTCAGCGACGAAATAGACCGTGGTGCCCACGGCGGTGAACCCGAAAGGCTTCGACGATCCGCTTCCAGGCTCGAGGTCCGCGATGAGATGCGTCCCTGCCTGGGTCCCATCCGTGACCCAGGGCTCCTCGCCGGTCACGGGATCCGTCGAGCCGAAATAAACGTAGCGCCCCGCGACGGTGATGGACTTGGCAGTCGTGAGCGCCGGATGCTCGAGCCACGTCCTCGTATTCCCCAGCGTGCCGTCGGTGATCGTGATCGAATGCTTGCCATCGAGGAGCCCCAAGAAGAGCATCGAATCACCGTACTTGGCCGTCGAGCGCACATACGTGAAGCCTGAGAGCGGGACGCCGGATCCGGTCGGTTCGATCGCGTGGACCGAGTTCCCGACGCGAGCGATGCAGATGTCTCCCAACGTCTGGACCTCGCTGATGGAACCCGGCATGGTCGCCAGCGGAGCGTAGCTTGTCCCGTTGCAGCCGTACAAGGTCGAATTGAGGGTGGCGTAGAAGATGTGGGCTCCAGCAGCGATTCGCTGCTGAGCGACCTCCGACGGTCCATTGAGCCTTGTATCGATCTTGCGAACGACCTGCGGTGTACCGTCAGTCTGGTAGTAGCTGTACGCATTGCCGTCGGTGGCCACGAAATACACGTGCGGCCCGAAGCGGACACCTCCGGACGGCCATGCGCTTCCGCGATTGTCGTCTCCGACGTCCGCGAGGAGGTCGGTCCCGCTGGCGCTACCGTCGGTCACCCAAGGCTCGTAGCCATGGCGCGGATCTTCGACGAAGAACATGCTCCTCGAACCCAAGTGGGCCCACTCGACAGCGTCGTAGTAGTCCTGTCGTGCAGGCTCGAGTCGCCCGTCGGTCAAGTTCGAGATCGCCATCGTCTTGAGGTCGATGGCATGCAGGTCGCGTTGGCTGCTCGACGATCGACGGGCCCAGGTGAACAGGAAGTCCCCGTGCGTCCACAAGAAGTCGGGGTCGAACAACGTGTTCGGGATGCGACGCGTGCCGGCGACCGAACCGTCCGTTTCCCAGAGGTCGTTGTATTGTCCTGCGGAGCTATTCTCGGCGAAATAACAGCGAGTCGCTCGAAACGCGACACTCGCGAGGTTATGCGGCCGCTGCAGCGCGAGCTTGGTGCCGGCGATCGTCCCGTCGGTTGTCGACAAGAAGTAGCCTTGTGAGGATTTGTAGGTTCCGAACCACACGGTCCCGGGTGTGATGCCGAGCAGCGAGATGATCGTGGTGTCGGTATGGAGCGCAAAGGTTCCGGCGGTCGTGCCGTCGGAACGCCAGACCTTCCATTCGCCGTTCATCGCATGCGTCGTGAAGTAGGCGACGCCGCCTTCGACCACAGCATCGCCGAGTCCATCGATGTGTCCGCCGATTCCAGTCCCCATGACGTCGAACGAGCCAGCCTTCGTTCCATCGCTGACCCAGAGCCGGTCATTGAGATTCGGACCGTAGATCGACATGAGAAAGCGCCCGTTCGGGAGCGCGGCAAAGAACTTGCCATCGGTCAAAGGTGAGAAATCGGCTGCCTTGGTTCCGATTGCGGTTCCATCGGTGACGCGAGAAACGGGCGACGAACTCGCCGAGCGAAAGTAATAGCGATCGCCGGCAGTGAAGACTGTGTAGGACGTGCGCTCAGGGAGGTTCGCGATCACGGTCGTCGTCGCATCGGATCCTTGCGAGGTGACGAGTGTCGAACCGGTCAACGGAGCGTTCCACCAAATCAGCCGGTCGCCTACGACCGAGAGCCCGCCGATCGATCCGATGCCTCCCTTCGCGCCTGGATTGACGGCCTTTTCCACGCGAGCGTCCTGCGTCACGCGAAACAGATAGATGTCGCGTCTGCCATCCTCGGAGAAGAAATAGAGCTCGTTGCGGTAGGTCACCGGATCGCCGTAGACGCGCGAGTCGATCACGACATCTCGCGTGTTGAGGTCGGCGAGTATGCCCGTCGTGGCTTGAGAACGCAGAGTAGCGCTCCACGCGAGCAGGACGGCGAGGGCAAGGAGTTCGAGGGTGGCTCTACGCAGCATGGTTGTGATCGCGTCTCTTCGAATGGGGGAATCAGAGTATAGCGGCGTGGTCAACGACACCTCTGGTGAAACAGCGCGACAACACGAATGGAACCGTCGATGCTACGACGCCGCTCGCGAAGCGCTGCGGAAATCGGAGCACTGAAGCACAGGCGATCTTCGACAACCGTCCGCGACCGTCACACCTTCACGATGAGATTGCGGCGCAGCATCCATGAGAGCACGCAATACCACCCGACGACCCACGTCAGGGCAAACGCGAGGGACGCGAGTTTCGGAATCGTGATCCATGACGTGTAGCAGGCCTCGTAGATCCACGTTTTCAGCGCAATGGATTTCCCCGACTCGGTGGCGACACGAATCGTCGTCATCAAACGTCCGACGACACCACTCATCACGAAGACCGTGATCGGGTTGACTCCGTACGCGATGAAGGGACGCAAAGCACGACGGTAGCCACACACATCGACGAACCACATGGCCAACGCAAGTGCGCACATCGCTTGCCCAGCCGTGAACACTGCGTACGAGCTCGTCCAGATTCCTTTGTTGATCGGAAAGAACCAGTCGAAGACATACCCTAGGACGACGAGCAAAGACCCGCGGACGAAGAGGTGGGTCACCTGTTCGCTGCGTGTCGTGGATGACCTCAACAAACGACCGACCGACACACCGAAGAGCGTCGTCGCGAGTGCAGGAATCGTGCTCAGGATGCCTTCCGGATCCCAGGTCCGTGTGCCGGACCAGAGATGCGATCCGAGAAGGAACCGATCGATGACAGCGGCGAGGTTCTGATCCGGGATCGACAGGTCGGGCTCGAGACCGCCGGGTAGTGGGACGAGCGTCATCAACGCCCAGTATCCGCCGAGGCACGCGACCGTCACGTATCCGAGCGTGCGTGCTCGAAGCCAAAGCGTGAGCAACCCAACGACGACGTAGCAAATCGCGATGCGTTGTAGCACACCCGGAATCCGCAACGTCGCCACCGACTTGAGTTGGAACGTCTCGAAGTCAGCAACGAACGGAAACATGTTGAGGAAGATCCCGAGCCCGAACAGCACGAGTCCTCGGCGAAGAATCTGCCGCACAATCACCGAGCGGGACACTCCCCCTTCGACGCGTCGCCCCAACGACAGCGCGATGGCGACACCGACGATGAACAAGAAGAACGGGAAGACGAGATCCGTCGGCGTCCAGCCGTGCCACTCCGCATGGCGCAGGGGTGCAAACACGTGCGACCACGAGCCGGGGTTGTTGACGAGGATCATCGTGAGGATGGTCGCGCCCCGAAACACGTCGAGCGCCACGACTCGCTGCGGCTCGGGCTGATCGAGTCGTGGAGGATTCATGTGCGGATCATTGTGCATACCAAGCTCTCGCAAAGCGTATGAATCCCGAAAGCTCCAATGGTCACCGAAACGACCGCGCTCTTGCTGTCAAGGGCCCATCACGGTCGAGTCGGACTCCGCACGAATCTGCGCGAGCATTGGAACCTCAAGTTCGCCCCACCGCGGCCCGATGTCCCAGGGACGCCCATGGTGCGACTCATGACAGATCCAAGCGACGGATTTGCGGCACATGCCGACAACTCTACGGAGCGCGGTAGCTCTCTAGTCGAACTCGTGATCGGAACCAGCATCGTCACGACGATCCTGATCGCATTGATCTCGGCGGTCACCAGACAATCGCGATTGCGCAAGGTCGACGAAGAAGTCAATCTCGCGATGATTGCATGTAGGAACGCACTCGAAGAACTGCGCGACATGCCGTTCTCCTCGCTTGCTTCGCTCCACGATTCGGGCTTCGACATTCCCGGAACGAACGGAGGCCCACACGGACTCGCGCCACTGGCGAACGACGACGACGGCCTTCCGGGTCACTTCGCGGTCGTCGTCGACCAGAGTTCGAGCGGCGAGATCCTCTACCGCGTGACACTCGCCGTGGACTGGAGTGGAAGCGCAGGGAAGCAGCACTTCGAGCTATCGACACTCGTCGCGGAGCGGAAGGCGTGATGACCAACGAGGACGCTAAGGTCGCCATCGAACGCGATGCGGGATTCACGATGATCGAGATCCTGATCGTGGCGGTCGTACTCGTTCCGATTCTGTGGTCCGTCGTCAACACGAGTCGCGTCCTCGACAACACCGTCAATACGACAGACACGGCAGCCAGCCTGTCCGAGAACCTGCGCACTGCCGGCCAACGCGTCGCGCGCGTAGCTCGTTCGGGCGTGCTTTCGTCCTGCAAGACCCGCGCGACACTGCAAGACGTCAACGACGCGATCACCCTCTCGAAAACGCAGACCGGCGTTCACATTCCGGAAGTCGACGAGTGGATTCCGATCCCGGACGGCGAAAAGCGTGTCAGCTTCCAATTCCAGAGTGCGGATGGAGAGATGGCGATGAATGCCGCAGCGTTGACGCCGACCCGCAGCCTCTGGGTACGACTGGATAGCGGCGAAACCGCGAATGGAAAGGACGACGACGGCGATGGGCTCGTCGACGAAGGCACAGTGATGATCCAAATCGGCACGCAGCGTCCGATCGAGATGGTCCGTGGTGTCGAGCGCTGCGTGTTCATGCTCTCGGGTAGGAAGTTCCGCATGACACTCCAGACTGCACGAACGGATCGATCGAAACATCGACACCAGGCATTGTGCACTCAGGTCTTCTGCATGAGGAACAACTGACGATGAACCTCGAACTGCAACATGACGAACTCATCGAGATCACGTCGAGCGAATCCGGCTTCATCATGATCGCGATGGTCGCCATCGTCCTTCCGTTGCTGGCGATCGTCGGCAGTGCGACGATGTCGATGAACAGTCGTAGTTCGCGCCTCACGGGTGAACTGCGGCAAGAAAAGGCACTCATTGCGGCCGAGTCTGGAATCGATGAGTGCATCTACCGTGCGAGCACGGCGATCGGCCTATCCCACGGCGACAGCTTCGAACGCGACCTCGGTGGTGGCATGAGTTTCTCGGTGAAGGCCGACTTGTTGTCGGCGGACGGCGAGGACAACGACGACGACAAGAACATCGACGAAGCGGACGAGAACGTGTTCCGCGTCCTCGTCACGGGTCACTTCGAATCGACCCAACGCAGGCTCGTCGCGTATCTCGGCCCCCGGAGCGGCACGGGATCGATGCCGGCAGCTCTGTCGATCCAGAACCCGTCGACCGAAATCACGATCAAGTCCGGTTGCCTGATCAGCGGCAACAACACGAACATCGACGGATCGGCCGGTGACGCCTCCCAATCCACCTACGGGTTGACGATCGACACACCGAATACGATCTCGGCTCTGTCCTCCGAGCTCAGTAGTTCGGAGGCCACACTCGTGACGGGGATCGGCGGCACTCCGAGTCTCGGGGTATCGACGTCCCCGATCGACTTGGCGGCAAAGAAACTCGAGGTCCAGAACTCCGCGAACATCGTGCTGACCGGCAACGAGTACGAGGGCAAGACCTTCGGCAACGCGGCCACGAACGACTACAAGATCGTCTACCGCAGCGGCAACCTCACACTCAAGGGTGGCACCAAAGGTGCGGGGATCTTGTTCGTCACCGGCGAGCTCCACACCGAAGGCACGGTTCGCTGGGACGGAATCATCTATGTCCTGGGGCACGTGGAAATCCACGACAACACCCAGATTCGCGGCGCGATGGTCACCGGCCCTTCGAGCGAACATACGACTCTCGAAGGGTCGACCAAGATCATCTACTCGGCCGAAGCCATTGCGGGCGCGAGTTCGATGGTCGCGGGCAAATTCACGGCGTTCAACGGCTGGCAGGAGATCTCGCGCTATTGAGCGAGGCGTGTTCGAATGGCGATTCGTCTCGAGTACGTTACCGGAAGCTTCGCGATCGTCGCGATCATCGCGATGGTCGCTCTACCTTCGTTTCATGATCGAAGTGGCGGTGCCTACTCGGATGCCGCGCTGACGCCGGACAAGACGGAGCTCTTGGAAGCCGTCGACGCGTATCATCGCACGTGGCAACCCGTCGAGAAGGAAGCCGTTTTGGCTTCCATCCGCGATCGCCGTGCGCAGCTCGGCCCTGCTCTGACTTGGCTCCTGCATTCACCGCGCCGGGCGGAGTTCGAAGACGCGATCGTGATTGCGCGCGAAATCGGAGACCGAGCGCACAGAGTCGCACTCATCGAAGTGGCCGCGACAACGGAGCATCGCCCCGCTGCGCTGATCAGCGCAGACCGCATCGAACCATGGTCCGAAGCCGAACTCGGAGAGTTCGCGACAGAAGAGGATCTCGGCGTCGTTTGCGCAGTTCTCGAGATGTTGTCACACCGTGAACACCCACCACTCGAGGACTCGTTGCGACTCCTGACGCACGAGAACGAGAGTGTGCGCACTGCAGCTTCCAACCTGTTCGATCGCGCTTTGGGCGACAAGGAGTGCCGCGTGCTCCTGCAACTCCTCGCCGGCGTCGTGCCAGAGACGGCGAAGAAACTCCTGGCCGCGCTCCGAAACGGAGAGCAATCGGATTGCTGTGCAGTTGTCGAGACCTTGCTCGATGATCCCAAGATCGAAATCGTCGACGCCGCGATCGCAGCACTCGGATCGAAGCGCAAACAACTGAGCAAACCCGTTGCCGATCGTATCTATGCGATCGCTCGCGGCGCTCGAACCGAGTCCATGGATGTTCGGGTGCGAGCACTCTACTGCCTCGAAGTGACGAACAGCGCCGAACTCTGCGACGTTCGCAACGTCGTGCGACTTTGGGAACCACTGCTGCAGTATTTCGGCGCACGAATCCTGCTTGCAGGAGGCGACGAAGAGGGCATCGATGTCCTTCTGAACGTCTTGGAGCGCACGATCGACGACGACTCGTCCATGGAAACGAGAGAAGCCTGCTTCGCCGCACGATCCTTGTTGGGATCACTTTCGTCGATGCACGCGTCGACATCGCTCGCGGAGTGGAGGACCTACTTTCGATCGCACGGCCTCCGAGGCGCAATCTCGCTTCCGCGCCCTCCCGTATCGTTCTCGACGAACTGAGCACCTGGACGCGTCGAAGCCGGACTCGACGGGCGCTCGAGACGTATCGTCGACTCCGGCTACGTAGCGATGTCGAGAACGTTCAACGCAGTTCGAGCGTTCGTTCGTAACCATCCTCCGTGACGTCGAACTCGTGGCGAACGCGTGCTTCCCAACCCGTCACGACTTCGATGCGGTAGCGACCTGGATCGAGACCGATCCCGATCGGAACGACTTCGCCAGTCACAGGGCGAGTGCCGTCGGTCACGACATGCTCACCATCGTCCCGGAGTGCGACGATTCGATACTCCAGGTTGCCGAATGGAGAGGGGTTGTAGGCGTGATCGAACTTCAATGAGAAGCGCACGGGCAACGCGCGCTCGAGACGCACCGTGATCTCACTGCGCGTACCCGGGAGCAGTTCGATAGGCATGCGGACGGAACGCGCATGAGGCACGTCCACGTGGATCGTGTAGGTTCCCGGAGCCAGATCCACGACCGATCGCGCGAGTCCCGATTCGTAGCGGAGCGCACGCGGCGAGTAGCCATGGGAGTCGACGATGGAGATCTGCACCCCTTCGAGCGGACACTCCCCCTCGAGGTGAATGTCGACTCCCGCCGCTTCTTTCAAGCGCACATCGTCGATTCGACGGACCTGTTCGGGAACCAAGACGACGTCGTCCAGCCAATGCACTTCGGTCCCACGCACGACTGCGACCTCGTAGGTGCCCGCACTCACGGGGTCGGCAACCAGACGTCCACCGCGAGCAGTGCACCGGTCTTCGTCGTCCGGGAATCCCTTACGACGAAGCCAGAGGAGCAGCGACGGATCCGGACACGCGACCGTAATCGCGCTGCGCGGTTCGTCGAGCCTCCAGACGAACCCCATCTCCCCGCGGCGCGCCTCGCGAACGGCGATCGGCACCGACGTTCCGGTCGAAGGGTGCGGACGAACCATCAACGTGTAGCTCTCGCCGCGCAATCCACGAAACAAGAACGAACCCGACTCCGACGACCGTGCACGCTGCAAGATGTCGCCAGACGCTTTGAGCACGACTTCGAATCCGGCAAGCGGCTGTCCCTCGGTCGTCGTCAGTCGCCCCCCGATCGATGTTTCCGGACGCAGGTGTGGACTCCATTCTCGAACACCATGATCCTCGAGCGCGATCGACGTCGCCGTCAGAAGACTTCGGCTGGAGCCGTGCAAGGCCAAGTGCTTGGGACCGGCGGTGAGACCCTCGATGCGATAACGCCCGTTTGCATCGAGATCGATGTATCGAGTCACGGCGCCGAGGAAGCGCCGATCGTTGCCCTGCAAGGCTGGTCGCAGAGAAACGAACAGTTTCGAGTTCGGAGCAACGGCATCGACGACCGTGCCGTGAATCACACCGTGACCGCCAACATGGAGGCGAATGTTCGAGCGCTTCGCGTCCTGGTCGACATGCGCCACCCCGATGTCGAGGTTCTCGAAGTGAGCGATCACGAGCAGCGGACCTGCGGGTAAGCCCTCACAGCGAAAGCGTCCCTCGGCATCCGTCCGCACGACCCCGGCAGGACCATCTCCGTGCTCGTCGAGTAGACACACGCGCACGTGCGCTCCCGCGCACGGCACACCATCGCTCTCGACGACTCCTTCGACGGGGTTTCCCTCCTTCGTCAGGCGCAAGCGAAACGAGTGCGCGCCGGCGAAGGGCCGAAGAAGAGTGAATCTCGACGATCCGTGCCCGTCGGCGTCCGCCCACGCGTAGGTCATCCGCGATGCGACGACCGTCGCGGCCCAGCGTCCGTCCGCGTCCGTGCGCCCTGCCTCCAAGCCCGGCAACACGTACGGTAGAGACGAAAGGTACACGCGCGCATTCGCGACCGGCTTACCGTCCTCGCCTTCGACCGTACCGGTCCATCGAATGGACGTCGGAGCCGTGATCGTGATCTCGTCCCCCGTCGGGAAGACCTTCGCCAGCATGAGGCCATCGTCGAGAAAGACCGCCGACACGATGCCTGGATCGACCCCTTCGAATCGAGCACGACCGTTCTCGTCGGTGCGTGCGAAACGCATCCGACCAGCGACGTAGAAGTCGAGCGGTGCCTTTGCGGACTTCCGGTCGATCCCGAGCGATAGGATCGCATCGGGGATCGCAGCACCGTTCGCGTCGAGCAGACGCACGACCTGGCCACTGGGATCCGGCAATGGGCCCTGAACAGCCTGACGCGAATCCTCAGAAGGCACCGACACGACGGGTGTGGATGGGATGATCTGCGCATTGCTCGCGACGGGAGCGGTTGGCGTTTCGATCGCCGGACTCTGCGTGGCGAACCAATACGTCGCGAGCAATCCGAGGAGAGCGACGCAGGCACCCGCAACGAGTACGCGCGGTCGCTGCGTGACCGGTACGTGCGGCCGGACGGCATCCAACAGGCGCTCCTCGAGTTCCGCGATCCGATCCACGCTGACGAGAACGAGCGGCGCCATTCCTGCCGGCAGCAGTCTTCGCAGCAGCCCGAGTCCGCGCTCGAGTTGTGTCCGCACCGTACTCCGATTGCGTCCGATCCTCTCCGCGATCTCGAACGGCGTCAGACCCTCTTGGAGGTGCAACTGCACGACACCGAGGTACGGTTCTTCGAGTCTGCTCAGCGCTTCGCGGAGTGCCGCGCGTGCTTCCGAGCGCACCGCCACATCCGCATGCTCACGAGCCACCGTCTCGACGGACTCTTCGACGCCGGACCGCCGCTTCTCCTTGCGTGCGTGGTTGCGTGCGTGGTTGAGTACGACTCCCCTTAGCCAAGGCCGCAAGGGCCGCGATGCGTCGTAGCGCAGCCGGCGCCGAGCGAGCGCCACGAAGACGCTCTGCACGACGTCTTCGGCATCGGACATGTGCGTCACGAGCGAACGCGCCTGCTGGATCAGTCCCGGAGCGACCCGCGTGTAGACGAACCCGAGATCTTCGCGCCGACCTTCGGACAGAAAACGCTGGAAGACGGATTCGAGTGAATCCGACGCCGGCTCCAAGGACTCAGAACTCTCGTTTTTCATCGTTTCTCTGAGACGGATCCGAAGGCTGGGCACAACAGGAAGTGACCATAGGCCCGCCGAATGCCAAGGCCTCTGTAACAAGTGTGGATCGCGTACGGCAGGAGTGTTCCGAGCCGGCGCGGCTGTCTCGACAATTCCGGGAAAACTGACGGATACGAGCGATCACCACTCCGAGGGCAATGCGGTCGACATCGACATCGTGTTCGAGAACCGCGGTTTCCTCGAGTATCGCGTCGTTCCGGCCTGAGCGTCGTCCAGCGTCGATGACAGCTCGACGACTCAGCGCCGCGTGCACACGACGCGGCGCAACTTCATCAAGGGACCGCGCTTCTTCCCTCCTTGCACCGTGAGTCGATGATCTCCGGCAGGTAGTCGAACGGTACCGACATCGATCCGCCGCCAATGATCCCATGATCCGCTCGCGGGTACGATGGCGCAGAGTTCGGTCTCCTCCAGGTGCACGGTGAAGGGGCCACCCGCCTCCTTGTCCGTGCACGCGAGTTCGATCGTGATGCGCCACTCGGCAGGATGCGTCGTGCGGATTGCCCACTCGGGCCACGCTGCGTCGGTACGCCAGTAGCCGAGGCAATCGCGGTCCGGTTCGTAGCGCAGGGACGGGCCGCGCACGCGAGCCGAACTCGCGGACAGCTCGATCGTGCGGTCGTGCTCTTCGTGCACGGTCCATCGCCCTGCACCCGCACGCATCGCAGCTTGCAACTCGCCCAGGTGGTTCGTGTAGACCTCGCGTGGTGAGCACGCCTCTCGTGTGCAGGTCGCTGCAGCCATGCCGACGATCTCGCCCATCGCTCCGGTCGTCTTCATCACGCGCACGGCACCGAGCGCCTCGTGCGTGACGCTGATATCGCGACCTGCCATGAAGAGATTGTCGACATTGCGACTGTAGAGGCAGCGATACGGCACCCAGTAAGGCCCCTCGTAGACGTAGCCCTCACCGTGCGTGTAGTCGGCGATGAACTCGTCCCCGTCGTGGCCCTTCGCATACTTCGGATCCGGGTGATGCGTGTCGATCCCCCACGTGCACGGAACGCACCCGTCCTCGAACACACGTCCATCCCGCAGATCCTCACCCGTGAGGATCACGTCTCCGAGCAAGCGGCGCGATTCGCGCTTGCCGGCGATGTAGGCGACCCAGCCGAGCCGGTGGGCCGGGTAGCGCTTTTCCACGTTCTTGATCGCGTCCCACGCGCCGTACATCGCGCGGAAGTTCTGGTCGCGAATACGCTCCATATCGCGAATCGGATCGCGATCGAAGCCGTTCTCCCAGAACCAGTTGCCGAGCGAGATCGGCTGCGTACCGGCCTCGGGAACGGTCTTGCCCTGAGTGCGGCCGGGGAACGGCTTGTCCCGCAGATCGACGGCCCAGGGACAACGAGGGAACTTCGCTTCGTCGCACGCCGCCGCGAGCTCGCTCGCGAGTGGATCCTCGTCTTCGCAAAGGCACTGGATGTTCCACAGGTTGCTCGCCCCCATGTGGCCTCGATCCGTCTGTTCGAAGTCGGCACCCGCGAGCGCGCCGAGGCAGCCGTCTCCGGTGCAGTCGGCGAAGAACGCACCTCGTATGCGCACGCGGCGCCCGGAGCGCACGTCCTGAGCGACGATCGAACGGATGCGCGAAGCCTCGACATCGGCCCCATTCATCCGATGCTCGAGGAAGAGCGTGAGCAGCGGTTCGGCTCGCGCAACGCGCAGCTTGCGATCGTCGTCGAAGACTTGAGACCCCTGAGCATTGCGCGAGTCCCCGTGCTTGTCCGGAACGAGCTCCATCACGACGTCGCCGATCGCCGGCCACGGCATCTGATTGACATGCCCCTCAGGCCACACGCGCACTTCGCTACTCGAGTTGCCTCCGAGCACCGGTCGATCCTGCACGAGGGCGACGCGCAAGCCCTGACGCGCTGCCGTGATCGCCGCCGCACTCCCGGCCATCCCCCCACCGACGACGACGAAATCGAAGCGACCTCCATCGCCGGGTTCGGTGTCGAAACCGAGTTGCGTGCGCCGGAAGCTCGCGAGTGAGGTCGCCTCGTCGGGCGGCCTCCACGACGCGTCGTCACTGAAGACGAGCGCATCGCAGCGCCCTTCGAAGCCGGTGAGGTCGTGCAACGCGACACGCACGTCCGTCGACGACACGTCGATGGCTCCTCCGGACTGCCAATGCCACTCTTCCCCCTCGGTGCCGAACGTCGCGCCGACAGGGTTCCCATCGACGAGGACCTCGAAACGTCCCGGAGCACCCGGCGCATTCCACGGTGCGACCCAGTCCCGCGTGCGGACGAACACGTACCAAGTGCCTGCGTGCGGGAAGTGCACTTCGGTCACCGCGTCGTCGACCGGCCGCCCCATCCCGTGGGCGAGCAGGAAAGGTGAACCCATCAGGTCCATGAACTGCTGGTCGAGAACCCAACCACCGAGTTCGTCGAACGCTTCGGCTTCGACGAGGAAGCACGCAGCTCGCTCGGGTCTCGATGAATGCCACCGGCAACCGACAGCCAGAGAAGCGAGCATCGTCATGACGAGCGCGACAACCGCCGCGAACCGTCGCCTCGACTCGTGAACTCGCATCGTTACTGCTTTCGTAGGACGAGGTCCGCCGTCGTCGATGCACCGCCGACCATGGGTGAGTCGAGACTTCGCCACACGACGCCGTCGTCGTCGACCCAAGATGCGCGAACACGCACCTTGTCCGTCTCGTCGGGAACGAAACAGACCCGATACCGGCCATCCTCATCCGTCGTGCCGACCAGCAATCTCTCATTGCGAGCAGCTCGAGTCGCGAAGAACTCGTCGCCGAACGGCCGGGTCATGCCGCCGCTATGGCGGACCTCGGCGCCTGTGCACGGACCGCCGTCCACGCCTCGCACGAAGCCCTCGAGCACCGCACAATCCTTCAGTTCGACGAACACCTGGTCCTTGCCAGCGTCGCAATGGGCCTCTGCGAAATGCTCGGGACCATAGACGGCGACAGCGAACTCACCGCGCGGAGCAAGCACACGACAGATGCCTCGACGATCGCTTCGCGCACCCGCATACAACGGATGGGAGATGCGACCCCGCCACGCTTGCGACGTCACGATCGCGTCGAAGCCCGCTGCGCGAGAACGATCCGGCATGCCGAGCGTGAGCGCAATCACTCGATACGCTGCCATGTCGAGCACGAGACTCGTGTGTTCGTCTGGATCCTGATATACCCGAGAAGCAATCCGCAAGAAACGCGGAAGCGGAGCGTCGGCGCTCGACGGCAGCGCGAGCGACGCCATGAGCTTCGTCCGACCTCGCTTCGGGATCGCGACGCGCGCCGTACCATTGGCATCGCACGCGAGTGTGACGAAGCGGCGTAGAATCGACTCGCCTGGCTTCTCCCACGAATGCAGTTCGGCAACGATGGAGAGTGCGTGCTCACGATCACGCTCCGTGTGCACGGGAGAACGATCGAGACCGATCACGCGTATCTCGACGTCGACCGACTCTGCGATCGTGGCGACGAGTTCCGGAGGTTGCGCGGCACGCTCCGTGTCCAGACTCGGCCAATCTCGCGTAGCGTCATTCCAACCGATCACCGTCGGTGCATGCCCGTCCACTTCGACGGTGACGTCCACGGCATCCTTCGAATACGCGAGGAGCACGTCAGCGACTCCATCTTGGTTCGTTTCGACGACACGACCTCGAACCGCGAACTGAGCCGGCCACGGCTCGAATCGTGGCCGGGGTGCAAGGAGTCGATCGTGCTCGGTCGTCACGACCCGCGCACCGACGCACGGCGCTCCGTTTGCATCGACCACACGAACGCGGGCGACCAAAGGCGCCGGCAGCTCGAGACGCAAGGGCCTCTCGTCTCCGCGCAGCGGAAGCGGCACCTCGATCGACGCAATGCGCCCATGCCCGATCCGCCTCTCCAAGGGCCCTGGCTGCGCGATCGAGATCTCGACCCGCGCTCCAGAGCCCGGCAATGCAGGCAGACGCGCGGCTCCCTCGGCATCCGGTTCGAGAGCGTGCCTTCGCCCGATCGAATCGAGCAGGCAGAGCGACACTCCGTGATCCTTCCATGCTTCGAGGCCGACGAGATGCAACGTCTCGATCGGAGAGCGTCGGGCGTCGACGACGAGTCGGATCTGCTCGCCAGCCGCCACGCCCAGGGCGACTCGAGACACGCGCGACGCGTCGTAGGCGAAGACGTCGTACGTCCTCCCCGACGCGATATCGGCGGCGAACCGCCCCGCGTCATCACACGAGCAGGCAATCGTGTCTTCGGCGTCGAGCGGCGCCGTGGTCAGGTCCGCCCGCGCGTGCAGCACGACCTTGGCCAGAGCCCAAGACGCGCCCGTCACATCGTAGACCCGTCCTTGGACGCGAGCGCGGGTCTCGCGCGAGGGAGCAACGTCCTGAGACGCCGCGGGTGGTAAGAGCGCGAGGCTCGCGAGAACGAACGCACCGAGGAGTCTCATGGTGCGACGACTGTAGCACCGCGTTGGAACCTCGGTGCACGGTCGAGTCCTCCCAACGCAGCGGACGGCTCGTAGCCGCGTTGGGCGGAGACTCAGCGGATCCCGAGTTGCGTGATGTTGTTCCCGACCTTCGTCGACTTGACGAGCGCCATCGTCTTGGGGTCGAACTCGAGGACGTTGGAATCGGTGTGCGTGCCGACGAACATGCGATCACCGGCATCGGTCAACACGACGCTGTACGAGAACGCAGCCGCGGTCATGCCGGCATTCGTCGTCGTGACCTTGCGGTACGTCGGGGACGCAGGATCGATGTCGATCTTCGAGATCGTGCTGTAGTTGGCCGTGTAGAGGAAGTCGCCGCGTGGTCCGCACGTCATCTGCGTGATCTGTTTCTCGAGCGCCGTGCGGGCAAAGCTCATCTCACCGCCGAGATTCTGGATGCCGGGAGTGCCCGGATCCTGGTCGAGCACGACGAAGCGCACGAGATCGACGACCGCGATCTCGGAGTTGCCGCCGAGCGACGCGATCGTCACGTACGCACGCAGCCGATTCGGAGCGATCGCCATCGCGAAGACGAACTTCCCCGGCCACTGCAGCTGCCCGGTGATCTGGTGGTACGTCGTACTCGAACGGTTCGTGTCGATCCGCAGGAGGCGCGCTCCACCACTCACGAGTCCGAGGACGCTCAGGAACCCTTGATTGCCGTCGAACGAGAAGCGCATGTCGAGCGCATCGGAGATGTTCGGCAGAGTGACGTTGCCACCGGGAAAGGGCGTCAAGTAGTTCGCGGCACGCGGCTGCGCCCAGAGACACTCGACCGTGCACGCCGTCGTCGCCGTGCCTTGGTTGACGACGTACAGGCGCAGACCGTCCGGATGCATCGCTGCGGACCACGGGTGCCCGTTCTGCGAGGGGATCGACGCGGACTTGGTGTACTTCGGCGGGAACGTGCGCGCGTCGTACGAGACGACGCTTCCACTCAGCGCGGCGGGAATCACGAACTCGCTGCCATCGTTCGTGAACACGGCGGCTTCGCCGTTGTTGACGCGTCCGCTACTGAATTCGACGAGCTGACCCGACGCGAGGTCCATCGCATGCTGTGGATCAGCGGTCCCGCCGACCGAACGCGGCACGATGAGGAGGCCGGGCAATGCGAGCTTCAACTCGAGACCACGCGAGCCGGACAGACCGAGCGCACTCGACGAACCCGCATCGAAGACGAGCGCCTGCGTGGGTAGCGTCACGCCGACGAGATTCGGCAGGTTGGGCAGCGGCGCGGGCACCGAGCCGCTTCCTGCACCGGCACCCGACCCCGTGAGCACGACTGCGCCCACGGGCAGCAGCGTTGCGAGGTCGAGATTGAGGTCGAGCCCGGCGAGCGTCACGCTCCCGCGCGCAGCTGCGAGGAAGACGACGGCAGGCGCACCACCGAGCCCGCGATCGATCTCGAACGCGAAGCCGGGCGCACCGGGCAGCGGCGTCTGATTCGCCCACAGGCGTGGAGCGATACCGCCGGTGCCCGCCGTGGACGTGCCGTAGACGGTGAGGCTATCGCCCGCATACAAGGGGGAAACGCACGCGAGTGCGCACGCGACGGAGGCGAAGCGAAGGCGAGAGAGACGGTCGAGCATGCTCCGGTTCTCGCCCGGCGACCGCGATCCGTCAACCCGACCGGGACCTGAACCGTGCATCGCGCGTGCACGACCTGGGCCGAAGTGCGGATCAGCCGCGAAGCTCGAATCCGCGCTCGCGACAGAGATTCCGAATTCGATCGAGGTAGCGCTCTTCGTCTTCGGCGTTCAGCGTTCGCTTGTCCGATCCGAGTTCGACGCGGAAGTTGAGGCTCTTCTTTCCATCGGGCAACCCCTTGCCGCGATAGACCTCGAACAACTGATGCCGTCGCACGAACTTGGGGTTGGCGTCCTCGATCAGCCGTCCGACGTCACCTGCTCGCACGGCATCGTCGACGAGGAACGCGAGGTCGACCGGCTGCGACGGGAAGCGGGGAACGGGCACGTAGCGCAACGCGACGACAGGAGCCGCAAGGCAAGCCCTGAGATCGAGACAGCACGCAGCGGCACCGCCTGTCGGCCCTTTGCGCACCGCGAAGTCGAGGTCGAGCGCACGCACGGTACGCGGATGCACATCCCCGACGTAGCCGAGGACCTCACCCGCCTTGGTGACGAAGACCGCGGTTCGTGCCGGATGCATCCACGGAAGCGTCGAGGCTTCTTCCGAAGTCGGTACGCGCACATCGGCAGCGTTCACGCCGAGCCGTGCGAGCAGGGTCTCGAAATCGCCGCGTAAGCGCCGGTACGGATGCTCGCCACCGCGCACGACGCGAAGCGCGGCGAGTTGGTGGACCTCGAGCGGCAATACGCGCTCGTGTGCGTCTCCGTCGGCGCTGGAAAACGCGCGCGCCTCTCCGGGCGACTCAGGACGGTACCCGTTGCCCACCTCGAACAACGCGACGTCGTCACGACTCCGAAAGTTGTCCGTGACCGATCCGAGCAGCGACGGCAGCACGTCGCGACGAACGCGCGACAGGTGCGACGCGATCGCGTTCGTGACCTGCACGTACGAGAAGCCCGCGAGCCCCAACCGCTCGCACAGCGCATCGTCGAGGAAGCTGTAGTTGTAGACCTCGTGAAGACCGAGATCGTACGCACACACCGTGCGCACGCGCTCGTCCAACGCGAGCTCCGGATCGCGATGCAACGCATCCACCGGCGCGCGCGGGGCCACTGGCTCGATCGCGTCGTAGCGGAAGCAGCGGCCGATCTCTTCGACGAGGTCTTCCTCGATCGCGATGTCCTTGGTCGCTCGCCAGCTCGGAATCGTCACGTCGAACGATTCGTAGCCCTTCTCTCGCAGCGTAAATCCGAGGGGCTCGAGAAAGCCGCGCGCAGCGGATTCGTCGATCGCGACGCCGAGCAGACTCGAAACGCGCGGCAAGCGCAGATGCACGTGACGCGGTTCGTACGCCCAACTCGCGGGATCGACGATGGGACCAGCAACGCGCGCACCCGGTGCCACTTCGGGCAACATCGCGAGGAACTTGCGGGCCGTCAGCTCGGCGAGTGCCGGGTCGAGACTCTTCTCGAAGCGCGCCGAACTGTCCGTGCGCAGTCCGAGTCGCATCGACGTGCGGCGCACGGTTGCGGCATCGAAGTTCGCAGACTCGAGCAGCACCGACGTCGTGCCCTCTTCGACCATCGAACCCTCGCCACCCATGACACCGGCGAGGGCGACCGGGCCGTTGCCGTCGCAGATCAGGAGGTCGCTCGTCGTGAGCGCGCGCGCTTGTCCGTCGAGCGTCGTGATCGACTCGCCTTCGTTCGCGAAGCGCACGTCGATGCGCGGACCTGCAAGGCGATCGAGGTCGAATGCGTGTGTCGGCTGGCCGAGGTCGAACTGCAACCAGTTGGTGAGGTCGACGATGTTGTTGCGGGGACGCGCTCCGATCGCGACGAGCAGCTGCTGCATCCAATCCGGAGACGGACCGATGACGACATCCCGAATCACGACCCCGCAGTAGCGACTGCACGCACCGCGCGATGCATCGATCGCAATCGGCACGGTATCGCCCCGTGTCGGCACATCGAGACTCAACCCTTCGAGCGCGTCCTTCAGCGGTCGCTCGTAGATCGCGGCGAGTTCGCGCGCGAACCCGTAGTGCCCCCACAGATCCGGTCGATGCGTGACCGACTTGTTGTCGATCTCGATCAGCGTGTCGGACAAAGGCAACACGTCGGTGAGACGCGTTCCTGGCGCAGCTTCGGTGTCGAGCACGAGGATGCCCGTGTGATCTTCCGAGAGACCGAGCTCGCGCGCGGAGCAGATCATGCCGAGGCTCTCGAGGCCGCGGATCTTGCCCTTCTTGAGCTTCTTGCCATCGACGGGCACGTTCACGCCAACGCGGCAGAACGCGATTCTCTGCCCTTGCGCGACGTTGGGCGCGCCACAGACGACTTGCAGGAGTTCGCCGCTGCCATCGTCGATCTTGGTCAGCGAAAGCTTGTCGGCATCCGGGTGCTTGCCACACTCGACGACGTGTCCGACGACGATCTCGCGCAGCGCTTCGCCCGAGACTTCGAGGCCGTCGACCTCGGCGGTCGCCATCGTCAAGTCGTCGGCGATGCGCGTCGCATCGAGGTCGCTCAAGTCGACATAGCGCGAGAGCCAACGCAACGAGAGCAGCATGTCAGACCCTCCCGAACTGCTCGAGGAAGCGCAGGTCGCCACCCGTGAAGTCACGGATGTCCGTGATCCCGTAGCGAATCATCACGAGCCGTTGCAGCCCCAGGCCGAACGCGAATCCGGTCCACTCCTCGGGATCGAGACCACCCGCGCGCAAGACGTTGGGGTGGACCATGCCGCACGGCAGCAGCTCGAGCCAACGATCCTCGCCCGTGCCGAACGGATCGTGCACGTCGAGTTCGAACCCCGGTTCGACGAACGGGAAGAAGCCGGGACGCAATCGAATCCGAACCTCACGACCGAGGATCTCCCGCAAACACGTCTTCATCACGTGGATGAGGTTCGCGACCGAGATGTCGCGATCGATCATCAACCCTTCCATTTGGTAGAAGGTGTGTTCGTGCGTCGCGTCGACGGCCTCGTTCCGGAAGCAACGACCCGGCGCGATCACGCGTAACGGCGCTCCGAAGCGCTCCATCGCGCGCACTTGCACGGGACTCGTGTGCGTCCGGAGCAAGTTGCCGTCGGAGAGCCAGAACGTATCCTGCGTATCCCGCGCCGGATGGGACGCGGGGATGTTGAGCGCATCGAAGTTGAAGTGCTCGAACTCGACTTCCGGGCCGCGCGCTGCCGCGAACCCGAGCCCCTCGAAGACGCGCACGAGTTCCCGCGTGATCTGCGTGATCGGGTGCAGCGAACCGTGCGAAACCTCGAGACCGGGCTCGGTCGGATCGAACCCGTCGCCACCGAGCGCGGCTTCGAGCGCCACCGACTCGAGGTCGCGACTTCGATCCGCGAGCAGCTCCTCGAGGCGGACCTTCGCCTCGTTGACGAGCTTGC
The DNA here is from genome assembly GCA_020426005.1 of Planctomycetota bacterium. Taxonomy (GTDB): domain Bacteria; phylum Planctomycetota; class UBA1135; order UBA1135; genus JACKHW01. Next base: position 2,653 of record JAGQQW010000056.1, on the reverse strand, counting down.
CGAACGCCGGACGCTCTTCCTTCGGGAGAGCGCCGAGGCCACGTAGGAGCAGCGTGAGCTCGCCTTTCTTGCCGAGAAAGGACGACTCGACGGCCGCGAGCGCGGCCACGTCGGACGCGGTTCGCGCAGCTTCGTGCGCACGATCGACGATCGATCGGAGCTGGTCCTCCACCAGGGCCTCCGATCGCTCAGTTCGACAGCGCGGCCTTGACCTTGTCGACGACGCTGCCGAAGGCCTGCGGGTCGTGGATCGCGAGCTCGGAGAGGTTCTTCCGGTCGATGAGGATCCCGGCCTTCTTGAGGCCGTGGATCAGACGACTGTAGGCGAGGCCATGATCCATCGCGGCGGCCGACAGACGCGTGATCCAGAGGCGGCGATACTCACGCTTCTTGAGACGACGGTGCCGGTATGCGTAGTTGTCCGAGCGAAGGACCGCGACCGTAGCGGTCCGGATCAGCTTGCGACGACCACCGATGTAGCCCTTCGCGCGCTTGAGAATACGACGGCGACGCTTGCGCGACGCGACACGACAAGTAACGCGCATTCGATCAACCCTTCCCGAGCAGACGCTTGATGTTTCGGGCGATCAGGCCCTCGATGATGGCCGCCTTGCGGAGCTTGCGCTTCTGCTTGCGCGACCGTCGCACCATCATGTGGCTCGTGAAGGCATGGCCGCGTTTGACCTTGCCGTTCTTGGTCACCCGCATGCGCTTGGCGACCGCTTTGCATGTCTTGGCTTTTGGCATCGTTTCCTCTCAGGGGCCGGTGGCCCGTGCTGAGAAGCGGCGCGTAGCGGGTAGCCGTTCGACCCGGTTCCAGTCCACCGCTTCGGGGCGGAGCAGGTTAGCGGGCGATCGGACCGAAACAAGCCCATGCTGCCCGGGCCCGAGGGCGCGCCGCTACGCGACGTGAATCCGGGTCACGAGGTGTGGATCCGGGTCACGAGGTCGGGTCGCCTCACGAAGTCGGGGCCGACTCCGGATCGCGTGCGGGTTTCGACGCCTTCGGAGCACCGCCCTTCTTGGTGCCGCGCGACACGATCATGTTCATGCGACGGCCCTCGAGGCGTGGCTCGCGCTCGATCTTGGCGATGTCCTCGAGCTGCTCGTAGAAGCGCCGCATCACGTCGAGCCCGACTTCTTGGTGCGCCATCTCGCGGCCCCGGAACAAGCAGGTCACCTGGACCTTGTCCCCCGCTTCGAGGAACTTCCGGGCACGCTCGACCTTGACCATGAGGTCACCGGTCGCGGTCTTCGGCCGCAAGCGCACCTCCTTGAGGACGACTTGGTGCTGCTTCTTCTTCGAAGCGACCGCCTTCTTCTTGGCCTCGTACTTGAACTTGCCGTAGTCCATGATCCGGCAGACCGGAGGCCGCTGGTTGGCGGCGACTTCGACGAGATCGAGGCCTCGCTCGCGGGCGAGTGCAAGCGCTTCGCGAGTGTCCATTTCACCGAGCTGTTCGTTCTCGTCATCGATCACGAAGACGGGAGAGAGACGGATTTGCTCGTTGACGCGGTGGGAATCCCTGGGGGGAGCGGATGGGGTGTGTCTCAAAAACCTCCTCACTGCCGCGCCGATGCGCGGTCCAGAGTGCAGTGGGCGCTACGGCCCGGATGTTGGTAACAGATCGCGATTCTATAGGCGAGCGGGGCGCTCGGGGGAAGGTACGGGGCAGAAAGGCAGGAATTGACGGTCGTGAGGATTCCCTGCCATCGTCATTGGATCCGCTTCCAGTGCATGCCACTCGGGCAGAACCCGTCTGGCTTGGGAGCGACGAGCATCGAGTTGGCCACGACATCGAGCGTCCACTCGCCGTCGAAATCACCGAAGCGGTCGTTCGTGCGCCAGACGGCGCCCATTACATCGACGGCAAAGCAGCCGATTCCCGAGCGACCACGCTCGATCGGCCACGCGAACGCGCACCACGAGTGCTCCGCGCGTTCCGGGTCGATCCGCGTGCCGTCGAGCATCGTGGCCTCATCGGTCGGGACTCCGGACTCCGATGGCAAGTACATCCGATACCAATACCCCGAACGTTGCACCGAACCGTGATCGGTGACGGCGCAGAAGGCGCCCGACAACACGGGAGGAATGATCCGCTTCGGTGCAGCGTCGGTCGATCCAAGTGTCGATTCGCGAATGGGCAGTGCGCCGCTCATCTCACCGAAGAACCCGAACTCCCCTTTCCCATCCCCGTCGATGTCGATCACTCCACTGGCTTGGACCTGAGCTTGCCCCAGAGCCACGTTCTTGAGCGTCGCGATCGCTGCCGACTCGTTGCCAATCAGACGGCGATCTCCGGCTCGAAGCGGCTTCGGCGACTGCTCGGTCCGTCGCGCGCGTTGCGCCGCATCCGCAGCCTTCGCACGCATTCGCGACCTCAAGTGTTCTCGCAACTGACGAATACGCGCGGGCGACGTCGCTGGATCGACGAGCCAGCGCGTGACGCGGCCAAACGCGTGGCGGGCAGCTTCACCGTCCACTGGAGTTCGGAAGAGCTCCTTGTGTAGGACGACACGAACGCGCGAATCCGGATCGTCGAGACTCGCGACGAGCGCATCGCTCGCCTGCTTGCGCAACGTCTCGTCCACGGCGTGCCGAAGAGTCAATGCGGCCCACCGCACCCGGCCGATCCGGACGGCGATCGCCTTC
>JAGQQW010000568.1 GCA_020426005.1 Planctomycetota bacterium | reverse complement strand
CATATTCCTTCCGTTCGGGGCAGTCCGCCAGAAGCGCCGGTTTCGTCATGCCGCCAGCCTGTGCGGCGCGCAGAAGGGCAATTTCCATCGGATCGCCGGTTGCCGCGCCCTCCTCGCCGGACAATTCGGCATTGTTGCACAGGGCGGCACTGCGCAGCAGCCGTGTCAATGCCGCGCCGGGTTGCGGCAGGGGCGCCCCGCCATCGTCGAGCAGACGGCCTTGCCCGCGGTCCAGGCCATAGCTGCCTGCCGGCGTGACGATGCGTTCGACATGCATGGCGTTTTCGGTCAGCGTGCCGGTCTTGTCGGTCAGGATCACGGTGGTCGCGCCGAGCGTCTCGACGGCGGACAGGCGCTCCAGCAATGCGTTGCGGCGGGCCATGCGCAGCATGCCGCGCGCCAGCGCCAGGGTGGCGACAATCGGCAGGCCCTCGGGAATGGCCGCCACGGCAAGCGCGACGGCGGATTCAATCATCTTCAGCAGGTCGCGGCCTGACCAGATTCCCGTCAGTGCCACCGCCGCAGTGACGATCAGCGTCAGCCAGATCAGGTTCCGGCTCAATTGCTCCAGTTGGCGCTCCAGCGGCGAGC
>JAGQQW010000567.1 GCA_020426005.1 Planctomycetota bacterium | reverse complement strand
CCCTGGAACAGACCCCTCTGATTCGCGGTGCCATCTCGGCGTCCGAAATGCTCACTGACACGGATCTCGAGGACAGGAAGGGTCCCGAAGGGAGGCATGGTCCCAACGGAACGCACCTTCGACGATCCCCTTCGGCGGGTGGGTTCCCTTGTGGTCGCCCATTTTTCGGCGGGAAGTTCTGTCGGGCGTCAGCCGCCGCCTGGATCAGCGCAGCTGCAGCGGCGCCCGGTCGCCGCTGCGGGCGACTTCCCGGATGTGCCCGTGCACCTGCATGGCTCGCGCGATGCACTGGTCGCTGTTGTGGTACTCGTAGCGGCCGAAGCGGCCGAAGGTGATGTAACCACTTTCGTCGAACCACTTCCGCACGCGGCCAATGCGGTCTTCGAACGCCAGGTCCTGATCGATGTAGGCGTATTCGTTGTCGCAGGCCTCGGCCAGTACGACGTGCTCGGGGCGCAGGATGCCGGCCTTGCCGAGCGCCGCGACCACGCCCTGTATCCAATTTGCATCGGGCCGCAACTCACCCCGGTGGGTCACCTCGGCGAGGAACGAGCCGTGGCCGGCCGGCGCGTTGTGGGGCGAGTAGTTGCTGA
>JAGQQW010000566.1 GCA_020426005.1 Planctomycetota bacterium | reverse complement strand
GGTTCGTCGATGCACTGGGCGCCGGCGTATCGGGTCTCGAGCCAGGGCAGCGCGTGGTGCTCGCGCCGGGTGTCACGGCCGGCGACGACGAGTGGACCGCGCGCGGCGACGACCAGCTCTCGCCGACGTACGGCATTCTTGGCGAGACGCGCGACGGCACGTGCACCGACTTCGTCGTGCTGCCTGCACGCAACGCGATTCCCCTCGCCGACGCCATCGACTTCCCGACGGCCGCGGCATTCCCGCTGGTCTCGCTGACGGCGTGGAACATGGTCGTGCGCCGCGCGCGGCTCGAGCCGGGTGAGACCGTGCTCGTCCATGCGGCGGGTAGCGGCGTCAGCACCATGGCCATCCAGATCGCCCGGCTCGCCGGCGCGGCGCGTGTGCTGGCCACGACGTCGAGCGAGGAGAAGGCGCAGCGGGCCCGCGACCTCGGCGCGGACGAGGTCGTGGACTACACCGACCCCGACTGGTCGCGATCCGTGAAGCGCCTCACGAACGGGCGTGGCGTGGACGTGGTCATCGACCACGTCGGGGCGGCCACCTTTGCCGGCTCGTTGAAGACGCTGGTGCGCGGCGGCCGCTACGTGACG
>JAGQQW010000565.1 GCA_020426005.1 Planctomycetota bacterium | reverse complement strand
CGCTGTCGGAGAACGGCGTCACGTGAGCGACGACTCCGAGCCCCTGCCCGCCGAACCCCTGCCCGGCGTACGCGAGCTGCTCGGCGAGGACGGGCCGATCGCGCGCCGACTGCCCGACTTCGAGCTGCGCCCGCAGCAGCTCGAGCTGGCGACCGCGGTCGAACGCGCGCTGGCCGAACGGCGCCACCTGATCGCCGAGGCCGGCACCGGCGTCGGCAAGTCGTTCGCCTACCTGCTGCCCGCCGCGCTGCACGCCGACCGCCACCAGGGCGAGGGCCCGATCGTCGTGTCGACGCGCACGATCGCGCTGCAGGAGCAGCTCGAACGCAAGGACCTGCCGTTCCTGCACGCGGTGCTGCCGTTCGAGTGGTCGTCGGTGACCGCGCTCGGTCGCAACAACTACGTCTGCCTGCGCCGCATGCACCACGCCGAGCGCGAGCAGCACCTGTTCGAGGACGCGCCCAAGCACGAGCAGCTGCGCCGTGTCGTCGACTGGTCGCTGGCGACGCGCGACGGCACGCGGCAGAGCCTGGACTTCGCGCCCGACGCCGACGTCTGGGAAGAGGTGCAGGCCGAGCACGGCAACTGCCTGCA
>JAGQQW010000564.1 GCA_020426005.1 Planctomycetota bacterium | reverse complement strand
ACAGCGACAAGGGCAACCCGATCCTCAAGAAGGCGGCCCAGAAGGCGATCAACTACATCAGCCAGGCGCGGAACCCGTACTACGCGTGGCGCTACCAGGTCCCGCCGAACGGGGACAACGACTCGTCGGTCACGGGCTGGATGGTGTTCGCGCTGGCCTCGGCCCGCGACGCCGGCCTCACGATCTCCGAGGACGACTTCCGCGGCGCCATCGCCTGGTTCGACGACGCCACCGACACGGCGACGGGTCGGACGGGCTACCTCGAGCCGAACGGACTCAGCGCCCGCCCCGAGCACCTGCTCGACACGTACCCGGCCGAGCTGACGGAAGCGATGACGGCGGTGGCGATGCTCTGCCGCGTCTTCGTCAAGGACATCGTCAAGGACCTGCCCGACCAGAAGGAGATCCTCGAGAAGGGCGCCGAGCTGCTGCTCGAGAAGATGCCGGAGTGGAGCGACGACGGCTCCACCTGCGACATGTACTACTGGTACTACGGCAGCTACGCGATGTTCCAGATGGCCGCGGTGAAGAGCCGCTACTGGGAGTCGTGGGAGAAGGCGATGGAGAAGGCCATCCTCCCGAACCAGCGCACCG
>JAGQQW010000563.1 GCA_020426005.1 Planctomycetota bacterium | reverse complement strand
ATGAACGTCAACGAAGTGATCTCCAACTTCGCGTGCGTCGCCGCCGGCAGGAAGGTCGGGGCGAAGGATCCGATCCATCCCAACGATCACGTGAACATGGGGCAATCGTCGAACGATACGTTTCCGACGGCGATGCAGATCGCGGGTTGCGTGGCGATCCGCGAGCATCTGATTCCGGCGTTGAAGCGGATGGCGAAGAGTCTGCATGCGAAGGCGAAGAAATGGGATGCGGTCGTGAAGATCGGCCGGACGCATCTGATGGATGCGACGCCGATTCGCGTCGGCCAGGAATTCTCCGGCTTCGCGGCGCAGATCGATTACGCGGTCGAGCGCGCACAGCGGGCGCTGGATGTGATGGCGCAGAATCTTCCGCTCGGCGGCACGGCGGTCGGCACGGGGATCAACACGCATCCGCGTTTCGGCGGTCTCGTCGCGAAGAAGCTCTCGACGACGACGAAAATTGCCTTCCGGGAAGCTCCGAATCACTTCGAAGCGCAGGCCACGCGCGACTGCATCGTGTCGGCGTCGGGCGAACTCAAGACGATCGCGGTGAGTCTGTCGAAGATTGCCGGCGATATTCGTCTGCTGGGATCGGG
>JAGQQW010000562.1 GCA_020426005.1 Planctomycetota bacterium | reverse complement strand
GCTGTTGCCGGCGAGGATGTCGATCGGCATCTTCTCGGTCTCGTACTCGTAGGGCGGCTGCAGCCAGGCGAAGTGCTGCGGCCACAGTTCGTGCGCGGTGCGCAGCAGCGCCAGCGTGGTCCGGTACGACGAGAACACGGCGGCGTCGGTGACGTGCAGATAGAGGCCGCCGCACGGCTCGCCCTGCCACTTCTGGAAGGTCGGCTCGAAGTGCAGCGGGCGCAGCGCACAGCCGGCGAGGTTGCGAGTCGACAGCAGCGCCTGCCACTGCCACGGATCGACGAACGGCGCGCCGCAGACCTCGAACGGCGTGGTGGTGCCGCGGCCTTCGCTGAGGTTGGTGCCCTCGAGCAGCACCTGGCCCGGGTAGACCAGCGCACCTTCGTGGCGCGGCAGGTTGGGCGACGGCGGCACCCAGTCGCGGCCGGTGTCGCGCCACAGCATGCCGCGGCGCCAGCCCCGCATCGGCAGCACGTGCACCTCGGCGCCCAGGCCCATGCTGTCGTTGCAGAACAACGCGAGCTCGCCGAGCGTGAGACCGTGGCGCATCGGGATCGCGGCGCGACCGACGAAGCTGCGGTAGTCGAGGTCGAGCAG
>JAGQQW010000561.1 GCA_020426005.1 Planctomycetota bacterium | reverse complement strand
GTCGTCGCGGTGCGCCTGCCCGAGCGCAACCGGGTCGGCACGATCGGCCCACCGCTGCCACGCACCGAGTGCTCGATCCGCGACGAGGACGGCAATCCGGTGCCGCACGGTCTCACCGGCCTGATCTGGATCCGCGGCCCGCAGGTGATGCGCGGCTACCACAAGAATCCCGAGGCGACCGCCAGCGTGCTGGTCGAGCAGTGGTTCAACAGCGGTGACCTCGGCCTGATCGACGAGCGCGGCGAGATCCGCATCACCGGCCGGGCCAAGGACACGATCGTGCTGGCCGGCGGCGAGAACGTCGAACCCGAGCGCATCGAGACCGCGCTGAAGACCTCGCCCCTGATCGAGCAGGTGGTGGTGGTCGGGCAGGACCAGAAGAACCTCGGCGCGCTGCTCGTCCCCCACTTCGAATGCCTGGAGCACGAGCTGCCGCGCAGCGACTGGGGCGAGCGCGACGGGCGCCTGAGCGCCGACCCGGTCCGCAAGCTGTTCCGCGCCGAACTCGACCGGTTGATCACGGCCGATCACGGCTTCCGGCCGCTCGAGCGCATCGCCGCGTTCCAGATCGTCACCGAGCCGCTGTCGGCGGAGAACG
>JAGQQW010000560.1 GCA_020426005.1 Planctomycetota bacterium | reverse complement strand
CCCCGCCCGCTTGAGCAGCCCCGGCAGCGTCGTATCGCCCTCGATCAGGAACGTGTTGAACTGCACGACCGTCTGGCCCGCCTCCTCGGCCTCGCGCAGGAACCACTCGTGCCGGCTCCGGCTCGGGTAGCGGCCGCTGAGCAGCGCGAATCGGCTCGGCGTGCAGATCGGCGAAGGCGACCGCAGGCTGCGCAGCACCGTCCCCTCGACCGCCAGCCGCTCCAGCGTCGGCATGATCGTCCCGCCGTCGTGCTCCTCGGGCAGGAAGGTGCACTGCCGGCGCGACAGATCGTCAGCGACGATCAGCACGATGTTGGGCCGATCGGCGGCCGATTCCGCGGCGTGGGCCGCCGCCCACAATCCCAGGGTCAGGGCGGCGAACAGGCTCAGCACGAGGTGTCGGGCGGACATCGTTCAGTCTCCCAATGGCAGGATCGGCTCGGTAACCGCCGGCGCGACCAGCCGGGCGTGGCACACCGACAGCGGCGGGATGATCACCGCATCGCCGGCGATCGATCCGCCAGCCTCGGCGAGCGGCCGGATCTCGGGCGAGTCGGCGTCGAAGCAGACCGCGGCGTCGATCACGAGGTCGCCGGCGTC
>JAGQQW010000559.1 GCA_020426005.1 Planctomycetota bacterium | reverse complement strand
CAAACAGGGATCCGCTTTCTCTACGTTCCGGGCGGGGCCTTCGAGATGGGAGACCCGGAGCTGTCGTGGGCCTCGCCGGTGCATCGCGTCCGACTGTCGCCGTTCTGGCTCGCGGAGACCACCGTCACGAACGCGCAGTACGGCGTCTTCCTGGAGGAGAGCGGCTACGAGGCGCCGCCCCTGTGGCGGGACCGGCGCTTCAACGCACCCGAGCAGCCCGTCGTGACCGTGTCGTGGCACGACGCGACCGCGTTCTGCGCATGGCTGGGCGAGATCTGCGGCCACCCGGTTCGACTTCCGAGCGAAGCGCAGTGGGAGTACGCGGCGCGCGGGACGGACGGGTGGCGCTACCCGTGGGGCGACGACGCTCCCGATCCGACGCGGGCCGTGTTCGGGTGGGACCTGGAGAAGGACAAGCCGACACCGGTGGGGTCCGTGCCCGCGGGGCGCGGGCCGTTCGGCCATCTGGATCTTGCCGGTAACGTCTGGGAGTGGTGTGCCGACGTCTGGAGAGGCGACGCGTACCGAGAGCGGGCCGAGCGGGATGTGCTCGACCCGGTTGGCGACATGACCCAATCGGTGGCAGCCTCGACCGATTCGG
>JAGQQW010000055.1 GCA_020426005.1 Planctomycetota bacterium | reverse complement strand
TGTCGACTTCATCTTCGCGAATCAGGACGGCGAAGACGGATACGGAGTCGTTCCGACACCGTTCGCCGACGAGATCTTCAACGAACTCCTCAAGCGCGGGTACCACCCTTCGGATTGTCACTTCAGATTCGAAGATCCCGCGTTGCTCGAGAACGACCGGAGTTCCGTGAAGCGCTTCTTGAATGGCCCGGTCGAGCTATGCAACCCGGGGCGCGATACGCTCCGATGTTCGCGAGTTCTTTGGGCCCACGAGATTCCGTACGGGCTGGCGCTGAGCAATGGCTTCACGTTCTTCGTGCCCGTGCGCCTCGCTGCCCGTGCCCGCGCTCTGCTCGAGGCAGACCCCGCATGCCAGATCCGAAGCTGGGAATACCCGGTCGATCCCGCGTGGTTCTCGGACGAGCTACCATTTCGAAAGGAACCGGGAGCGTCACGCTGACCCACGGAGTGCCTTCGACCCTCACGTCGATGCACACCTCTCCGACCGACAGGAGCCACTTCGATGTCCGATATCGACCGCCTCTCCCTCCACGAACTCGATGCTCGCATCGCCGAAGACATCTGCGGCTGGGAACTCGACCGAAAGCAACTCGACGCTCGTGGGCGCCCGATGGTGATCAAGGACCTCCCCGAGTTCTCGTCATCCGTCTCGCGAGACAGCGCGATGACGCTCTTCTTCGAAATGCGATACCCGGGAGTGTCGTACCACACCGAAGGAACGGGGCCGGTACGAGCGATCGCGCGCACGCCGAAGGGTCACGAGTACGTCGCCGCGGGCGCAGCCGAGACCGAAGCGCTCTGTCGCGTCTTCCTCGAAGTCTTCGAAGGTGAGGGGCCTGGGCTCGAACCGCAGCAATCGAAGCCGGAGGGCGGCCCACGCGGCATGAGGGTGATCGCCAACATGTTGGCGAAGTCCTTTCCGACGCATCCCGTGAGTACGGTCGCCGACGTCACGGCGCAGCTCTCGACGCTGAAGGAGGACACGAATCCCGCGGCGGTTCACGCTGCGGCACTCGCGCTCGTGCAGCACTGTGGACTGACGGCTTCCGTCGTTCGCACCTTGGGCGATCTCGACGGCGCTTCCAATCCCTTGGCTGGCCAAACTGCAGTCCAGTGTCATGCGATGATCGCTGGCGCAGCGCGCGATGCGAAATCCGCGCTGCTGGCAGCCTCGAAGAGTCCCGATAAGGCCATCGCGGACGCCGCCCGTCAGGCACTCGCCAACCTCGACGCACAAGACGACGCGTCCTGACTCACACCGTCGAGCTGGCCGCACGGCCGACCCGATCGCCGATGCGGGCCACGATTCGTCTCGTGCTGGCTCTCGAGACGCAGGCATGCTATGCCTCCACGCGACGCAACGACGTCCCCGCGGAAGCAAGACAGTGAACTCGATCGCCATCGAAGAGCGGCTCTCGATCGCTGGACTCAGCAGCGAGGACCTCGAGTATCTCGAACCGCACGCCGAACGTGCGCGAGCAGCCCTGCAACCGGCTCTCGACCGCTTCTACGAGCAGATTTCGGCCATGCCAGAAATCGCTCCGCACGTCGCGGACGACAAGCTCGTCGAGCGCTTGCGCGGCGAGCACTCAGGGAACGTCGCAGGTCTGTTCTCGCCGACCGTCGACGACGCCTACGTCGCGAGCCGTCTGCGGATCGGCGAGCGCCACTTCGACATTCGCTTGGCTCCCCAGTGGTACATCACCGGATACGGCCACGTCCTGACCGCGCTCGTCGACTCCCTTCTCGAGAGCGGCGACATCCGTGCCGGTCAGATCCTGATCCGCCGTGCGATGTTCGACATGGCACTCGTCTTGGATGCGTACGGTTTTTGTGCACAGCAGCAGCTGCTTCCGGCGGAGGCAGCGGACCCGACATCGACGAAGCCACGAAATCGCACGGTTGCCGAGATGCCGCGCGCGCATCCGCGCGAGTCGTACGATGCGTCCTTGGCGCGGATTCGACTCTCCACCGAGAACGCGACGACCCGCCGTCACTTTCTCGGTCTCGATGACGTCGACATCCGCAACCTCAACTCGCTCGAGCAGGACTTCGACGTCGTCATCCCCGACGTACTCGACAACTTCTACGCATTCGTCCGCTCGCATCCGCGCACCGTACGCATGGTTCCGGATGGGATCATCGATCGACTCCGCACCCAAGTGCACTCCTATTGGATGGAGCTGACACGAGCGACGTTCGATCGACCCTACGCCGCGTCTCGACTCCGTATCGGTGTCATCCACGAGAGAATCGGGCTATCGCCGCAGTGGTATCTCGCTGGCCTCGCCCGTCAGCTGTGCGATCTCATTCAGCACTTGAGTGCGCGACGCGCGGACTACCGCGCGTGCGTCCGTTCGTTGATCCGCTCGGTTCTCTTCGATGCATCGTTCGCGATCGATGCCTACCTCGAGGCCCGACTCGAGCGCCTGCTACGATCCGACGGCTACGCGTCCGCATTGGTCGCGTCGATGACGGCCGGAGTCGCGATCGTCGACTCCGAAGGCCTGATCGTTTCGGTCAACTCGAGTTTGCTCGGATTGCTCTCCGTCGACGGTGCGTTGCTCGCTGGGATGCCTGTCCGCAAGGCCATCCCCATCCCGCGCGTCGCCGACCTCTCGAGCACCGTCGCGGAACGCCATGAAGAGCGCGTGAGCGAACTCGTCGAGTACCGGCAGCGTTCGCTACGAATCACCGCGTTCGCGCTCGATTCTGAGGCGGGCCCTGAGGACCGAGTCGCGATCGTCGTCGACGACGTGACCGAGCTTCGTCATCTTGCACGCGACATCGACGACAGCGCGAATCTCGCGAACTTGCTCGTGAGCGACGGTCCCGCTGTCGTCTGGGCGATCGAACTTCCGACGTGGACCACGTTGGCGGTCTCGCGCCAGATCGTCGACCTCACCGGTTGTCGCAACGTCAGCTTGATCGGGCGTGACTCGGCCTTTCTCGAACTCTTGACCGAAAGCGACCGCGATCGGTTCCGGAGTCGTGCCGAATCACTCGCCATTGGTGAGGACGCGACCTTCGAGCTGCGCCTGAAGCACATGCGCGGGCACGAGGTCTGGACCGGCGTCCTGATGCGGCGCCTCGAAGCGCCGGGTGGTCGTTCCGTGCTGGCAGGGACGTTCGTCGACTACAGCTCGAGTCGACGCCACCACTCGGCTCGCATCGAGGAGATCGGTCGACTCGCTGGCGGCGTCGCACATGCCGTCAACAACTCGCTGACCGTGATCCTCGGCGAACTCTCCTGTATTCGTGACGGTGACGCCGAACCCATGCGCTCCGCCGAACGCGCACTCGAAGCGTGCGAACGCGCAACGGCCGTGACCAAGGGACTCCTCGCCTTTGCGCGCCGCCAACCGCTACGCGCAACCGACGTCGATCTTCGCGCGGCGCTACGTGCGCTCGTCCCGATGTTGCGGGCCCGCATCGAACACGTCGACTCGGTCGTGCTGGACATCGACGTCTCGGGCGATCCGATCCCCGTTCGGATCGACGTGGAACAACTCGGGGCAGCGCTCTCGCGCATCATCGACAACGCGAAGACGGCGATGCCGCACGGTGGATCGATCACGATCGGATGTCGGCGCGTCGCACCGTGCACCGCGGAGGTCATCGTGCGTGACGACGGAACGGGGATGAGTGAGGACGTGTTGGCGAGTGCGTTCGACCCGTTCTTCACGACGACTTGCGACTTCGAGCGAGGACTCGGCCTCAGCGTGGTCCTCGGGTTCTTCCGTCAGTCCGGCGGCCAAGTGCGGATCGAGAGCACGATCGGCAAAGGCACGTCGGTCCGTATCGAGCTGCCGATTCTCGCCGCGGATTCGCCAGAGACCTCGTTCCACGCATCGAGGTTGCCGGTCCTCTTGGTCGTCGAGGACAACGAGACGGTGCGCGAAGTCGTCGTGCGCGTCGCACGAGCACGTGGATTCGAGGCGATCGGAACACCGGGTGCATTGGAGGCTTTGAAGATCCTCGACGAGCGTTCCATCGATGCGATGATCATCGATATCGTCCTCGGCACGGATCTCGACGGCATCGCGTTGGCGGACATGGTCCGCATGCGCCATGCGGACATGCCGATCTTGTTGACGAGTGGGTATGCGGCGGGCTTGTTCGGCAGCGAACGCAACTTCGGCGCATACGACTTCCTCCCCAAGCCATTCTCGCCCGAAGCCCTGGAACGCGCGCTTCGCAAGATTCTGCACGAGTTCTGCTGACGTACTTCGACCGCGACTACGAGTCAGGATTCCAGTCACCACGCTCGATTTCGCGGATCATCTCGAGGATCGCCTCGTGATCCGCGAACGGGCTTTGTCGCAGCAACATCAGACCTGGTTGGGCCTCACCCGCTTCGGCATGGAGTCGCGCGCGGGCGACGTACGCGTGGGGTCCGGCTCCGCGAAGGATTGCATCGTCGAGGATGCCTGCGGCTTCGTCACGACGATCCTCGTACATCAGGTCGAGCCAGATCCCGAGTTCTTCGTACCCGATCGCATTGTCCGGCTCGGCGTCGATCGCGCGCGCGTAACTGCGCTCGATTTCGCTCGTCGGCCAACGAGTCAGCGGTGCGCCGAGCAGCTGGATCAAATCCCCTCGAGCCACCCACAGCACGGCTGCATTCGGGAATGCCGCGACAGCCGCGTCGGCGGCTTCGAGGTGTTCGCGTCCGACGATCGCGGGATACGGCGGTCCGATACGCGCGAACCAAGATGGCACGTCCGTAGGCTCGCCGGTCCCCGGTGTATCCGCGTCCACGTTCAGCGCTCCTTGCCGGCGCGTCGCCGTGCTTCTTTCGTAGGCTCTTCCATCAGAATGCGCGCGTCGGGATCGATCTCGAACTCCTCGTTCTCGCGCGACAACTCGAACGAACCGCGCTTGCCCTTCATCCGCACGACGCGCTCTTCGCCACCCACCCGCACGGGAACCGCGACGTCGAACGGCAAGCCGTCTTCGACGTGCCATTCCAGTCGTACGATCTTGCCGTCGCGTTGCACCGAAAGCCGCGGCAGCGAAGCTCGACGCAGGTAGACCTCGAAAAACCAATCGAGCTCCTCACCGCTCACGTCCTCCGCGATCGCGAGTAGTTCGTCGGTGTCCGTGAACCGCGCTTGCAAGCCGTCCAGACGCTTCTCCGCAGCCTCGGTCGGATACGCCCATCGTCGCAGCACGCGGAAGAAGCGCTCGTCACCGAGCACCCAACGTAACGTGTGGCAGATCCACGATCCCTTGTAGTAGATGTCGTTGCCGATGCTACCGAAGTAGATCTCCTGACTGTCCATCGCGGCGACGCGCGGCGCGACTGCGCGCTGGTTGCGCAACATGCGACGCTTCGTGAGCATCTCGGTGCGAAGACCCGCCTTGCCGTGCGTACGCTCGATCCAGAGGGCCTGCATATAGGTGCCGATGCCTTCGTGGATCCACATGTCCTTCCAGTCGCGACACGTGACGAGGTTGGCCCACCACTCATGACACATCTCGTGATGGTGCAACCAGTCGTAATCGAACGCCTGCTTCCGGAACTTGTTGCCATACGCGATGATCGTCTGGTGCTCCATGCCGAGGTGCGGCGTCTCCACCACGGCGTATTTCTCGTTGCGCCATGGATACGGGCCGCACGTTTCTTCCATGTGTCGGACGTGCTCGAGGAACTCGGGCAACACCTTTGCCGCGCGTGCTGCACTTTCGGGCAATGCGTAGAAGAACGCAGGAACCTTCGTCCCGTCGACGCTCGCATACGTGCGCTCGATCACGACGTACGGTGCAATGTTGAGGGCGACACCGTAGTTGTTCAGCGGATTCTTCGAATGCCATCGATAGCGCTGCCAGTCGCCGAGATCGTCGATTCCCTCGAGGACACCGTTGGTGGCGACGTACAACGGCTTCTTCACCGTGATCGCGAGATCGAACGTCTCGGCCTCGTCCGACGGATGATCCTTGCACGGCCACCAGAGATCGGCGCCTTCACCTTGACACGAAGTGGCGATCCACGGGCTGCCGTCCTCGGTCTTGCTCCACGTGAATCCGCCCTGCCAAGGCGGACGCGGGGACACGCGAGGCACGCCTCCGTAGGTGACCGCGACCCGAAAGAACTCGTCACGGATCGCAGCCGCGTCGACCGCGAAGCGCACGAGGCCGCCTTGGTGCACGAACGGAACGTCGCGATCGCCGACGTGGACGGCACGCACCGTCAGCGCGTCATCGAGGTGGAGCGCCATCGCTCGCGTGTCGACATTGCGATCTCCGAGCACGCGTGCGCGCATCGTCATCGTCCCGTCGATGCTGCGCTGGTCGGCATCGACGCGCAACGCCAGGAGCACGTGTCGGACATCGAACCACGCTTGGTCCGCGCGCAACGCGCCACCCGAAGTCTGTTTCCCCGGATCTTGCGCCTTGCACGGCCCCACGCCTAGGACAGCACAACTCCATGCGGACACGAGCAACCAGACACCGATCGAAGCGATCTTCATCATCGCGAGTATAGACAGGCGACGTGGCCGCGAGCATCCGCCACCGCAGGCCCGATCAAGCCAGGGCTCGTAGGAACTCCGCGGCGTTCTCCGCTACCTCCCGGGTGCCGTCGAGGACGAGATCCGCGAAGGCGCGGCTCGGCTCGACGTATCGGTCGTGCATCGCGCCCACGTGCTCACGAAAGCGCTGCCGCACTTCGGCCTCGTCCCGCCCACGCTCTCGGACGTCGCGGTGCAGCCGTCTCGCGAGTCGCACTTCGGTTGGCGAAGCGACGAAGACGCGAAGCGCACACCGCGAGCGAATCTCCTCGATCGCGAGAACGAGGATCCCTTCGACCAGCACGATCGACCGCGGCGTGACCCGTGCGGTGCCGTCCCGACGTCGATGGAGTTCGAAATCGTAGCTCGGCATGTCGATCGCGATCCCGCGGCTCAAGAGATCGAGATGTCGCGACAGCAGCGCGACGTCGAACGCGGCCGGTTCATCGTAGTTGTGCGCGGCAATCGCAGCCTCGCTGCGGTCCTGCACGTCGAGATAGTAGTCGTCCAGACGGAGCACCAGCAGGTCTTCACCGAGCGACGCACGGAGCGCTTCGGAGAGGTGCCCTTTTCCGCTGCACGAACCGCCCGCGAGCCCGATGATTCGTGCGTGATCGCCCATGCGACGATCAGAGCGCCGTTCGCTAGGCGGCACAAGAGTCGCAACGCGCTGTCGCGCCGCTACACTCCCGCGCGGAGGTAGCCAATGAAGATCCGCGCCGCGGTACTCGTCGAGTTCGGAAAACCGCTCTCGATCGAAGAAGTCGAACTCGATCCCCCGAAGACCGGGGAGGTGCTCGTCAAGCTCGAGGCTTGCGGCGTGTGCCACACCGATCTCTACACTGCGAGTGGTGCGGACCCGAGCGGGTATTCACCCTGCGTCCTCGGGCACGAAGGGGCGGGCGTCGTCGCCGAAGTCGGTCCTGGCGTGAAGAGCCTCGCGGTCGGCGATCGGGTCGTCACGCTCTTCTCCCCCGAGTGTGGAGAGTGCATCCACTGCAAGAGCGGCAAGACCAACATCTGCCTCGCGATCCGCGAACAGCAGAACCTCGGCCGCCTGCCGGATGGCACGACTCGCTTGCGCCGGAATGGCGAGGAGCTGCGGCACTTCATGGGGACCAGCACGTTCGCCGAGTACACGGTGATGCCCGAGATCGCGCTCGCCAAGGTGAACCCCGCGGCCAACCCCGAAGCGACGTGTCTCTTGGCCTGCGGAGCCACGACCGGCATCGCGGCCGCGCTCTACAAGGCCGAGGTCGAGCCCGGGTCGACCGTCGTCGTCTTCGGCGCTGGCCTCGTCGGGCTCGGGGCGGTCGTCGGTGCCAAACTCCGAGGCGCCGAGCACATCTGGATCGTCGACCCGTCGAAAGAGCGACGGGACTTCGCGTGTCGCGTCGGCGCTACCGATGCACTCGAGGGCGGCGACGACGCCGTGCAGCAGATCCTCGACCGCACGGATGGATTCGGCGCGGACTACACCTTCGAAGCGACCGGTCTCGTCCACGTCATGGGACAGGCCGTCGAAGCCGCGCGCATGGGCTGGGGACTGTGCACCGTGCTCGGCGTTGCCGGAAAGGGACAGAAGCTCGAGATCATTCCCCGCTACCTGATCACCGGGCGGCGCGTGCAGGGAGGCTCGTTCGGCGGTGCACGTGGTCGCACGCACGTTCCGAAGCTCGTCGACCTCTACCTCGAGGGCAAGCTTCCTCTCGACGAGTTCATCTCCCATCGTCGCCCCCTCGAAGCCGTCAACGACGGTTTCGAGCTGATGGAGCGCCACGACGGCATTCGTACCGTGTTGAGCTTCGATTCATGAGCGACTTCCCCGAACTGCGGAACCACGAAGGCGAGCGCCTCGACGCCACGTTCGCGGCAGGAGAAGCCGACAACCCGTGGTTCGTCGTGATCGGACACGGCGTCACCGGCAACAAGGACCGGCCGTGGGCAGTCACGCTCCAGAACGCGCTCACCGAAGCCGGCTACGGATCGGTCCGGTTCAGCTTTGCGGGCAATGGAGACTCCGAGGGCAGCTTCGAAGCCTCGACGATTTCGAAGGAGGTTCGCGAACTCCGAGAACTCCTCGGCGTACTCGAGGCCGCGATGCCCCATGCGCGCTTCGTCTACGCAGGACACAGCCAGGGCGGCGCCGTCGGCGCCCTGGCCGCGGCTCGCGAGCGACGCATCAAGAAACTGGTCTCGTTGGCGGGCATGGTGCACACGGCGCAGTTCTACGAGCGCAAGTTCGGAGATCTCGAGCCGGGGAGCGCCGTGATGTGGGACAAACCCGAGTGCCCTCTGAGCCCCGAATACGAAGCGGACATGCGATCGATCGGCAACGTCCTCGACGCCGCCGAGGACGTGCGCGTCCCATGGCTCCTCGTGCATGGCACTGCGGACACCGTCGTTCCGCTCGCGGACAGCCACGACGTCTATGGGGTGCAGGGACGTCGCGCTCGCCTCGTCGAACTCGAAGGCGTCGACCACGTCTTCTCGGGCGGCGCGGACGCGGCGATGGCGGCGGTCGTCGTCGATTGGCTCGGCACGACCTGAACGCCGTCAGCGTCGAACGCCGACTCGATAGACGATCGTCTGCGTGTACTCCTCGTCCGGGTGCACGAGGATCGAGTCGAAGTTGGGCTCGTTCACGGAATTGGGGAAGGCCTGCGGCTCGAGGCAGAGCGCGCCGTTCTTCACGTAGTGACGCCCGTCCTTGCCGAGCTGGTCATGGAGCCAGTTCCCACTGTAGAACTGCAGGCCCTTCTGATCGGACTCGACGACGAGTTCGCGCCCACTCGCCGGGCTGTAGAGGCGTGCAACCTCGATGAGCGTCTTGCCGCCACCGGCAATCACGTAGTTGTGGTCGTATCCACGCGCTGGCGTGCTCTCGAGTTCGGCAATGCGAGCGCCGATCTTCGTTTCGACGCGGAAGTCGAGTGGCGTGCCCGCGACCGGTGCAATGTCGCCGCTGGGGATCAACTCATCATCGGTCGGCGTGTATTCACTCGCGGGAATCCGAAGTCGATGGCCGAGGATCGTGCCCGATCCGGCACCGTCGAGGTTCCAGTAGGCGTGATTCGTGAGCGCGATGGGCGTCAGTCGATCGGTCGCGGCGCGCGAGCGAATCTCGAGAGCTCCGTCCGGTCGCAATCGATACCGAACGAGGAAGTCGACGTTGCCCGGATATCCCTCTTCGCCGTCGCGACTCTTGTAACCGAACTCGACCCACGGACCGGCAGAGTCGTCACCACGGCCGACGAGACTCCAGAGCACCTTGTCGAGGCTGCGAGTCCCACCACCATGGAGCTGATTCCGACCGTCGTTGGCGTCGAGGTCGTACCGCACTCCATCGACGACGAACGTCGCGCCCTCGATGCGATTCGCGATGCGCCCGGTCGTGCATCCGAAGTACTGATTGTCCTTCGACTGATAGCCCGTGACCGAATCGAAGCCGAGGACGATGTCCGCCATGTTGCCGTCGCGATCCTTCGTCTCGAACGAAACGAGGGTCGCCCCGTGATCGCTGACGCGGACACGGGCGTTCGCGTTCTCGAGCGTCCAGACTTGGACCGGTGCCAGATCCCGGTCGAATCCGAAACTCGTCGCCATCGGCAATCTCCCGGTTCTCGTTCCCGTGCAAGCCGCGAGCGAGAGACATGCGATCGCAGCCGTCACCGCGAGCCGCAACGACAATGCATCGTTCTTCATGGGTCGGCACAATACGGGCGACGCGCACTCTCTTGAAGAACACGCACCATGAACTGTCGAACCAGTCGCTCTGTTCGGGGCGCGACGACCCCCGCGAGAACCCTCGCGATTCCGGCGCTGACCTTGGCGTGGACCTTCTTCGGCGGAACTGCGCCCGCCCAGAATCGCCCCCTTCGGCTGTTCTACGAACGGCCTGCGGCGCGCTGGGTCGAGGCGCTGCCCATCGGGAATGGCCGGCTCGGTGCCATGGTGTTCGGCGGCATCACCACCGAGCGGATCCAACTCAACGAGGACTCGATCTGGGCGGGCGACGAACGTGTTCGCGAGCGACCGCAGGGCCCTGCAGCGGTCTCGCAGATCCGGGAACTGCTCTTTGCGGAGCGCTACGAAGATGCCGAAGCCTTGGCACAGCGCACTCTGCTCTCACCCCGCCTCACGAGGAGCTACCAGACGCTCGGCGACCTCGGAATCACCTTCGACATGGACTTCTCCGAGGCTGGCTACCGTCGTGAACTCGATCTGAGGACGGGGCTCACGACCTGCGAGCGGCACACGTCGAACGGCGGAGTCGTGCGGCAGACGGCCTTTGCGAGCGCACCCGCCGGCGCGATCGTCGTGCGCCTCGAAGCGGATCCGAAGACGCGGATCACGGCGACCGTGCGCTTCTCGCGGTCCGCCGCAGCGGCGACACGAGTCGCGGGCCCCGATCTCCTCGTGCTCTCGGGCCACGCGAGGGAGAAGGGCCTCGAGGAGCCAGGCGTGCGGTTCGAGGGACGCCTGCGCGTGCGCATTCGAGGTGGCACACTTCGCTTCGATCAGGTCGAGAACGAGCCCGTGATCCGGCTCGAAGGCGTCGAAGCGGCCGACTTCGTCGTCACTGCGGCGACGAGCTATCGCGGCCAGGCGGAATTCGGCAGGGCAGAAGAGCGATCGATCTCGGCGCTGCGTCGTTCCTTCGACGAGTTGCAGGACGAGCACATCGCCGATCACCGGTCTTGGATGGGCCGGTTCGATCTCGAGTTCGGCTCTGCGGATTCGAACGCACGGCCGCGCGAAGCGCCGACCGACGAACGCCTCGAACGAGTTCGGCGAGGCGAATTCGACGAAGACCTGTTGCGGCTCTACGTGCAGTACGCCCGCTACCTGCTTCTCGCCGCGTCGCGTCCGGGCTCGCTACCGGCCAACCTTCAGGGCCTGTGGTGCGAGCACGTCGAAGGCGCGCCGTGGAACGCGGACTACCACGTCAACATCAACGTCCAGATGAACTATTGGCCGGCAGGCCCACTGGGCCTCAGTGAATGTGAAGCGCCCCTGTTCGACTGGACGGACGGACTGATGCGACGCGGCCGTGAGACCGCGTGGAATCTCTATCGCTGTGGCGGGTTCGTCGCGCACCACACGAGCGATGCGTGGCAGTTCACGGTCCCGATCGGCCGCACCTCGTGGGGTCTGTGGCCTTGCGGTGCGGCGTGGCTCGCGACGATGTACGTCGACCACTGGCGCTTCACCGAGGACGAACGGTTCGCCCGCGAGCGTGCGTTTCCGTTCGCGCGCGGTGCCGCCGAGTTCTTCTGTGACTGGCTCGTCCTGGACCCGTCGACCGGCAGACTCGTGTCCGGCCCGTCGATGTCCCCCGAGAACGGCTTCCGCGGTCCGGGAGGCAAGCGATTGCATGTCGACATGGGGCCGGCGATGGACGGCCAGATCGTGGCTCAGTTGTTCGACGATCTTCTCGAATTGGCTGCCGCTCTCGACGAACACGACGACGAAATCGTGCAGCGTGTCTCGACACTTCGTCCACGACTCGATCCTCCCAAGATCGGAAAGGACGGACGGCTCCTCGAATGGCGCCGCGAACTACCGGAAGCAGAACCCGGACATCGCCACATCTCGCATGCCTTCGCGCTCTTCCCCGGGCGTGCCATCAGCCCACTCGAGACGCCGAAACTCGCTGCAGCAATGCGAAAGACGATCGAAACGCGGCTCGCGAACGGCGGCGGCCACACGGGATGGAGCCGCGCTTGGATCGCATGCCTCTTCGCACGGCTACGGGACGGCAATGCGTGCCTCGCCCATCTCGAGGCACTCCTCGCCAAGTCGACGCTCCCCAATCTGTTCGATGACCACCCACCGTTTCAGATCGACGGGAACTTCGGTGGCGCTGCTGCCGTGGCTGCGATGTTCGTACAGGACCATCACGGCATCCTCGACGTCCTTCCCGCACTCCCCGACCGCTTGCAACGAGGCCGCGTACGTGGCTTGTGCGCACGCGGCGGGGTGGTGCTGGATCTCGACTGGGATCACGGCCGCTTGCACCACGCCGTGTTGCGATCGGAACGCGAGCAGTGGGTCCGCCTCCGCCTTCCGATCTCCGCGAAGGTGTTCGACGGCGAGGTCACGATCGCGGACATCGACGCGAACGAAGTCGCACGGGTCCTCCTCACGAGTGGTCGCAGCTTTCGTGTCGAACCCCGCTGAGGGACCCCCGCACGAGCACGTCGGATCACATCACGAGGCGGATCGCAGGCATCGCCTTGAGGTCGACGTAGGTGGCGTTCCGCTCCGCCTCGGATTCGACTTCGATCTCCAGGTGAAGCGAGATGTAGGTGCCCTTGCGTGAGAAGTGCGAGAACGTCAGCTTGTACGCAGCATCGTCCCCCATGTATTCGTGAACCGCAGCGCGCATGTCCTTCTCGCGCCAGCCGATCAGTGTGTACGACCAGATCGTCGGATACTCGATTTCGGGACTGCCTCGGAGCGGTTCCATGCGCGTTCGTGATCGTTTCGAGCCGTCAGGCTGCGAGACCCTCGAGTTCGGGCGCCGTGTCGGTCGCGACGATCCGCCCGTGATCGTCCAACGTGAGTGCCGACATCGCACAGTGCGGATCGTGCGTGAAGACGATGCGTCCTCCGGCGTCGTGCAGTTCGGACAAGATCCGCTTCTTTTCGTCGATCAGCAACTCCGGGTAGCGATCATACCCCATCGTGATCGAACCACGCACCCACGGCAGACCGGGGATCAGGTCCGCAGCGAACAGGATTGGTCCGAAGGCCGTCGCGAGGCGCGAAAGAAGCATGCCCGGCGTGTGGCCGTTCGAGACGCAGAAGCTCCAATCCTGGCCGAGAACGTCCGATCGCGGATCCGCAACCGTGGTGTCGACGAGCTCGAGACGTCCGCTCGATTCGAGGAGCCCTGGCAGAGGTTCGATGTAACTCGCGCGATCACGGGCATGGGGCCTCACCGCACGCTCGAAGGCCTCCGTTCCGACGACGAAGGTCGCCGCGTCGAACACGAGTTCCGGATCCCGACCTTCCTCGAAGCTCGTCAACAGACCACCGGCGTGATCGAAGTGGAGATGCGACAGCACGACCACGTCGATCGAGGAGGGGGGAAACCCGAGGCGTTCGAGCCGTTCGACGAGGAGATGACGATCGGAAGTGACGCCGAAGCGTTGTCGCAACTCGGGTGAAAAGAACGCGCCGATCCCGGTTTCGAGCAGGATCCGACGTTCGGTTCCGGCCACGTCGTCGAACTCGCGAACGAGCAAACAACGGCAAGCGAGCTCGATGCGGTTGTGCTCGTCCGCGTCGCACCAGCGCGACCAGAGACTCTTGGGCGCGTTTCCGAACATCGCCCCACCATCGAGTCGCTGACCATTCCCGAGCACCGTCCACAACTCTCGTCGCATGGGCACACGATGGTCGAACCCGGAGTGCATTTCGAGTTCTGATTCTGCCGAGCGACGACAGCGACCATGTCCCGCGAACGGACGCTATTGCTCCGCGCATGGAGCTGCGTCGAACGTGCCTTCCCTTGACATCGGTGTCAGCTCGTCGTCTGATGACGATCCCGGAAACATCGGGGACGATGAGCACGACGTCACGCCCAACTCTCGTTGCGTCGCGGTCGTCGGGTTTGCCTCTCGTACCGGCCACCCATCCGTTCCTGCGACGGGATCGTGGTCCTTCGTGGAAAGGTGGTTGCCGATGAAATTCAATCGCCGCGGCCTGCTCGTGCTGGCTCTGGTCGTAGGGGTCGCGTATGCGACTTCGTCCTTCGTGAAGGCCAAGTTCTTCGATGCGCGAGGTGACACCGCGACCACCACACGGCTTCGGGGCAAGGTCCCGACGAAAGCGACCGCCGAAGACCACGAAGTCAAGGCTGCCTGGGAACGAGACCTCCACGATCTGTCCATGGCAATACGACGCGCGGCGAAGCTCGATGCCGAAGACGCTGCTGTCACCGAAACGCGAGGCACCCTAGGGCTGACGCTTCCCCCGCCTGCCGTCACGTTCTTGTCCGTCTACGCGAAGATTGCACGCGAGCTCGGCCTCCACCTTCCGAAGCACCCCATGCTGCCACCCACGACCTGGGCCGAACTCGTCGAAGCGAGTCGAGCGATCGAGCGACAGATCGCCGAGCAGGTCGTCGCCTCCACGAAGGTTCGCGACGAGCTCTACGAGTCGAAGATCGCTGCCCACGATTACGAAGACGTCGCTTCCTCAGCATTGCAGGCGGAGCGCGCACCGAACACGTCGATCGCCTCGATACGTGGCGACGATGGCACCCATCTCTTCCGTGTCTGGCGCTGGACCTTCGAGGAAGCGCCCCAACTCTGGTTCGACGAGTTCGCCGCGCGCGCTTTGCGCCTCGAGCACTTGTTGTGTTACGTCCGCGCTCTACGCGCGAACGACAACGTGATCACTTCGGCGAACCACTGATCGAAGCTCGAACGACCGGGGCGTGCCTCAACGCGGCACCGCTCCGCCAGAAGAACGTCCTGCGCACCGCCATTTCGGCAGGTGTTCATTGGGCCGCCGCTTCGTGCGTGAAGGAGCGGATTCAGGCCAATCTCGATCCACGCACCTCCAACCGAACGACTCCTCATGAAACTCATTACCGCAGCGCTATTCGCCGCTCTCGTCCCGTTCGTCCTCCCGACTTCCGAGTTGGCTGCTGGTCCCGACCCGTGCAAGGGTTGCAAGATGTCGCTGCAGGCGGTCACGACGAACAACGACCTCAACGTCCAACTCCTCACGATCCCCGGCACATCCGACTCGACCAACGGCAAGTGCGTTTGGTCGAACAACGCGTGCGGAGAAACCGATCCCTGCAACATCAAGTTCCATTTCGCCGTCACACCCGGAACGGCTTTCAGCGACCTCCAGGGCGAACTCTACGACGACACAGGGACGTTGATCCAACCACCGACCAACCTGCCGGAAACCGGCGGGGAGACCGGCTACGTAATGTTCTTGGCGGGCGAGAGCATGCAGTGCGAAGGCCCGGATGCGGACTTCATCACGATCAAGATCACACACGCGCCTGGAGGCAACCGCGCGACACTCGCCGAGTACAAGGTGTACTGCTCGCTTTGCGAGAAGTCGTGATCGTGCTGGTTCGTCGACTCAACCGCGTTGCGTCGCGTTCGTCTTCTGCGTGAGGAGACTCACGACGACGAGCGCCACGCACGCGGCGAGCAGCGCCGGCAACACGGCGTCGATGTCCGCGAGCGCTGGCGAGGTGAAGTTCTTCTCGAGCTGCATCCACTGCCACCACAACGCGACCCCCGAACCCGCGAGCATGGACGCGACGGCGCCCTGCGTCGTCGCGCGCTTCCAGAAGAACGTCGCGATGAGAACCGGCGTCACGCTCGCGCCGTAGACCGTGTAGGCAAACAGAGCAACTTTGAAGAAACTCTTCGACTGAAACGCCAACACCAGCGCGACGAGACCAAACACGACGACGATCGCGCGAGACAACAGAACTTCGCGTCGCCCGTGGTCGCGTTGCTCGCGCGCGCTTTCGCGCCGCGTCAAGTCTCGAACGATTGCTGTCGCAGGCGCGAGCAAGAAGCTGTCGGCTGTCGAAACGACTACCGCGATAATCGTGCCCATCAGCACTGCACCGAGCACTGGTGGCAGGACATCGAACGCGAGGGAAACAATGATGTCTGATTGCTTTGAAGGCGCTTGCAGGACTCCTTGTTCGACGAGCACGCGTCCGAGGAAGGCAACCGCCACGATCGCGACTTCGAGGATCGCGATTCCGACGATCATCAAGACTGCAGAGCGCTTCGCCACGGACGGAGATCTGGCGGAGAAGAAGCGCTGATACATATTCGCGTCACCGAGGATCAGCAAGAACGCCGGCAGACACCAATTGATGACATTGAACGGTGTCAATGCAGACCCGAACGTGGCGATGTCCCGCATCTCGGGCTTCGCGAGCGTTTCTCGGATACCTGATGAACCACCCGCCTCGAAGAAGAGCAACGGTAGTGCGACGAAGATACCAACGGTGATCAAGATCCCGTTAGCGAGATCGGTGTAGGCAACCGACACCATGCCAGCAAGTGCGGTGTAGGCGATGACGAAACCCGCGACGATGCATGTCGCAACCGCCGGGTCCAACTGCGGCACGAGCCGTTCCAGTACCGACGCGCCTGCACGGTACTGATAACTCACGATGATCACATACGCGAGGATCAGCGTCACGCTGGCGAGAAAGCGCGCGGCTCGACCAAATCGAGCATCGAGAATGTCTTGGATCGACACGCCCTCGATGCGGCGGATGCGACCGGCGAGTGTCGAGAGCACGAGGATGCCGAGCACGCCACCGAGCGGAATCACGAACGCACCGAGGCCGATCTTGTACGTCTGCTCTGCGTTGCCAAAAATGCTGCCCGTCCCGATCCACGTGGCGAGCAACGTGCCGACGAGGACGACGACCCCGAGGTTGCGACCGGCGAGACTGAACTCTTCTTGATTCGTGATCTTTCCGGACTTCCACAGACCGAGTCCGACGAGCACGAGCAAGTAGAGAACGACGAAGGCCGTGTGGATCGGAAAGGGTAGGTCTGGCATCGAGCGATAACGGCCGAGATGTAGGTTGACGCGCGACCATAGCAGCCGTTCGTGACACCCGTCCAACAATCAAGGCCCCTCGACCACGGGGATGGGCGACGAGGCAGGAACCAACCCCTGGAAGGTCGGTCGCCGAGGGCCGACAATCGAACGCCGCATGAGCACAGGCAATCCCACCAACGGCAACACCACGGAACCGCCTCCGGGCGAACCGCTCGACTTCGTGCGCACGATCGTTCGTGACGACATTCGGTCCGGCAAACAAGGAGGTCGCGTGCACACGCGCTTCCCCCCCGCGCCCACGGGCTTCTTGCACCTCGGGCACGCGAAGGCGATCTGCGTCGACTTCGGAATCGCCGAAGAGTTCGGCGGCAAGTGCAACCTCCGACTCGACGACACCGACCCCGGCAACGAGAAGCAGGAATACGTCGACGCGATCCAAGAGGACATCCACTGGCTCGGCTACGACTGGGACGACCGGCTCTTCTACGCGTCGGACTATTTCGACCAGCTCTACGAATGGGCGAAGCTCCTGATCCAGAAGGGCGCCGCGTACGTCGACGAACAGGACGTCGCCACGATGCGTGCGCAGCGAGGGACGGTTCTCGAAGCGGGCACGGCGAGCCCGTTCCGCGATCGCCCCGTGGAGGAGAGCCTCGCGCAACTGGAGCGCATGAAGCGCGGCGAGTTCGAAGAAGGCGGCGCGGTGTTGCGTGCGAAGATCGACATGGCGAGTCCCAACATGCACATGCGGGACCCGGTCATGTATCGCATCAAGAAGATCGCGCACAACCGGACCGGCGATCGCTGGTGCATCTATCCGACCTATGACTGGGCCCATGGACAGTCGGACGCGATCGAGGGCATCACCCATTCGCTGTGTTCGCTCGAGTTCGAGATCCATCGCCCGCTCTACGACTGGTTCCTCGAGCAGATCGGTGACATCCACAGGCCACGCCAGATCGAATTCGCACGACTCAACGTGACCCACACGGTCACCCAGAAGCGGAAGCTACGAGCGCTCGTCGAGCGTGGACACGTCGACGGGTGGGACGACCCACGGATGCCGACGCTGCGCGGCATGCGTCGGCGCGGCTACACGCCAGCATCGATCCGCAACTTCTGCACCCGCGTCGGACTCGCGAAGTTCAACAGTCTCCACGAGATCGGTCTCCTCGAGTTTTCGTTGCGCGAGGACCTCAACGTCGTCGCGCAGCGCCGCATGGCGGTCCTCGATCCGATCCGCCTCGTCATCGAGAACTGGCCCGACGGCAAGACGGACACGCTGGATGCGATCAACAACCCGGAGGATGCGTCCGCGGGTTCGCGAGAGGTGCCATTCGGACGTGAGATCTACATCGAACGCGAGGATTTCCTCGTCGACGCGCCCAAGAAGTTCTTCCGACTCGCGCCGGGACGAGAAGTGAGACTTCGCTACGCGTATCTCGTCACGTGCACGGGATACGAGACCGACGACGACGGCAACGTGACGCTCGTGCGCGCCACGTACGATCCAGACTCTCGCGGTGGAAACGCTCCCGATGGCCGAAAGGTCAAGGGCACGATCCACTGGGTCAGCGCCGAGCACGCGGTCGACGCCACGGTGCGGCTCTACGATCACCTCTATGCCGTCGAGGATCCGTCCGAACTCGAATCCGACGATGCCCAAGACGGCGATGCATGGGAACGCGGCCTCAACAAGGACTCGCTGCAGGTGCTCACCGGCTGCAAACTCGAACCCGCGCTCGCCCTCGCTCAGGCGGAAGAGGCGCTGCAGTTCGAACGCAAGGGCTACTTCGTCCTCGATTCGAAGGACTCGAGACCGGACGCGTTGGTTTTCAATCGCAGCGTCGCGCTGCGCGACAGCTGGGCGAAAGAAGCCGCCAAGCTCGGGGCGACCTCATGAGCATGAGAACCTGCTTGCTCCGAGGCGCAGCACTCGCTGCCCTCAATGGATTCTGCGCGTGCACGAGTGCGATCACGATCGAGCACCTGCCGACGTTCGAGCTCGCGCAGATGCCGCCCGCCGAAGCCGGTCAGGGCGCGCCGTGCTTCGACGCGGATCGCGTGGATCCGAGTGAGCTGCCCGACGCGGTTCCCTACGCGATGTGTCACGACACGATCGATGGCGATCGCGAACGGACGGCCGACGTGCTGAGTCGTGCGTTGCACCGCGAGACGTCACCCGACTTCACGACGTTTCGCGATCTCGGTTCGTTCGATGCCGGAAGCATCTCTCAGTATTGGGGCAACGGACTCGCTACCGAGCGACGCATCTATTCGCACGTGGCCGAACTGATCGCGTGGCGATTGACTCCCGTATCGCTCGGCTTCGAGCTGCGGCGGGCCGATGGCGTCGCGATTCGTGTTCCGCCAAAGGACCGTTTCGACGGCGAAGCGTTGCTCGAGGGCGACGAAGTTCTTTCGATCGGCGACGTACCCGTGCGGCCAGGTGAGCGGTTCTTCTATTCCCCCCACTGGCGACGCTTGCTCGAGCTCGAAGTCGGGGATCGCGTGCGGATCGTCTGGTTACGTCCAGGCACGGGCAGGATGGAAGGATTGCTACGCGCGATCGAGCCGGTGAAGACGTGGCGCGCCTTGCCGTCGATGCTCTGACGTCAGTTGCTCGCGGCTTCTTCGAGCGCGTCGAACAGCGCTTCGAGTCGGTCGTCGGTCAAGTGCGGTAGGAACACGATGCGCGCGTGCGTCTTGAACTCACCGATCGCCCACGACGCGAACCGCAATCGTTGTACGAACGAAGGCACGTCACCGCGCACGGGTCGCACACCGAGGATGTTCATCGAGGGTTCGACGACGAGTTCGAGCCGGTAGCTGGCGCGCACGCGCGCCGCGAAGCGCCGCGTCTTCTCCATCGCCTCGTCCACGATCGCGCGATACCCCTCGAGACCGAGGTGCTGGATCAACGCCCAGACCGAGAGCGCGGCAGCGCCCGAACGCGTGCCGGTGAGCGTCGCTTGCGAACTCTTGCCGCCCGCGAGATACGGAATCGCCACCTCGACAGCACGGGACTTGGCCTCGTCACGAAAGAGCAATCCTCCAGCAGGTTGTGCCGCGAGCCCCATCTTGTGCGGATCGATCGTGATCGAGTCGACGGCCCGCACCCGAAAGTCGAAGACCGGAGTCAGCCGATCGCCCGCTTCGTTTCGCAAGAACGGCAACACGAGCCCGCCATACGCCGCGTCGACGTGGAACCAAATCCCTGAGCCTTGGACTCGCGACCCGACTTCCTCGATCGGATCGACACAACCGAGCGGTGTGCATCCGGCAGCCGCGACGACAGCGAGCACGTCAGGACCGAGTCGATCGACGAGACGCGCAGTGCGCATACGGTGATCGTCGTCGAGTTCGATCCGTTCGAGATCGAGATCGAGCAGCGAGGCGGCTTTGTCCCAGGACACGTGGGCATGCTCGGGGACGAGGAGTCGCGAGCGTCGTTCGCCCCGACCGCGAGCGACCGCACGTGCAACCCACATCGCGACGATGTTCGCCTCGTTCCCACCGGTCACGAGGTGCCCGCCAGCCGTCGCCGGACCGTGGAGCAAGTCGGCGAGGAAGTGGACGGCCTCGAGCTCGAGTTCGACCGAACCCGGGAAGAGGCCAGGATCGCCGACGTTCTTTTCGAGAGCGCGCGCGAACACGTCGTACGTGAGCGGGTGCGGCGCGGAGATCATGGAGCCCGCGATTCGTCCATCTCCGTAGTGGAAGTCGCGCTCCGTCCGTGCTTCGAGTTCTCGCAGCACGGCGTCGACGGGCCTTCCCTTCGATGGGAAGGCCGGACGCGTCCTGCCGGTCTCGTCGTTGCCCGCCATGGCGATGATTCTGGGCTCGTCGGTCAACCCTGTCGACAGTGGGCGCGTAGTACGTCGTCCTTGGCTTCCATGTCCGCGACCATCGCGAACTGACATCGCGCACGTTCGAGATTGTGGGCGAGGCGCGTCGGGTCACACTTGAAGTAGACGTCGCCGGCCACGTAGTCGGCAAGGAAGCGCATCCCGAGCGTCAGCGTCACGAGGCGTGCCGCGAGTGGCATTAGCTCGCGCTCACGCTCCGTCGCGCCCCCGGAGCCTTCGATCCAGCCGCCGGCGATCGCTTCGAAGTAGTCGACGCAAGTCCCGGCCTTGGAGAGATCGACTTCGTCTTCGACACTCGTCGCCGCCGTGAACCGCACGAGGTCCCCGAAGTCGAACAGCGACCACCCGACCATGCACGTGTCGAGATCGACGACGGCAACGGCATGGCCGTCGTCCTTGTCGAACAGGATGTTGTTGAGTTTGGTGTCGCCGTGCACGACGCATGGCGACATCGCGCCATCTCGAAGGAGCAGCTCGATCGCCGGCACGACATCGCTGCGCTCGTCGACGAATGCGAGTTCGCGCTCGATCTCGACGACACGCCCCACGCGATCTTCCTTGACCGCCTTTTGCAACTGCTGCAGCCGATAGGGAGAGCTGAAGAAGTGCGGAATCGTCGTCTCGAGGCGGTCGACCGGAAGGTCGCGCAACGAACGCTGAAACGCCGCGAACACGCGCGACGCCTCGAACGCCTGATCGTGCCCCTCGCAGACGTCACAACTCTTCGTGTTCTCGATGAAGCGATACGTGCGCCACGCACGACCACGCTCGTCCGCGAACCACGAGAAGCCGTCGATCGTCGGCACGAGTTCGAGCGTGTGCATGATGTGGTCGCCGCTGACGACCGGTCGATCGGCGATCCACGCGGTCACGGTCTCGACGTTGTGCATCACCGCTTCGATGTCGGGAAACACCGTGCCGTTGAGGCCCTGATGCAAATAACGCGTACGCACGCCATTCGTCTCGAACGTCCCGACCCACGTATCGTGAATGTGGCCACGATCGAAACGCTGGAGCTCGACCAAATGGCCCGGGATCGCGAACGTCGCGCACGCACGACGGACGCGTTCGAGTTCGGAAGGGGCGACCGAGTGGTCGCTTCGCGGGGGCTCGCCATCGGCCATCGCGAGAGAATAGCAATCCGACGTCTCTCGAAGGTATGGTCTCTCCGACTTGGCCGCCGAACGAACGACCACAGCTGCGACGTGCCGTCCACGCGTCGGCCTATTGGGGAACCCGTCCGACGGGTACGGCGGGCGCGTGCTCGCGGCATGCTTCGCGGACTTCGCCGCGATGGTGACGTGTGTTCGCGAACACGAGGCGGTTCGGTCGGAGCCGATGCGGGTTCGCATCGACGATACGACGTTCGAGAACATCGAGAGCCTCGAGCGAGCGATCGGGCTGCTGGACGGACTGGCGTCTCTTCTCGCGGCCACGCTCGTGACGGTGCACCGCGAGGTGCCCGGACATCTCGACGACACGCGTGTGCTCGAGCTCGAGGCGACGACGGACATCCCCCGCCAAGTCGGCCTCAGCGGCTCGAGCGCGGTCATCGTCGCGGCCTTGCGGGCACTCCGCGTCGAGGGGAACCCGGTGCAATTGGCGAAGCTCGCACTTCATGCGGAGACCGGTCTCCTCGGCATCGCTGCGGGTCCGCAGGATCGTTTGATCCAGGCGATCGATGGCGCCGCGCTGCTCGACTTCGGCGGGGAGAGTTGGCGCTACGAAGTCGTCGACGCGCGCCTCCTCCCCAATGTCTTGCTCGTGCTGCAACGCCGGCCTGGAGTTTCGTCGGGCGCTCCCCACAGTGCCCTTCGCCAGCGGTTCGATGCCGGCGATCCGGCAACGCTTGCCGCAATGCGACGATTTGCCGAGCTCGCGGACGAAGGCGTGCGATCCATGCAGGACGGGGACACAACGGCGACCTGCCGTCGTTTTGGCGCGCTCTTCGCCGAAGCGTTCGAACTGCGGCGCACCTGCTACGACCTCGAGCCCTCCGATGTCGCTCTGGCGGACCGTGCGCTGCGTCACGGAATCGGCGCGACGCTCGCGGGCTCTGGCGGTGCCCTCGTGGCTGCACCACTCGACGGCGATCTCGAACGGCTCCGACGCTTCGAAGAAGGTGTCGCCGGGAATCACTACGCGTGTCTATGGCCCCAGTTCGAAGGCTCCACCCCCATCGCGACGAGGAGCAGCTCTCCATGAACGTCATCGTGCTCGCAGCCGGCTTCGCGAAACGTCTCTGGCCGCTCACGAAGGATCGCGCGAAGCCACTCCTCGAAGTCGGAGGGCGACCGGTTCTCGATCACTTGTTGGAGCGCGCGCTGCGTGCCGTCGACACGCTGGCGAGTTGTGAGACGATCACGCTCGTGACCAACGCGCGCTTCGCGAACGACTTCGAGCTCTGGGCGCGGCAGCACGAATCGCAACGATCCGTGAACGTGGTCGCGAACGACGCCTTCGAGGTCGACGACGCACGAGGCGCGCTCGTCGATCTCGCACTCGCGCTCGAGCACACGGACACGGCACAGGGCGGCACGATGGTGCTCGCGGGCGACAACTTGATCGACTTCGAACTCGTGCCGCATCTGCGCGCACACCTCGCGGAAGGTGAGGGTCGCGCGACCGTGCTCGCACGACGCGTGGCGGGAGTCGTTCCTCCTGCGCGTCACGGCGAGATCGTCGTCGATCGCCCGTTCGACGCCACGACGCAGGAACACGCGAGTTGGCGGTCCGTGACGCGCTTCCGTGAAAAACCCGCAGAGCCCGAATCGGACCTCGTCGCGACGGCGATCTACTTCTTCCCGGAAGGTCTGGCGGACGATCTCCGGATGTTCCTCGAGTCCGTGCCAATGAACGACAAGAGGCGCGACGCGCCTGGGCACTTCCTCGGCTACTTGGCCGAGCGCGGACTCCTCGGCGCGACCCTCATCGAAGGTCGGCTCTTCGACATCGGCAATCTCGAGGCACTCGAAGCTGCGCGTGCGAGCTACGAGTCGAGCTCGGACAGAAGCACGCGACGACCTTCGGACGCCGCCACGTAGGCCGCGTAGACGACACGGGTCACGTCGACGCCGAGAGCACCATCGGTCGCACTGTCACGGCCTTCGCGCAGAGCGGTCACGAACTCGTCGATCATGCCCTGCTGACCCGACGACACGTCCTCGGACGGAATCGGCGTCATCCAACCTACCGGGTCGTCCAGCTTCTCTTGGACGTAGCGATCGCCGAACGTCGTGCTCGATGGCGCATAGGCCCGAAGCGCATCGCTCGGACTCAGCGAACACTCGAAGCGCGCCGACGACGTGTTGACCTCCAACTTGCTCTGCATGCCGCCGAGTTGGTTGTCACTCGCCCACGCGATGCCACGAGCACCGTCGTCGAACTCGAGGATGCAGGTCCCCCAGTTCTCGACATCGACCCACCCCGTTGCGAGCGGAGTCTCCCGCTCGTCGAGATCGCGGGTCAACACGGCGACATCGGCAGTCACGGAGACACACTCGATCGCGTGCCCACGCGTGCGCAGGCCCTCTTCGCGCTTGAGCCAGAGCATGGTGCCGATCGGATGCGCACCGAGACGCAGGAGCGCGCCACCACCAGCATCCGCCCAGCGCATCGAGAAGCGCGAATGCGAGCCCTTGTGCGCTTCGTACCCACGCATCTCGAGGATGCGACCAGCGCCTGGCAAGAACCCGTGCATGCGCTGGATCGCCGGTGCGTGCACCCAGTTCTCGCCGTAGAAGAGACGAACGCCGGCATGGCGACACGCGGACTGCATGGCGCGGGCGTCGCGAATCGCGAGCTGCGCCATCACTCTGCGCTCGCGCTGTCCGATCGCGACGGGGTCCGGATCCTCGCCGAGATCCTGTCCGACGTAGGCCGTCAAGGGCTTGGTGCACACGACGTGCTTGCCCTTCGCTGCCGCTCGCTCGCAATACTCACGATGCAGTCGATTCGGAACACAGAGATCGACCGCGTCGACGTCCTGCCGCGCGAGAACCGCTTCGAAGTCCTCCTCCGACGAGCGGATCCCGTGCTCCGTCGCGAAGGCCCTGGCGCGCTCCGGATCGCGCGAACAGACGGTCACGACGTCGGCGCCTGGAGCTCGCAGGTTGTGGTAGCAACGCATACGCGTCGCGGCGAGGAACCCACTACCGACGATCGCGATTCGCGGAAGCTCGTGCGAAAGCTCTCTGCCATTCATGAGCGGCGAGCATGCCACAACGCGCGTCTGGCGTCGAAGCGACGTTTGTCCCCTTGCGTCGCTGCTCGAACGGCCCCAGGCTCACGCGATGTTCGACTTCTCGGTATGGCTCTACGGCCTCGCGGCCAGCGTCGCCCTGTTGACGCTCGTGTGGGTCGTTTCCGTCAAGAAGCGGGATGCGAGCATCATCGATCCGTTCTGGCCGCTCGTCTTCACGCTGTCGTGGTTCGTGTATCGAATGACGTCTGACGTTCCCCACGGAACACGGCATTCGCTCGTCACCGTACTGCTCCTCGCGTGGTCGCTGCGTCTCGCGCTGCACCTCTTCAAGAGGTGGAACGAGCCGGAGGATCGGCGCTATACGGCGATGCGCGAGCGACAAGGGACGCACTTCGCTCGCAAGAGCCTCTTCACGATCTACTGGGTCCAAGCCCTCCTCGCTTGGGTCGTGTCGCTACCGCTGCTCGCGAATGCACTCGCGAGCTCGAATCTCGGGGCTCTCGATGCGGCCGGCGTCGCGTTCTTCGTGGTGGGCTTCCTCTTCGAGGCGATCGGCGACGCGCAACTCACGCGCTTCAAGGCGCGCAGCGACTCGCAAGGTCGCGTCCTCGACACGGGGCTGTGGCGCTACACACGGCACCCGAACTACTTCGGAGAGTTCTGCGTCTGGTGGGGCTTCGGCCTGCTTGCCCTCGAGACGGGAGCCTGGTGGGCGCTCGGTGGTCCGCTCCTGATGACCATCCTTCTCCTCGAAGTGTCCGGCGTCGCCCTGCTGGAGCAGGACATCGAAGAACGTCGACCGGAATACGCGCAGTACGTGCGGCGAACGAGCGCGTTCTTCCCGTGGCCGCCCCGCGCCTGACGCGAATCGCGCCCGAAAGTACGGCTTTTTGACCCTGGCACGATTGCCCCCGGGTTAGGTTGACCGCGCGATGGCTGGTGACCCCTTCGACGCTCCGGTTCTTGGTCCCTGGTTCGAGGACGCGATGCGCCGCGTGCGAGAGGACCCGAAGGCACTCTCGGTCGTGCTGCCGTCGCTCGCGAGAAAGGCCGGTCGCACCGAACTCGCGCGCGGCAGAATCCGGATCGGCGACGCCGAGGTCGAGCGTGGGGCCTGGCGCACGTGCGACGTGGCCGGTCATCGCTTGATCGAGGCCACCGACTTCCCGGACGAAGAGCTCGTGGGTCTTTTCCTGCATGGCGACTTCGAAGAGCGCGCAATCGTCATGCGCCATGTGTCGACACGCGAAGTCCGAGACTCGACGATCGCG
>JAGQQW010000558.1 GCA_020426005.1 Planctomycetota bacterium | reverse complement strand
CATCGTGCTCGTACTCCTCCCCGGCGGGCGGTTCCGCATGGGATCGCCGGAGGGCGCGGCCCTTTCGACGGCGGCGGAGGTGCCGGCCCACGAGATCGATCTCGCGCCCTTCCTCTGCTCCAAGTTCGAGACCACGCAGGGTCAGTGGCTGCGGATCGCCGGCACGAACCCGAGCCGCTTCCGGCCCGACGTGTACGAGGAGACCCCGCTCCTCGACTTCGACCTCACGCTCGCGTTCCCGCTCACCAACGTCGCCCACGGCGAGGTCGTCGAGGCGGCGGCGCGGCTCGAGCTGGAGCTGCCCACCGAAGCACAGTGGGAGTACGCGGCGCGCGGCGGGACCGAGACCGCGTTCTGGACCGGCGATGCGCCCCGGTCCGTGGTCGTCCGCCGCGGCGGCAACACGAACGCCAGCGCCTGGCAGAACGACACCCAGCTTCCCTTCGGCGACGGCGCGGCCATCGTGACCCGCGTCGGCGCCTTCGCCCCGAACCCCTTCGGTCTTCACGACGTCATCGGCAACGTCTGCGAGTGGACCCTCGACCGCCTCTGCCAGTACGGCGGTCCGGTCCGCGCCGGCGACGCCCTCCGCGAGGACGCC
>JAGQQW010000557.1 GCA_020426005.1 Planctomycetota bacterium | reverse complement strand
ACTGAAATCCGTGGAGAACCCGGTTGCCAGAATCGCGATGAGAATGCCGATCATCCCATAGAGGTTGCCGCGCCGCGCGGTCTCATGCCGGCTGAGGCCTCCCAGGCAGAGGATGAACAGGATGCCCGCGGCCAGATAGGCGGTGCTGAGGAGTCCGATTGGCATACCTGTCTCCTATTTGCGGAACATGCTGAGCATGCGATGTGTCACAAGGAATCCTCCGGCCACGTTGATCATCGCGATCAGCAGGGCGAAGGCCGCCAGGATCTGCACGACCGTCCCGGAATCGGGGTTGATCTGCAGCATGGCGCCCACCAGAATGATGCCGCTGATCGCGTTGGTCACGCTCATCAGCGGGGTATGCAGCGCAGGTGTCACGTTCCAGATGACCTGGTAGCCAATGAAACACGCGAGGGCGAATACCGTGAGATGACTGAGGAACGCCGGCGGGGCCACCAGCCCCAGCAGGGCCAGCAGGATGCCCGCCGTGCCCATCATCAGGGCGTTGCGCACCGGATTGAAGCGCTTCTTCTGGGCCGCATTCTCCTCCGGAATGACCACATCGGTGGAACTGCGGCTGGCATCCTGGGCAGGCAGTTCC
>JAGQQW010000556.1 GCA_020426005.1 Planctomycetota bacterium | reverse complement strand
CACCTCCGTGACCCCGTGTTCGTCCACCCAAGACTCCGCGGGCTCCGGACCGACGATGAGATCCGGGGTGAGACCGGGCGTTCGCTGAGGCGTCGGCGAGACGTCGGGAGGGAGGACCCGGGATGGCTGCACGTAGGGGCTGGACTCGTTCATGGAAACCTGACGCTCCGGTTCCTGGAGCCATCGACCTCATGCCATGGGAAACTTGAGCGCGATCCTCGCATCGCTGGCAGCGCGTTGAAAACGTCGGGCCGCCCCGACAAATGCAACGAACTCCTGACGGGGGACACGAGGTGAGCTCGGGCATGCCGTCCAAGACCGAACGCATTCACGAGATGGCTCTCGAAGCCGGATTCGACATCGTCGGTTTCGGTCCCGCGTCGCCAGACCGAGCGACGTGAGAGCGCTTCGACTCTTGGCTCGAAGCGGGTCGCCAAGGCGAGATGCATTGGCTCGAACGGGAGCGAGACCGAATCCTCGATGGAACTCGCTACGTACGCGGTGCGCGGGGAGCGGTCGCTCTCGGCTTCGAGTATCCGAGCGAAGCCGTCCGACTGGATGGGGCGAGCGTCGCTCGCTACGCCGCCGGTCGTGACTACCAC
>JAGQQW010000555.1 GCA_020426005.1 Planctomycetota bacterium | reverse complement strand
CAACGCGGCGCTCGGGAACTTTTCGCCCCTTCCTGCTGTACATTGCGCATCGCTCGCAAACCCTGGCGTGTTCCGCTCCGGTTGTTTCCCCCGGCGGATTCCGACGCCCGGTACTGTGCCGCGATGGACCTGTCGATCGCTTCGCGACACGCGCGAAGTTCACGGAAACTGGCAAACAAGGTGATTCGACGATGATAGAAACCCAAGCTCTGGGAAAGCGTTATGGCGACCTGGTCGCCGTGGATGGCATCACGTTCAAGGTCGAACCCGGGCAGGTGCTCGGATTCCTCGGCCCGAACGGTGCCGGCAAGTCGACCACGATGAAGATGATCGCCGGCTTTCTCGCGCCGAGTTCGGGCAGTGCGCGGGTTTGCGGATTCGACGTCGAAGAGCAGTCGCTCGAAGCGCGTCGGGTCGTCGGTTACCTGCCCGAAGGCGCGCCGAGCTACGGTGAAATGGACGTGCGCCAGTTCCTCGAATTCATTGCCGATGCGCGTGAGGTGCCGGCCAACCTGCGCAACAAGCGGATCGACGATGCTATCGACCGGCTC
Organism: Planctomycetota bacterium; assembly: GCA_020426005.1. Lineage (GTDB taxonomy): Bacteria > Planctomycetota > UBA1135 > UBA1135 > JACKHW01. The sequence continues at coordinate 51 of JAGQQW010000555.1, read as the reverse complement.
AACCTCGAAAACGTCCTGCAGCAGCCGATCGATACCCTGTCCAAGGGCTTC
>JAGQQW010000554.1 GCA_020426005.1 Planctomycetota bacterium | reverse complement strand
ATGGTGACCGAAACAGCTTGAACAGCGAGTGCCCGCCCCAGCAGGTTTTGATCAGCAACACCGGCTCGTCGAAGTGATTGCCCATCACTGTGCCGAACTCAAGCTCGACACCAGTGCGACCGGGCGAACCATAGCCAACGGTCAACCCGCCATGCCGATTGAGGTACTTGATCTTCACATCGTCTCGGACAATCCAACCCTCATCGTTTCGCAGATGCGCGAACAGATCTTTGGTCTTGGGATCGGTGGCTTGATGGTCCAGCAGCTCGTTCTTCGCCTTGCCTTCCATGTTGGACTGTCCGGCCAGAATAAACACCTTGACCGTATCGGCGGCCGACAACATCGAGGCGAATAGGCACAGCAGGCAAGCGAACGCATAGCGAGAAACAAATCGACTCATGGATAAACCACTGGAGAGAGTGAATGGATGGAGTTGTGAGTTGTGGATAGCGAGGCGCCGCTCATCGCCGGGGCAGCTCCGGAGCAGCGCGGGGGGGCGTTCCGCGAAATACCGTCCTGCCACCAAAATAACCGCCGCCCGACGGCGGTGCCAGAATCGAGGCAGACAAAGCGGAGGCGAACAGGGCGGAGGCGGACAGAGCG
>JAGQQW010000553.1 GCA_020426005.1 Planctomycetota bacterium | reverse complement strand
ATAGGAAGAGCGTTTTGTAGGTAAAGGTGTAAATCTCCGTGGTGGCCGTATTATTAAAAAAAAAAATCCCCCGCAAGAATTGATCGAAGCATTCCCGGAACTCTCTGAAATGCTCGATTGTCTCGACACACTTGATGAGTTGGCTCTGCCGGGTGCGGCCAGCAACCCGTCCAACGAACGCAAGCCGTACGCGGACGAAACCTTTGCACCGCCGTCAACTCCCGGTATCGACAGAGACTTGAACACGGATCAGTCGCCAGCAGCGCCATCGCCGTGTGACTTTGGACGTTACGAACTCATCCGCGAGATCGGTCGCGGCGGCATGGGGATCGTCTATCTGGCTCGCCAGAAGCAACTCAATGCAACCATCGCCCTCAAACTGGTTGGTCGCAGCCGTTTCGCGTCGGTCGACGAGATTCGACGCTTCTACACAGAGGCTCGTGCCGCTGCGGGACTTCGACACCCCAACATCGTTTGCGTTCACGACGTCGGCGAGTGGCAGGGGGAGCATTTCCTTAGCATGGACTACGTCAAGGGGGCAAGCCTTGCCGAACATCTGCAGAATGGACCACTCACTCCACGCGAGGCAGCAGGGTTGCTGCTCA
>JAGQQW010000552.1 GCA_020426005.1 Planctomycetota bacterium | reverse complement strand
AGCTCTTCCTCAAGAAATTGATCCGCGATGAACTGAGCGCATTCGGCGACCCGAAACAGGTCATGGCCAAGCTCTACTTTCCGGAGCACCATCTGAGCCACGCCGCGAGCGCCTATTATGCTTCACCGTTCACCGACGCAGCCGTATTGACGATCGACGGCGTTGGTGAATGGGCCACGGCGAGCATCTGCCACGGCGAAGGCAATGAGCTGACCATCCACAGGGAACTGCATTTTCCCCACAGCCTCGGGCTGCTCTATTCCGCATTCACTTATTTCTGTGGGTTCCGGGTGAACAGTGGCGAATACAAACTGATGGGTCTTGCGCCCTACGGGCGTGCCGGCTCTGAAGAAGTGGAGCGTTACGTACGGCTCATCAAGGAGCGGCTCGTGCGCATGAACGAGGACGGCTCCATCTGGTTGGACCAGCACTATTTCAACTACGCCACCGGGCTCACCATGGTCAAGGATGAGGCATGGAAGGGATTGTTCGGGTTCCCGAAACGGGTGCCTGAGAGGGACGAACTGGAACAGAAGCATTGCGACCTGGCACTGGCCATCCAACAGGTCACCGAGGAATGTGTCCTGCGCATGGCACGTGAAGCTGC
>JAGQQW010000551.1 GCA_020426005.1 Planctomycetota bacterium | reverse complement strand
CGCGTCCTGCAGGAGCATCAAGGCCAGCAAGCCGCGCGCTTCGGGCTCCTCCGGCATCAGCTCGACGAGCAGGCGGCCGAGTCGGATCGCTTCGCCCGTCAGCTCGCGTCGGATCAAGTCGTCGCCGCGCGTCGCGCCGTAGCCTTCGTTGAACACGAGGTAGATCGCGGTCAGCACCGCGGGCAATCGCGCGGGCAGCAGCGCCGCGGGCGGCACGCGGTACGGGATGCCGGCTTCCTTGATCTTGCGCTTCGCGCGCACGAGGCGCTGCGCCATGCTCGACTCGGAGACGAGGAAGGCGCGCGCGATCTCGGAAGCGCGCAGACCGAGCAAGGTGTTCAGCGTGAGCGGCACCTGCACGTCGGGGTCGAGCGCCGGGTGACAGCACGTGAAGACGAGCCGCAAGCGGTCGTCCTGGTGCGGGAACTCGTCCTCGGGGAAGCCGACCACTCCATCCTCCTCGCGCGCGTCCTGCGCCAACTCGTCGAGCTTGAACTCGTTCAGCCGCGCGCGCCGGCCGCGGTCGATCAGCACGCGCTTCGCCGTCGTCGCGATCCACGCCGCCGGTCGCTGCGGCACGCCGTCCTGCGGCCAACGCGCCAAGGCG
>JAGQQW010000550.1 GCA_020426005.1 Planctomycetota bacterium | reverse complement strand
GGCCGCGGTGCGCAACTCGGTGATCCTGATCATCATCTTCGGCTTCGTGATCACCTGGTTCTTCTACTTCCTCGACTGATGCTCCCCCGACTGGTCCAGCGGCGATGATCGAACTGCACGACGTGCACAAGCGGCTCGGGACCCGCGACATCCTCAAGGGGCTGACCCTGACGGTGCCGAAGGGCATGAACTTCGTGCTGATGGGACCATCCGGCACCGGCAAGAGCGTCACCCTCAAGCACGTCATCGGCATCTTCAAGCCGGACCGAGGCAGCGTGCACGTCGACGGCCAGGACGTGCCGGCGATGGACCACCACCAGCTGATGGCGCTGCGCAAGCGCATGGGCTACCTGTTCCAGAACGGCGCGCTGATCAACTGGCTGACCGTCGCCGACAACGTCGCGCTGCCGCTCAAGGAGCACAGCAAGCTGCCGCGCTCGGAGGTCGAAGACCGCGTGCACCAGGTGCTCGGCATGGTCGGCATGGACCACGCTGCGCAGCAGTTCCCGCCGAGCATCTCCGGCGGCATGAAGCTGCGCACCGGCCTCGCCCGCGCGATCGTGACGAAACCCGAGTACGTGCTCTACGACGAGCCCAACGCCGGCCTCGA
>JAGQQW010000549.1 GCA_020426005.1 Planctomycetota bacterium | reverse complement strand
TGCCGTGGTGGTGCATCTGCTGGCGCAGCGTGGCGCGCAGCTCCTCGCGCTCGACCGCGTTCGTCCCGAGGCGCCCGACGACGATGCCGGCGGCCTGGTTGGCGAGCGCGACCGCCGCCGCGAGCGGGTGGCCCGCGGCGACGTGCAGCGCGAGGTGCGCGACGACCGTGTCGCCCGCGCCGGTCACGTCGAAGACCGCGCGCGCCTTCGTCGGCTCGTGTCCGCTCTCGCCGTCCTTCGTGCGGTAGTAGATGCCCTGCGCGCCGAGCGTGATGACCGCCGCGTCGAGCCCGGCGAGGTCGATCAGGTCGCCCGCGCCCTCCTCCACGGCCGCGAGGTCGGGCAGCTTGCGCCCGAGCGCCTCCTCGGCCTCCTTGCGGTTGGGCGTGATGAGCGTCGCGCCCTTGTAACGCGTGTAGTCGCTGCCCTTGGGGTCGACGATCACCGGCCGGCCGGCCGCGTTGGCGGCGGCGATGACGGCGGCCAGCACCCGGTCGGTCAGCACCCCCTTGCCGTAGTCCGACAGGATCACCACCCCGGCGTGGCGCAGGCCGTCCTTGGCGGCCTCGATGATGCGGTCTTCGGCGGCGCCGTCGATGGGGGCGATGCG
>JAGQQW010000054.1 GCA_020426005.1 Planctomycetota bacterium | reverse complement strand
TTCGAGCCGATGATGTTCCCGAGCGAAATGCCGGCATTGCCCTCGAGCTGAGCCATGAAGCTCACGATCCACTCTGGAGCCGACGTCCCGAACGCCACGATCGTCGCGCCGATGATGAACTCGGAAATTCCGAAGGCCTTGGCCAATCGGCTCGCTCCGCGCACGAGCGCTTCCGCGCCAATCCACACCGCGACCCCGCCGAGGACGATGAGGACGATCTGACCTAGGATCGTCGTCGTCAGGAAGCTCATGATCGCCATTCGCGGCGATCATACGAAGGTCATCCGGCTTGCAACAACAACTGCAGGCGGATCAGCGCGGAGCGATCCTGCGGTGAGGGAAGTTCTTGGAAGGCGTGTTCGAACGGAAGCCAACACGTCTCGACGACCTGCGGACCGGGTCGGATGCATGCGACCGTGTCTTCGCACGGTGCTTGGTAGCCGAACTCCCATTGAATGACACCGGCGTCACCGATCACGAGTTTCGACTGATGCTCCAGATCGATGAGGTGACTCGGCCTTACGAGGCCCGTCTCCTCACGAACCTCACGCAGGACCGCGTCGCGCAAGTGCTCGCTGAGTTCAACGGGACCGCGGACCGGTCCGAGTTCGTTCTCTGCTCGCGGATGCCTGCGCAACAGCAAGAAGTCCGGCCGCCCGTCCGTGTAACGGAAGACGAAGACGCGAATCTCGTGCGCTAGATTGTCCGGAGTCAGCATGATCGAACGAATTCCCCCGCCTATATATCGGCTCGTGTTTCCGGTTTTGTTCCAAGTGCGAAGTCCTTCGAAAAAACGACCGTGCGCTGCGCGAACGCCCTCTTCGTTCCATTCTTCGGTGCCATCGAGATGACGCGCTTCGACGAGGCGTTCGATCGCCTCACCGGTCTGACGAATTGGGAAATGAAAAAGCCCGGAAGTCGACACCGCATCGACTTGTCGGGAACGCTCGATCTACTCGAACGGCTCGGCAATCCGGAGCGCGACCTAGGTCTCGTCGCGCAGGTCGCGGGCAGCAAGGGCAAGGGGACGACGACGGCATTGCTGCGTGGCTTGGCGACGCGTTCCGGCATGCGCTCGGCGACCTACATGTCTCCTCACGTCGTCGACCCGCGCGAACGCATCCTCGTCGATGGCGAACCCGTCGACGAAGACGTCTTCGCCGACGCCGTGTCCCGAGTCGCGGAGGTTCTGATTCCCGATCAAACCTGGTACGAGGCCTACACCGCGGTTGCGATCCTGTGTTTTGCAGCGCTCGAGGTCGATCTGACCGTGCTCGAAGTCGGGTTGGGTGGGCGGCTGGATTCGACGACCGTCGTGCCCAAGGACGTCTGCGCGATCACGTCGATCGAACTCGAACACACGCACGTGCTCGGCGACACGATTGCCGCGATCGCGCGGGAGAAGGCCGGGATCTTGCGTCCTGGTGTCCCGTGCATGAGCGGTTGTATCGACGAAGCCGATGCCGTCATCACGGAGGTCGCGCGGGAATGCGGTGCGCCGCTCCGGCGGCTCGGAAGCGACTTCGACTTCTGCATCGTTGGGCGCTCGGATCGAGGTCTCGAACTCGAGCTTCGTGGCTTCGAGGGGCTCGAACGCCTCGTGGTCCCGTTCCGAGCCACGGTGCAAGCGCGGTCGTTCACGCTCGCGCTCGCGATGTTCGAATCATTGAGGCCCGGCGTTGCCGCCGAAATCCTGACGGACGGCCGTGATCTCGACTTCCTCCGGAGGGCTCTGCCACCCGGTCGCTTCGATGTCGTCCAAGAAGATCCACCGATCGTGGTCGATGGAGCACACACGGACGCGTCCCTGGCCACGATCGCATCCGAACTCGCGGCCGCATGGCCCGATCGCCGCTTCGACCTCGTGTTCGGCATCGCCGAGGGGAAGCGCTTCGAACGTGGCTTAGGCGAAGTCCTGAAGTTGGTCGATAGGGCACGAGTCGTTCCTCTCTCGGGGAAGACCTCGGTCGAACCTGCAGAACTCCAGCGCATGATCGCCTCGACAGGCGTCGAAGTGCGCATCGCGAGTTCGGTAGCGGAGGCGCTCGAGGATCTCGAACCCGTGGCGAGGGACGGTGGCTTGTGCGTCACCGGATCGCTCTATGCGGCTGGGGACGCGTTGCGCGTGCTTCGGGCCAGGACCCTTTCGCAATGACTCGTGAACAGCCCTCCGAATCCTCGGCAGCACTCGACCTGATGGTCGAGGACCTGATCGTGACCGAGAGCTTCCTGATCAAGGGGAAGGTCGAAGGAAAGTTCACGCGGCTCGTCAAGACGCTCGAGGACGACTCGCGTGATTTCGTCGTCGTGAGTGGAGCGACGATGATCGATCTCCTGCACGGAGAAGTGATCAAGACGCCGCGCGTGCACGTCAACATGCGCGAAGTGCTCTTTGCGCACGAACTGGTCGACGGAGGCAGCGACTTCTATCAGAAGCGTCTCAGCACGGACGCCGGTGTCGAGCGTGTGCGGATCCGCGTGTTCTTCCACGGTCCGGTCAACATCGAAGTTGCCGGCAGGATTCGTCCTCGTGCCTACGAAGCCGGGCTCCAAGCGCGGAGCTTCTTCGTGATGGATGAATGCGAAGTTCGCGGACTCGATCTCGAGGAGATCCCCGAGCTCGGCATCTTGGCCAAGCTGCCGTACACGATCGTGCACGCAGCGCGCGTTTCGTATCTCTACGACTTCAGCTGAAGCGCGCGGAGCTCCGGGGGCGTGATCGTGATCGCGATCGGAACCGCGATCAGTGATCCATCGCCATGCCGAGCAGGTCGCGATCGATCGCCTGCGCGATCATCTTCGCTTCGGCGATGGCAGCGTCGCGACCGACTTTCGAGTCGATGGTGATCCCGGCGGAAGCGTGGAACTTCCCGTTCTTCTCGCGGATCGGCACCGTCACGTCGATAGCACCCGGCTCGTCGAGCACGATCACTTCGCCGGTCGCCATGGCGCGCAGGTCCTCTTCGTCCGACGCCGTGCCGCGCTTGCTCGCGCTGGTGCTCGCGATTGCGTAGTGGCTGCTGCCGCCCTTCGGGATCGCGTGCACGGTCAGGCGCGTGACGTTGGGGTGCGTCTTCGCGAGCGACTCGACGAACGCCTGTGCCTGCGTATCGACGTGCGTCGACGCGCAGGACGTCGCGAGAAGGGCGATGAGCGAAAGAAGAGCGAGGGAGATGTTGCGATGCATCGGAAATGGTCTCTCTGGGTCGGGTTACGTGGAGTCTGGGTGACTCGAGGTCACGCTATCCGCAACCCGCGGTGAGGCCAATGCTACGTACGGTCCGATCGATCGTTCCTGCAGCACTCGGAGCGACTCCAGCGCACGCCTTCGCCGTCACTGTGGCTTCGCAGGAGCCCGACCGAACCTCAGGTGCCGATCTTGCCTGCGCCGCCGTTCGAGAACGCGATTCCGAGTGCGTTGGCCGCAGCATCGAGAACGGCCCATTGTTGGTAGAACTGGAACCCGACGAGGCTGGTCTGATTCGGCAAGGTGAGCTGCGCGGAGACGTTCCCGTTGGCATCGGTCGCAGTGCCCAGTGTGAAGTCGAACGAGGCGAGCAACTTGCAGTTCGGAGCGCCGGCACCGGTAAGGTCGAGCGGCAGCGGAATGACTCCCCACGTCGCATTCGAGACACCCGTGATCAGGAGAGCGGGGGTCGTTGCCTTGGCTCCACCGAGGGTGACCGAATACGGTGTGCTGATCGAGGGGACGCCCTGATTCCCGATCGCCGGAATCGCGCCTCCCACTTGTTGGCAGCAGATGACGTTGTAGTTCCAGCGTCCCGAGTAGGGCCCCTTCCAAGTCGGGCCGCTGTGCCAGTGTTCGACCGTGTCCGGACCAGCGCTCATGTACGGCAGCCTTCCGGGATTGTCGAACGCGATGAAGAACTTCGTGTTGGGGGCAATGAAGACTCGCTGAGCGAAGGTGCCGCGATGCCACGCGCCGACTGGCGTCCACTGCACGGTCGTCGTCCCGAGAACGGTCGCGGAGGGCGCTCCGGCAGAATCGGCCGCGAGCAGCCACAAGTTGCTCGTCTTGTTGCCCGACGAACTCGCCGCGTAGAGATCCACGGCGCAGATGAGGAGTGGGGCTGCGCTGCTGTTCGCGCCGAGTGCGAACGAGGCCACGCCACCGTTGCCACCCCAGGTGCCGTTCAGGTTTGCGTTGACGCACCCGACCACGTTGCCCGACGAGCCGGCGCATCCTGAGCCGTAGGTCGAGTAGGTTCCGGTTTGTGTGAAGGCCGTGACCGCAAGGAGCGAGACCGCGAGAGCGAGATGAGGGAGTAGACGCATGGCCACCTATCGTAGCCGTGGTTCGGCGCATCCGGCGGTCAGGGCCTCGTCAGCGGCCCGCGAGGGACTCGAACGTGTTCCCTCGGCGAATCCGTTGGCCGTCGCGGAACAACAGGGTGTCCGCCAGAGGCGCCGAGGCCCCCTCGTGACGCTCGACGAAGGTCGGGACCATCTCGCCTACGAAGCTCCACGGGCCTGCTGGCAAGAACCGGCACATACCGCGGTCGGGTAGAGCCAGGACCGCCTCGCGCCCGAGCGTCCGCTCGACGCTGTCCCACAGTTCGGGGAGCAAGATCAGCGCTTCGGAGCCCGCGAGCGCGGTGTCGAACTCGATGAAGCGCATTCCCGATGGGTCGCCGATGACGGTCAGGGGGGACGCCTCGCGAAACAAGCGAGCGAGGTTCTCGCGGTAGATCTGCTCGCGCGGGACTCCCACGGTATCGATGCTCCGGAGTTCTGCCTCGGTCGCATCTCGGTAGTATGCGCCCTCGCGGATTCGTGGCTGAATCTGCAGGCCCACGCCGTCTTCGAAGCGCAGGAGCCCGGCGACGGGCGGTTCGGTCGGGAGGTCGGCTCTTCCGGGGCTCAGCCGAGGGAAGAGCCGGAATCGCAGCTCCTGCGCGGTCAGCTCGGGCCTCTCGGGCTGAACCGCTTGACCGTCACGCGCCCCATTCGCCTTGTCCTGGCTGGCCTTCGGGCGCTCGACGGGCTTTCGTCCTTCGCCGCAACTCGAGGGGATTGCGACGAGAGCCAGAATCGCCCAGATGGTGCCACGACGCGCTGGCACGGTTCGTGTTCGGGTGCGCGCGGACCCGGCGGTACGTGCTCGATCATGCTCCAGGTCTCGACCTGGTAGCGACTTACGATTCTCAGGTGCTTCAGGCACGTCGATGGTTGTCCTCTGTTTCTTGCCGCACGACTCGTCTATGATCCCAGCAATTCCATAGGATTGTCGCTGACGTGACAACGTGGCGTAGCCGCGTGGCCGTGATTCGATCACCAACGGACTCGATCACCAACGCGCAGATCGCCTCCGCGGTTCGGCAGTGGCAAGGGGGGGTGGATGCGTGATGCCTGGCATCGGTGCCTCGCATCACACCTTGCGGCTTCGGCCGCCTGTTCGAGACGAATGCGACCGGCATGAAAGACACCCTCGCTGGCATTGTGCAGATGCTCGAGACCGGGGAAGCCGAACAGCAAGTCGCTGCGGCGCAAGTCCTCGCGTGGCTCGGGCCCAAGACCCCGCCCGTCGTCAAAGCTCTCGGCCGCGCCGCGAGCTCCGGAGACGGTTTTCTGCGTGGCTATGCGGTCGAAGCGTTGGCTTCGATCGGAAATGCGGCTGCACTCTCGCACCTCATTCCGATCTTGCACGTGGAGGGACCCCTTCGCAGCAAGGTGGCTCGTGCTCTGAGCGCGCTCGGCGACGATGCGGAAAAAGTCCTCGTCAAGGAGTTCGAGAAGGCGGACCGGGACACGCGGATCGTCATCATCGAAATCCTGGCACGGACCCGCGGCGCCGAAGGGCTCAAGACGATCCTCGGCCTGCTCAAGGACGACGAGGATCCCGACATCGCCGAGATCGCGTCGCAGCACTTCATTCACCAGCTCGAGACGTTACAGGCTCCTGCACAAGAGGATGAGGACGAGCACGAGCCGGAACGAGCTCGGATTCGCAAAGTGCTGCTTTCGAGTCTGCAGCGCATTCCGAAGAAAGCCCCGACTTCGTACCGCGTCTATCTGCTGCGCTTCTTGCGACGTGTCGCCGATTCGTCGTGCCGCACGGTCTTCGTGACGGCTTCGGGGGCGAACAATGCGCCCGAAGTTCGCGCCGCGGGACTCCGTGGCTTGCGGGATCGCGAACTCACGACGGCACAGCGGACGAAGATCCTCGGGTACCTCGACGAGGACGATTTCGTGCACGTCGTCGGTCCCGCGCTCGAAGTGCTCCAAGATCTGGAGCCGAGCGGCGCCCCGATGGCCAACTCGTTGCTCAAGCTGCTCGACAATGCGCGACCCGAAGTGCGATTGTTCGCGCTCGCGAAACTCGCGCACTACAACACCGCGGCCTGTGCGAAGGCGTTGTTGCCGTTCCTCGACAACGACGATCCGCAAGTGCACGACCTCGCGTCGAAAGCTCTCGGTCAAAACCCCGAAGCGCGCGAGGGGCTCGTCAAGCGCTTCCTCGCGGCACGCGATCTGCAGGAGGCGCGTCGCCCATTCGATGCGCTCAAGGCCATCGCGGCCCAGCTCACGGCAGGGCAGTGCAAGAAGCTCGTCGCGCAGTTCTTGAAGTTGCTCGGCAAAGAAGACCCGGTCCGCGAGCTCTATCGCGCGGTTCTGGCCGATGCGCCCGTGGACCAAGTCGTGCCGCCGTTGCTCGACGAAGCGCGCACGGCTCGGAACAAGCAAGACTACGACGTCGCGTTTCGCATCCTGCAGGCGCTCAGCGGAAGTGGCACGCTTTCGCACGAAGTGCGCTACGAGATCGCGCTCGCGACGCTTCTCGGTCGCGCCAAGTCCGTCGACCTGAGCCAGGGCGACCCGGTGATCGGGCATCTCTGCATCCTCGTGCGCGAAGCATTCCCGCTCGTCGCGAGGCTCAAGCGAGAGAAGAACCTCGAGACCGATCATGCCCTCTATTTGGGGCAGCGCTTCGTCGAGAGGCTCAACGAAGAGCGGAAGTTCGGCTTCGATCTCCTGAACTGGCTGATCGAGAAGCGACCCGAGGCCAAGGAGGCGATCCAAGCCATGCAGAAGCTCAAGGTCGAAGGGCTCGCGTGATCGGCCAATCGTGACGCACGACACGCAATCCGGTGCTGCGGCCGCGAAGGCCGTGCAGCTCCGACCGGTGAACGCCGACCGCGGCCCCCTCACCGGTCGCATCGCCATCGTTACCGGTGGGGGGTGGAACATCGGTCGCGCCGTGGCGCTCGCGTTCGCTCGGTCGGGCGCACGCGTCACGGTGGCGTCGAGGAACCTCGTGCATCTCCAGGAGACGTGTGCGATCGGGGCGGACGAAGGGCTCGAACTGCGTGCATTCGCGGCCGATCTCGAGGATCCCGAGCAAGTGCAGGCGGTCTTCACCGACGTCGAAGAGTCCATCGGGCCCGTCGATCTGCTCGCGTGCCTTGCCGGTGGGCTCGGTGCGACTCAGCCCTGCGCCGAGACGAATCCTCGCGAGTGGCTCAGTGTCGTCACGCGGAATCTCTTCACGACGTACCTCTGCTGTCGGCGCGCACTCCCGCAGATGCTGTCTCGCGAGCGCGGCGACATTCTCACGTGTGCGGGAGGAGGAGCGTTCTTCCCGATGATCGACGCGCATGCGACGGCATACGCTTCGGCGAAGGCCGCGATCTGTCGCTTCACGGATCAGCTCTACGCCGAGCACCGCAGCAGCAAGGGACTCCGCATCAACTGCATGGAGCCTGGCATGACGCTCTCCCCTCGTGACCTCGAAGCGATCGAGGCCGAGGAGGCGCGGACCGGTAGCCCGCATCCCGCCCGCGAACACAACCACTCACCGGACGATGGTGCAGAACTCGCGCTCTTCCTGCTGAGTCCTGGGGCTGCGGCTCTCAATGGTCGCATCCTCAGCGTCGACGAGGATTGGTGGCGCGACCCCGAACGTGTGCGTCAAGTCGTCGAGACCGATCTCTACCGGCTTCGCCGCACGTTTCTTTGAGCATGCCTGACAGTCACAGCTTTCATCCCTGGCGACCGCATCCCTGGCACGGCCTCGAGACGGGACCGAATCCGCCGAGTTCGGTCTACGCGTTCATCGAGATCACGCCGTTCGATCTCGTGAAGTACGAGATCGACAAGTCGTCAGGGTTCCTGATCGTGGATCGCCCTCAACGGACGTCCTCGTTGCCACCGAGCCTGTATGGCTTCATCCCACGCACCTACTGTGGCGAGCGAGTGCGTTCGTTGATGGAAGGAGCCGAACGAGGGGACGGGGATCCGCTCGACATCTGTGTCTTGAGCGAGCGCCCGATCGGCAGGGCCGAGATCTTGACCAAGGCGCGTGTCGTCGGCGGACTGCCGATGGCGGATCACGGTGAAGCCGACGACAAGATCATCGCGATCCTCGACGGTGACTATCAGTGGAAGAAGATCCGCGACCTGAGTGAGCTTCCGGTGATCCTCGTCGATCGACTCTGCCACTACTTCCAGACGTACAAGTTGCCGCCGCACAGCGAGCGCAACTTGCACAGCGATCGGAATCCCGAAGTCACGATCGGAGAGCCCTACGGCCGCGAACACGCGGAGGAAGTCGTGCGGGCCGCGATGGCGGACTACGTCGAGCGATTCGGCGGTGAAGACGGGCCGCCGATGCTCGGAGTCTGATTCGCGGAGTTTGCAGCGAGGCAGACGTGCCTCGCAGCAGGGTCACTGAATCGTGATCTGACCCACGACGTTGAGCGGGCTGATGCAGAACCCGAGGAAGCTCGTGAAGCAACCGCCCTGCACGCAGAACTTCGCGCCGATGATCTTCGGATCGTTGGGGATCGTCAGCGTGATCGAAGCCGTGATCGGCTTGAAGAACGACGCGTCGGCGGGAATCAGTGCGGTGCACGGATTGCTGCTGCTGATGCAGCCGAAGGGCAGATTGGGGACGGTGCCGCACGAGAAGCTGAGAAGCACGAAGGCGTACGTCTGCGGCGAGTTGCACGGCAGCTGGTCGTGCGCAACGGTGATCGTCTGGCCGATCTTGGTGCTGCCGACGATCGGCGTGTTGGCGGCGTTCTTGCAGCCTGTGCCCGGAATGTAGGTGATTTGGGAACGAACTCCCGCGGCACACAGGGACAGGGCGAAGCAAGCGAGGATGGCAGTGAGCGTTTTGTTCATGGCACGCATAGTCTCTCACGTCGGCGCGCCGAATTCGATGCGGCCGGACGGTGACGAGCGCACCAAAGTGCGAAGAAACGTCAGTTCGGCGTGCGGCGCTGAGCCGGGACCGAGCCTCAACGGGGCTTCACGGCGAAGATCTTGACGCTCGCGGCGTGCTCGTTGACATCGAACGTATCGAGCAAACCGTCCATCGTGTCGTGGAAGGTCGGCTCTTCGGATGCTCCTGGCTCGCTCGCCGAATCGCCTCCGCAGCACGACGACGCCTCTGATTTCGCGGGCGATGGTGCGCAGCACGAACTCGCGCTTTCCGCCGGTCCGCAACATGCAGCACTTCCGGCTTCGCGGTACGCGTTGAGGTCACTTCCCGCGTCCTGAATGGCGACATCCTCGAACCCAGCCGCACGCAGCCGGCGCTCGTTGTCCTCGATCGAGATGGCGCCGGTGATGCATCCGATCCATGCCGCGACCTGTGACGAAACCGCAGCGGGAAGCTCCTTCTTGAGCGCGATGTCCGAGATCGCGAGTCGGCCTCCGGGCTTGAGGATGCGATGAATTTCGCGGATCGCGGCATCCTTGTCGGGCACGAGGTTGAGCACGCAGTTGGAGATCACGCAGTCGACGCTGTTGCTCTCGATCGGCATTGCCTCGATCTCCGCGAGGTGGAAGCTCACGTTGTCGTACCCGCCATCGGCTGCGTTCTTGCGAGCGAGCGAAACCATGTCCGGCGTCATGTCGATGCCGATCGCGCGCCCACTCGGGCCGACCTTGGCCGCTGCGAGAAACACGTCAAGGCCTCCACCCGAGCCGAGATCGACGACGACTTCGCCTTCGCGTAGCGAGGCCATCGCGGTGGGGTTGCCGCAGGAGAGTCCCATGTTGGCCGCTGCGGGGATGCTCGCGAGTTCTTCAGCGCTGTAGCCGAACGCCGACGCGATCGACTGCATGCTGTCCTGTTCGGAGCTGAGACCGGCGCGCGCTACGTTGCCGTAGCCTTCGCGAACCGCACGTTTGATGTCTTCGGTCATGTTCGTGTCCTCTCACTCGCGCACTTGTCGCCGCTCTCGATGCAGCACTCGCGCGCCATCCAGTCGAACGTGTCGTTCATCACGCCGAAGTCGGCTCGGCACAGCAGTGTCGTGCCGCGACGCTCTTGCCGAACGAGTCCGACGTCTCGCAGGCTCCGCAGATGATGCGAGAGCGTCGATCCGGGAAGATCGAGGCGCTCTCGAATCACGCCCACGGGCAGGCCCGCCGGCCCGCTCCGCACGAGTTGGCGATAGATCTCGAGTCGCATCGGGTTGCCGAGTGCTGCCATGCGCGCCGCGATCCATTCCGCGTTCATGAGGGCGAAGCTACGACGCCGTAGATCGGTGTTCCAGGCGAAAGTTCGTAATTTCTAGAAATATCGAAATATGGGGGATCGCGGCGCGACCTCGCTACGCTTCGCGGCGTGAAGACACTCAAGAAAGTGCCGCTCCGGAAGCTGGCTCTCGCGCGTTCCGGTGACAAGGGAGACAGCAGTAACGTCGCCGTCATCGCACGCAGCCCCGAGATCTATTCGTGGCTCGAGAAGCACCTGACGAGCGACGTCGTGCGCGAACACTTCCGTGAGATCGCGAAGGGAGACGTTGACCGTTTCGAAGCGCCGAATCTGCACGCGCTGAACTTCATCCTGCACGATTCGCTCGGCGGTTGCGGATCGGGAAGCCTCAAGACCGATGCGCAGGGCAAGACGCACGGCCTCGGCATCCTCTACCTCGAACTCGACGTTCCCGAGGACCTCGTACCCGGCTCGGAGGCTTGATGGCGAAGCTCCTCGAGGAGCTTGCCGAACGAGCGCGTGCGTGTTCGGCTCGTGTCGTGTTCGCCGAAGGTCATGATGATCGGGTGCGTCGCGCCGTGCGAGCGCTCGCGAGCGATCGCATCTGTCGTCCGGTGCTCGTTTCGAAGGCACACGACCGCAGGGATCCGACCGATGCAGATCTCGAAGCGCTCGGTGTCGAGATCGTCGACCCGCATCGCGACGCGCGGCACGAGGCGGTTGCGCGCCACTACTTCGAGCGCCGTCGGCAGAAGGGGCTCGATGCAGCATCTGCGGCAGAACTCGCGCACGAGCCGCTCGCCTTCGCGGACGGGCTCGTGGCCACGGGGTATGCCGATGCGTGCGTCGCAGGGGCCGACCACACGACCGGAGACGTCATCCGGACCGCGCTTTGGAGTGTCGGCCTCGCCGCGGGGACATCGCTCTGTTCGAGCTTCTTCTTGATGATTCGCGACGACATGACCCTGAGCTTCGCGGACTGCGGAGTCGTGCCTTCGCCATCGGCGGAAGAACTCGCAGGCATCGCGATCACGACAGCGACGAGTCACCGCGCACTGACGAAGACGGAACCACGAGTCGCGATGCTTTCGTTCTCGACGAAGGGCAGTGCCGCCCACCCCGACGTCGACAAGGTGCGGGAGGCCACGGAGATCGTCCGTGCACGTCGCCCCGACATCACGGTCGACGGTGAGTTGCAGCTCGACGCGGCGATCGTCCCGAGCATCGGTCGTCGCAAGGCTCCCGCATCCGAAGTTGCAGGGAACGCCAACGTGCTCGTCTTCCCGGATCTCGACGCGGGAAACATCGGCTACAAACTCGCGGAACGGCTCGGTGGTTTTCGTGCGCTCGGACCGTTGCTCCAGGGGCTCGCGTTTCCGTGCATGGATCTGTCGCGAGGTTGTCATGCAGACGACGTGTATTCGGTGACTGCGTGTGCGATTCTCCTCGGCGAAGGGAAGAACGTCACGCAGTGAGCGTCGGAGGCCCGAATGATGTCGCGTAGTTCCGTGAACGATCCAGGCAGCTCGCTGCCTCCTGTCCTCGTCACGGGGAGCGCGGGGTTCATCGGCGAGAGGCTCGTCGCGGATCTCCGCGATCGCGGGTTCGAAGTGCGTGGGTTCGATACCGCGGCTCCGGACGTGAGGGAGCGCGGCGACGTGCGCGACTTGGCGACTCTCGAGGCCGCGATCCCCGAAGGTGGGCACGTCTATCATCTCGCGAGCATCGTCGGAGTGCGCAATGTTCTCGCGAGGCCGGACGAGACGTGGTCGACGATCCTGCAGGGAACTGAAAACGTCTGCCGTATCGCGTACGAACGCGGTGCGCGCGTCGTATTCGCGTCCTCCTCCGAAGTCTACGGAGACGGAGTCGGCCGTCGCTTGCGCGAAGACATGCGTCTACCGCAGCGCTATGGAGTTTGGCCGCGAGCGTCGTACCCGGAGGCCAAGAGTTGCGGCGAGTCGATCCTCGAAGGCTTCGTTGCACGCGGTGGCGACGGTCGTGTCGCGCGACTCTTCAACGTCTCGGGCCCGCGCCAATCGTCCGAAGCGGGCATGGTCCTGCCGACGTTCGTCGAGGCCGCTTTGAGCCGTCGCCCTTTGCCGGTCATCGACGACGGGTCCGACGTGCGGAGTTTCCAGCACGTCGATGATGCCGTCGCGGGGCTCGTTGCGTTGATGCAAACGGACGAGGCACGCGGGCGAGTCGTCAACATCGGCAGTAACGAAACGATCGCGATCGTCGATCTCGCGCACGCCGTCGGCGATGTGCTCGGGCGTTCGATCCAGATCCAGAGCGTGACGAGTGTTGCGCGCTACGGAGCGGAAACGACGCGCTGTCGGGCACGTGTTCCGGACACGACTCTCGCTGGCGCGCTGCTCGGACACGAGGCGACGCGTTCTCTCGCGACCATCGTCCTCGATCTGGCAGGGTCGATCACCGGGCACGCTTCGAGTTGTAGGTCGATCGCGGGGCGCAACCTGCGCGTCGCGAGTGGTGGGCCGAGTGGTGGTACGACACGATGTGCGGCATTGCCGGCGGCCCAAGACAACTGACGGGCGGCCGCCTCGCAGCGGCACTGGAGCAACTGGTTCCACGCGGACCCGATAGCCAGGGCAGGATCGCGTTCGGAGATCTCGAGGTCGGCATACGTCGTCTCGCGATCACGGATCCTCGCGCGGACCAGCCGATCGTGCGAGGTGGTTCGAAGCGACTCGCGATCGTGTTCAATGGCAACCTCTCCCGCGCCGATGCGCTTCGTACCGAGCTCGAGCACCACGGGCTCCGTCCGGCGACGTCCAACGATGCAGAACTCGCGCTGCTGCTCTACGCCGCTCTCGGCGTCGAAGGTTTGCGGCGGTTGGACGGTCAGTTCGCTTTCGCGATCGTGGACGAGACGGCGCGCAGCCTCGTGCTCGTGCGCGACCGGTTCGGGGAGAAGCCGCTCTTCGTATCGCAGAGTCGGGACGAGTTCGGACGACCGTGCTTCGCGAGCACGCCGGCTGCCTTGCGAGTGCTCATGGGACGGAACGAGTGGTGCGAGAGCGCTCCGTCACGACGGGACGCGAGGCAGTTCGCGCGCGTCGGCTTCTTCGATGCAACGACGTCGTGTTTCGAACTCCCTGCACGTGCCGTGTCCCCTGGAACGATCGAGGTCCACGGGCCCCGACCCGCGTCGTCAAAACTCGCGATCGAAGCTCGGGCGCCGCACGGCGAGAGCTTTTCGGCGAGCATTGGCGCAGTCGTGCGAGATCGTGCGCGTAGTGATCGTGGTCTCGGCGTCTTTCTGTCGGGTGGGCTCGACTCCGCGTTGATCGCGAGCGAGATCGCGAACGCCGGTATCGATGCGCTCTGTATGACGCTCGATTTCAACGAGGGTCGAGCCGAGGGCGGCAAAGCCGAGCGAATCGCGACGCGGCTGGGTCTCTCGCACGAGCGCGTTCCTGTCGGCTGCGAAGCGCTCGATGCGCTCCCGCGCCTCGTCGCTCACTATGGACTGCCGCTCGGAGATCCGTCGATTCTCGCGGTGCACGCGCTTTCGTTGCATGCGAGCAAGTCGCACGACATTGCAGTCGTGCTCGGAGGAGACGGTGCCGACGAGCTCTTCCATGGCTACCGTCGCATGCGCGCGTGGCCTTGGATCTCGCGAGTGCGCTCCTGCATGTCGCCGACGTTGCGCCACCGAATCGGTCGCGCGAACGGCGCAGGAGAGCGCTCCCGCGCGCGGCGAGCGATCGGCTCGGGGCGCTATTCCGAACTGTGGTCCCTGGCGAGCGAAGACACTTTGGATCGCTTGTTCGGTAACGATCACGCCGCCGCTGCTAGTGAAGGCACGCCACGCGACGCCACGGAGGTCCGAGATCTCGAGCGTTTGCGTTACTTGGTCGACGATCTCCTGGTGAAGACGGACATCGGTGGCCTCGCTGCCGGAGTCGAGATTCGTGCACCGTACCTCGATCAGCGAATCGTACGACACGCCGAAGAGCTTCGGACTCACACCGCCGCACGTGGCAAGCTACCGATCCGAAAGCTGTTGTCCGAACGTCTACCGCGCGACCTCGTCCGCGGTCGCAAGCTCGGGTTCGCGCCGCCGATCGCACGTTGGCTCGTCGCGCGGACGGATCTCGTGACCTCCCTGCTCGAGCAAGGCGACTCGTACTTCGACGTTCGTGAAGCTCTGCGGATCCGCGACGAGAACCTTCGAGGCCGGCATGAGCACGCGCAGTTCCTCTTCTGCCTCACGAGCCTCGGAGCGCATGCCGAAGCTCGAGGGCGTTTCGTGCGCGGACTGGAACCATGCACGTCCTCCGCATCCTGACGCGAACCAATCTCGGGGGGCCTGCGCGGCAGATACGGGCGTTGGCGCCCGAGTTCGCGAGGCTCGGAATCTCGCAGACCATCGTCGTCGGATCCTTGGCGCCAGGTGAAACCGCACTCCCGCTACCCACGGACGAGGGTAGTGAGGCGGTGTCTGTCGCCGAGCTCGTGCGCGGATTCGCACCGCGATCGGATCGGGCGGCGTTGCGCGCCCTCGTGCGCATCTCGAGAGAGCGCCGTCCCGACGTCGTGCATGCGCACACGGCAAAAGCCGGCGCTCTCGCTGTGCGCCTCGGCGATCTCATCGACGTGCCGGTCGTGCACACGTATCACGGGCACGTGCTCCGCGACTACTTCTCGTGGCCGATCGCGCGCTCGTTCGCGTGGGTCGAGAAGCGACTCAACCGCCGCCGTGCCGCGGTCACGTGCGTGAGCCGATCGTGCGCCGAAGAACTCCAAGCTCTCGGCGTTCTCGAGCGTGACGCCTGGACCGTCGTGGAGCCGGCGGTTCTCGTGCGCCCATCGGATGCTCGAGGTCTGCGCGAAGAGCTGGGGATCGGCGATCAACGCGCGATCGCGTGGTGCGGTCGTTTCGAGAGCGTCAAGGACCCGGAGCTTCTCGTGCGCGTTGCGAGTCGACTCCGGGAACATGGTGCATGCGTGCACGCGTTCGGAACCGGTCGCCGCTTGGCGCATTGCCAGGACATGGCGGATCGGCTCGATGCTCCGATCGTTTGGCACGGTGCGGACGAACGCTTTCCCGAGTGGATCCACGCGTTCGACGCCTTTGTCTCGACTTCGAAGAGGGAGGGGTATCCCGTTGCCGCGATCGAAGCGCACCTTGCCGGTGTTCCCGTCGTCGCGCCGCGTGTGCCCGGGTTCATCGATCTCGCAGAGGACGCTTGCGAGGATGGCGTGTCGTTAGTTCCACGCGATCTCGGGGCCTTGGCAAGCGCCGCGCTGGAGGCGCTTCCGCCGACTTCCCGGGCCGTGCATGCAGCGAAAGCGCGTCACTCGCCGGCTCGGATCGCGGCTGCCTATGCGTCGCTCTACGAACGTGTCGCGACGAAGCCTGGCAAGGCGTAGCCTAGCCGCGTGTCAAAAAACTCAGGCATGATTCGATACGTGGACAGGCGCTTGGTCGTCGATGGCATCGACATCGATCGTCTTGCAGATGTCGTCGGTACACCATTTCACGCGTATAGCGCTGGCACGATTCGCGAGCGTCATGCGCGCATCGTCAACGCGTTCGACGGAATCGATCTCGGGATTCGATACGCCGTGAAAGCGTGCGGCAACGCCGCGATCCTACGCCTCCTTCAGGAACTCGGTGCCGGCTTCGACCTCGTCAGTGGTGGCGAGTATCAGCGCGCTCGCCGTATCTGTGCTTCCCCCGACAAGCTCGTGATTGCGGGTGTCGGTAAGCGCGAGGACGAGATTCGATCGGTATTGCGTGATGGAGTCGGTGTCTATCACATCGAAAGTGAGGCGGAGTTCGACCTCGTGTCGAAGGTCGTCGCCGAGATGCGGGCGTCAGGTGCTCTTCACGGAGGCACGCTCCGGGTCGCACTGAGGCTCAATCCGGACGTTGGCGTCGATACCCACGATTACATCGCGACCGCGAAGAAGGAGAGCAAGTTCGGGATCGACTTCCAGACAGCCTCCGGACTCGTCGAGCGCATCGCGGAGACGTCCGCGATCGACCTCTGTGCGTATCACGTGCACCTCGGTTCGTTGCTCTTCGAGGTCGGGCCGTATCTCGAAGCATGTAAGAAGGTGCTCGCATGGATGGACGAGGATCCACTGCGTGCAAAGGGTGTGACGCACTACGACATGGGCGGTGGATTCGGGAGCGGCGGGCCGTTCTCGGATGCGGCGATCGATCTCGATGCCCTCGGTCGCGGAATGAAGGAGTTGCTCGGACCGCGAAGACTGTCATTGCTCTGTGAGCCCGGTCGCTTCCTCGTCGGAGATTCGGGAGTACTCGTCACCAGTTTGCTGTACGAGAAATGCGGTTTGACGAAGGACTTCTACGTCGTCGATGCGGCGATGACCGACCTCATCCGTCCATCTTTGTACGGCGCGACCCACGACATTCTCCCCGTACTCTCTGGTGGGAGCGATCGCGCGCGGCGTGTCGATGTCGTGGGTCCTGTTTGTGAGAGTGGCGATTGGCTCGGTAAGGACCGAGAGCTGCCGCAGCTCGACGCGGGCGCGCGCCTCGCCGTCCTGCAATCCGGAGCGTACGGAATGTCCATGGCAAGCAACTACAACACGCGCCCCAAGGTCGCGGAGGTCCTTTGCGACTCGGGGCGTGCTCATCTCATCTCGAGACGTCAACCGCTCGAGGACTTGTGGCGAGACGAGTGCGACGTAGCGGTCGAAGGTGACTTCACCTCACGATGATGTTCACGTCCCGGTTTCCTCCCTTCACGGCCTCGACACGTACTGGGGACTGGTTTTGTAACGTCTTGTTCTCCGTGCGAGCGTACGCATAGAGATCCGAGGTCGTGGCGATCCCGACGAGCGGCAGACGAAATCGACCGTCCTCGTCGGTGACGGCGTCCCCGAAGGGAATGGCGTTCATGCCGGACATACGGTGGAGCATCGCACCTACGGCATCGTTCGTGGAGTTGATCCATGCCGTGCTGACTCGTGCATTCGGGAGTTTCGTACCACGGTCGTCGACGACGTGTCCTTCGACGAAGGCTTCGACGGCCAGCTTCGCCTCGATTCGTCGTGATGCTGGAGTCGATGGAGTTGCCGATGGAGTTGCCGATGGAGTGGCCGAAGAGGTTGCAGGCGAGCCTGCCTCGATACGTCCGAGTGCGTACCCGTCCGGAGATGCGGCGAGAAAGCCATGCACCAGTCCCTCGCGAACGTTCAGCGTGACTTCGCCACCTCGCCCCGTGCGTGCCTTCAGTGGGGCGTATGGGCGTTGCCCGCTGCGACCGAACTCGCTCACGAGGACGACGGTCGTCCGCGACGGTCGTCCGTCGGGGTGTCGCACGGCGATCGTGATGCGATGCAGTCCCTCGAGTTCGATGTCGCCGAGATCTCGATCCGCGTCCATCGCTTCGCAGTGATCCAGGATCGCGACGGGCCAGGCGCCGTCCTCGCGCTTGCGTCGGAGCACGTAGAGTCGATGTCCGGTTCGTCGGCCGTCGATGACGAAGCATCCGTTCGCGTCCGTCTTCGTGACGTACGGATCGGTCGCGAAGCGCGTCGTTCCCTCATCGAGACACGCCACACTCGCACACAGCGCAAGTGTCAGAGGAACTGCCGGTGGCTTGCCTCCATCGAGAATTCGTCCTCGTAGCTGCCAGCCCGATTGCGGCTTCCACGTAACGGTTCTCGGCGCGTCGTTCTCGTTCGAGCGAACGAAGTCGTTCGCACTGAGCAAGGCATCCGCCGTGCCTTCGCCGCGTGCGAGGAACTGCGGGCGCGGCCATCCGATGGTCCCGTCGTCCTTGACCGAGAATGCGCACTCGATCTCGGCGCGACCCTCAGCGTCGAAGGTCGCACAGCGCCGGAACGGCATGCTGCGCTCGAACTGGGATTCGACCCATCGTGGTCGCGAACGGTCCACGTTCTCGCCGAGTTCGATGACGAGGCGACGCGGCGGTGGCACTTCGAACGTGGCTCGGTTCTTCTCGGGAGGCAACCGTTGTCGCCATAGCTCGACCTGATCTTTGTCGAGGAGGGCGATGGACCATGCGCACCCGGCTGGTGGAGGTAGTAGCCCCAGTGGACTCTCCGGCATCTCGAAGATGCTGACGAAGGGGCATTTCGGGCCATGCAACTGCATGGCGACACGAAAGGGTCCACGGTGCTTCCACGCATCGATGTTTCGGAACTCGAGCGTCGTCGCGACGCGCTCCGAGCTCTGTTCGAGTTTTGCACGATCGCCCGCGACGATTTCGTCGGCGACATCGGACACGGGATCGTCTCGCTTGCTACCGAGCACGAACGCGCTGAACTCGCGACCGGCGGGCAACGCAGCCGATGCGATCCCGCGCTCGTCCGACGTTGCCTTGATGATCAACGGATCGCCAGCGAAAGGTGCATCGGATAGCGGGTTCGAGACGAGTGTCACGGGAGCTCCCACCCAGGGTCGACCGTCTGGCATGAGCACTTTGATCAACGTGCGCTGGGCAGGGGGCTCTGCTACCTGCGCACGGGACGGGCTTGTGTACATCGCAAGCGCGACCGCGAGAGTCGCGCAGCGGAAGCAGTAGTCGAAGGCCATGTGCCCATCATGCCGAACGATGGCCCGGGCGTCGTCCTGACGGGGGCACTAGCGGAAGTAGTCGATTCTCTCGAGCTGCGACCAGTCGAGATGATTGACCGACGCGTCCTGATTGGGATCGTAGCTGGGGTCACTCGTCGCGATGACGCGGCCATCGACGGTGCGGAAGACGCGGTCGTAGCTGTTGTCGATCGAGATCGTGTCCCCGTCCTGCGTCTTGTAGTCCTCGACGCTGCGGATCGAGTTGCACATCGCCGTGAAGACGCGGTCGCGATCCGCTTGGTCCTGGCGCCAGCCTTTCATTTGGATGTCGCTGACCTCTTTGTGGATGCGTGAGATCTCTTCTCGCGACTTGCGCAGCATCTCGATGGTTCTCAGTTGGCCGCGTCGCTTGATCTCCATGACCTGGCGTTGAATGCGCTTGATCTCGAGCGACCACTTCGGAGTCGGGCGCAGCGAGCGTGCGGCGCACGAGAGTTTCGGCAGCTGGGCATCGAGTTTGCCGGCGGTAGCCCGCATGGATCGCACGTCGCTGAGCCACCACGTGCCGCTCTGCATCTCGATCTGTGGAGCGCGGAATCTGCTTTCGAAGCCCGCCGTCGTGCAGAGGAATTCTTCTTCGAACGTCGCGCCACCCTCGACGTAGCGGACCCGAACGCGATCGCAGTGGTACCAAAGATCGCACTTCATGCCTTGGGCCTGCGTCATGGCGTTGAGGTTCTGCTGTTGCTCGATCAGAGGTCGAATCGTCTTCGCGAACGCCTGTTCGGCTTCCTTGTGATACGTGGCGCTGAGTACCGTGATGTTCGTGGCGCGAGGGCGTAGCCGCGGGAGGACGATCTGGACCACCGCATCGCCGGGACGCTTCGGAGCCGGAGCGATCAAGAATCCGTCGTGTGCCGTCATGCCGTATCGCTCGCCAGCGAACTGCATCGTGCGTGCATCCGCATAGCGGCACACGGTCGTCGGAAAGAAGTCGACGCTCGCACCGCTTGGCGCGGCGATCCTGCCGGAGAAGGTGACGAAGTTGTCGACACACTTCGTGTTCCAGCGAACGCCGCCGTCGAACGTCCACCCTTTTGGCAGCAGGAGGGTGTGCGAGAGCATGCCATTCATCTCTGCATCGTGGATCTGGGTCGGCTTCAAGACGATGCGCGCGAGCCGATTGGGTGGCTCACGATTCGTCTTGTTCGCTTCGACCGGCTTCGCTTCGATCGGCTTTGCCTCCCTCCGTGGCGCTTGGAGGTCGCGGTGAAACTTCACGCGTACGAGTGGCTGGTCCGTGCCGCGCATCAAGACGAGGACGAAGTCGCGGTTCTTCATGAATCGCGCGAAGGTTTCGTTTCCTTGATTCACCGACAGGTCGATCGGCTCGCCGGATGCATCGTACCCCTCGAGGATCCTGTCCCCGACACGAAGGCCGTTCTTGGCCGCGAGGCTGTCCGGGGCGACTTCCGTGATCTTCCAGTAACTACCGTCGGCATCGGGCTGAACGCCGATGCCGACCGGTGTCTGGGAACGAGTTGCGGCTGCGAGAGCACAGATTGCGACCATGGCCAGGCCGCGGAAACGAATGCCGTTGGTTGCAGGTGTCATGGCCCTCCATGCGCAGGGTGCGTGCGCAAGGGGTCACGCATTCTTCATCGGCTCAGGAACGGCATGCATCCCTCGGCATCGCATCGTCGGCATGGCAGAATCACGGCCTCCAGAGGTCGAAACCAATCCTCATGTCCGCCATCAAAGCCGTTCTCGCCCTCGCGAGCGCTCCGATCGCGATCGGAATCGCGCTCTGGGTCGGTTTCGACGTCGAGAAGAACGACGCGGAGCTACCCCTCATCCACCGCGCCGAAGGGTTCGTCGGCGAACAAACCTGTAAGCGCTGTCATCCCGACCAGTACGAGACTTGGGCGCGGACCTTCCACTCGACGATGACGCAGCGCGTCGATCCCGCGACGGTCGTCGGTCGCTTCGACGGGGCGCCGGTCGAGTTCTACGCCAAGGTCGCCAAGCCGTACCGGGACGGGGACCGCTTCTTCATGGACCTCCCCGAAGGGGAAACCGGGCGACGTGTCGCCGAGGTTGCACTCGCAGTCGGGTCGCGCCGCTACCAACAGTATTTCGAGCGAGTCGAACGCGATTCTGGCTCCGTCCTACGCAGATTGCCGATTCTGTGGCACATCGATGCGAAGCGGTGGATGCACCTCAACGATGTCTTCCTGCATGCGGACAATCCGGAGTGGAACGCCCACGCCGCGATCTGGAACCAGAACTGCATCTTTTGTCACAACACCGGCCCTCGCCCCGGGTACCTCAACCAGGAGCGCAAGAACGAGATCGTCCCGGATGCTCAGCGCAGTTTCGATTCTCACGTCGCGTCCCTCGGGATCGCCTGTGAGTCGTGCCATGGGCCAGCGAGCGAACACGTCGAGGCTTACGAGAGTGTCGCTGCGCGGTACTTCGATCACTTCGCGTCGAGCAACGATACGCATGTGGTCAACCCGGCACGTCTCGATCACGAGCGTAGCACCGAGGTCTGTGGCCAATGCCACGGTCAACGCATTCCGAACCCGGTCGAGAACCACTATCGATGGCGTGTGACGGGGCCGACGTATCGCAGCGGGAATCGCCTGACCGAACACGTGACGCCCGTGCGGATCGACACGAAGTTGCCCGGAGGCAGTGGCGATGAATTCGCACTTCGGTTCTGGGCCGACGGAACCCCGAGGTTGACGGCCTACGAGTATCAAGGAATCACGACGTCGCCGTGCTACGAGAAGGGCACTCTGTCCTGCCTGTCCTGTCACGTCATGCACGGCGGCGACGTTCGCGGTCAGCTCGAGCCCGAAATGCGCGGCAATCGAGCCTGCCTGCAGTGTCACGAGGACATCGGCAAGGACGTGCAGGCGCATACCAAGCACGACCCGCAGAGCACGGGCAGTCAGTGCATGGATTGCCACATGCCGCGCATGGTGTTCGGCGTTGTCGAAATTCACCGCAGTCACAAGATCGAGAATCCGAACCCTGCACGCGATGCGGAGAAAGGGCGTCCCAACGCTTGCACATTGTGTCATCTGGACAAGAGCCCATTATGGGCGGCGGACAAAATGCGGGAATTATGGGGGGACGCCTATGTGCGTCCTAAGTCACGCCCGGACAAAGCTCCGCTCGACTTGCCTGATTCCGTAGCATCCATCTTGTCCGGTGATCCGGTGCAGCGCGTCACGTACGCGAAGGCGTGCGGTGCGGAGGGTTCTGCACTCGTTGCCGAGGATGCGGCCCTCGTTCGGGTCGCGCTCCACGCTACCTTGCTCGATGCCTACCCGAGCATTCGATGGACGGCGCAGAAGAGCTTGCTCGCTCTCGAATCGCGCTTGGCGACAGGTATCGAGCCGGCGCTGCGCGATTGGAGGCATGACGGACCCAAAGGGACCCGTGAAAGCATTGCCAAACGATTCCTGCAAGAATTTCAAAAGCGGTCCACCAATGCACTAAGGGCTCCGATGCCGTCGAAATTATTGTCGCCGGACTTGGGTCCGGACCTGAGCGCGATCATCGCACTGCTCGACCTGCAGTCCGGTCGGGCAATTCACATCGGTGAGTGACGAGACATGGCACTTCGAAAAACCGTCGTGTTCGGATGGTATCTCCTCGCGGTTTCGTTGCCGGCCGGGTTGACGCTCGAGGCGCTCCATGCGTTGAAGGTGCAGGTCTACCTGGGTAGCGAGATGCGCCGTGAGTTGTGGACCTTGGCACACGCGCATGGCAACGTGCTCGGCATCCTGTGTCTCGTCTACGCTGCAGTCGCCGACCGTTTCCTGGGTGACGAACGAAAGATCGCCGTGATCTCGCGTTGGCTGCGCATGGGCTCCGCGCTCATGCCACTCGGGTTCTTCCTGGGCGGCGTCCTCAACTTCGAAGGGGATCCGTCGCTCGGCGTGCTCCTCGTGCCGATCGGCGGAGTGTGTCTACTGGTTGCGCTCGTGCGAGCTGCCTTGGCTACACGTTGAATTACTGGAATTGATTGAATTGGGGTGATGTTCCCTGCAGGAACGTTGTGATCGGTTCGATAATTCAGTCCAGAGGATCGAGATGTTTACTCCTCGAAAGATGCTTTCGTCGTCCATGACACGGAGCGCTTCGGACGGGCTGTCGACATTTCGCTGACCCAGGCCTTCGTCGATCCTCGCCCCCCGGATAGCAGGCGTGTGTCGATGGACGATCTCGTTAGAGAGTTCCTGATCGAAAGTCGCGAAAGCCTCGACCAATTGGACTTGACACTCATCGAGCTCGAGAAGCAGAGCCACGATGTCGAGACACTGGCGAGCATCTTTCGCACTGTGCATACCATCAAAGGGACTGCCGGGTTCTTTGGGTTTACGATGCTCGAGGAACTCACACACGTCGGTGAGACACTCCTCGGGAAACTGCGTGACGAAGGCGCAGAACCCACACCGGAGATGATCAGTGCTCTTCTCGAGCTGGGAGATGCGCTGCGCGCCATCCTGGAGACCATCGAGAACACCGGTGCGGAGGGTGCCGCGGATTACGGCGATCTCGCAGCGACGCTGGAACGATTGCACGCGGGCGAAGACGCGCCCGAGGGCTCGCCTGATGACAGCGCCGAGCCTGAGAATGAAACGGTACAGGAAGGCGTGTCGCTCGGCTCAGATGCCGAGCCTGGAGCCGATTCGGCGAATGCGCCCGAAGACGAGGGTTCGAGCGCGTCCAACGCCACATCGGTCACGGAGACGGCATCCAAGACCGCCGAGAAGACGCAAGCCTCCGTCGCCGAGACGACGGTTCGCGTCGATGTCTCCTTGCTCGACTCGCTGATGAATCAAGTCGGAGAGCTGGTCCTCGCGCGGAATCAGATTCTGCAATACACCGCGACGGCGTCCGATCCGGATTTCATCACGACGACACAGCGTCTCAATCTCATCACCTCGGAGTTGCAAGAAGGCGTGATGAAGACGCGCATGCAGCCGATCGGGAGTGTGTGGAGCAAGTTCCCGCGTGTCGTACGCGACCTCTCGCGGACGCTCCAGAAGGACGTGTCGATCGAGATGGAAGGTGAGGACACCGAGCTCGACCGGACCATCATCGAGGCGATCAAGGATCCGCTGACGCACATCATCCGGAATGCTGTCGATCATGGTCTCGAACGCCCTGCCGATCGATTGAGCGCGGGCAAGCCGTCAACGGGTCACTTGCGCCTTTGCGCCTTCCACGAGGGTGGACAGGTCAACATCGTGATCTCTGATGACGGTGCCGGCATCGACCCCGAAAAGGTGAAGGCGAAAGCCGTCGAGCGGCATGTCATTTCCGAGCAACAAGCGAGTCGTATGTCGGACCGCGAAGCGCTCGGGCTGATCTTCGCACCGGGGTTCTCGACAGCGAGTGCTGTCACGAACATCTCCGGTCGCGGTGTCGGCATGGACGTCGTCAAGACCAACATCGAGAAGATCGGGGGCAGCGTCGACGTGCAGAGCTCGCGAGGCGTCGGCACGACACTCAGGGTCAAGATCCCGCTGACGTTGGCGATCATCCCGGCGCTGGTCGTCGAGTGTGGTGGCGAGTCGTTCGCGATCCCCCAGGTCTGTCTGCTCGAACTCGTGCGACTCGAGGGAGAAGCCGCTTCGCGTGCGATCGAGACGATCCATGACATTCCCGTTCATCGTCTGCGCGGCAAACTGCTCCCTCTCGTGTGGCTCGGCGAACAGTTGAAGATCGCCAAGCGCACTCCGCCGTCCGAAACCGGCGTACTGTGCATGGCGGTGCTCCAGGCCGAGAACAGGCAGTTCGGTCTGATCGTCGATGACATCCGCGACAACCAAGAGATCGTCGTCAAGCCGCTCGGCAACATCCTCCAAGGTCTCAGCTGCTTTGCCGGAGCGACGATCATGGGGGACGGTCGAGTCGCACTGATCATCGACGCCCTCGGCATCGCGATGAAGTCCGGCATAGTGACCGAGACCGGTGAAGCCGATGCTGCCGAGATCTTGAAATCCGCCGATGAGGAGCGAGAGCGGTCGATCAGCTCGACTTACCTCTTGTTCGAGCTCGGCGAGAGCAAGCGCATGGCCACTCCGTTGACCAGCCTGTCCCGGATCGAGGAGTTCGAGCATTCGGCGATCGAGTACGTCGGATCGCGAAGGGTCGTCCAGTACCGCGGCTCCATCATGGAGTTGCTCTCGCTCGCCGACTTCCTCGGCGTCGACGGTGCCGAGCCTGACCCGGACTTGCCGTTGCAGGTGCTCGCATACACGGATGGTGAACGCTTTCTCGGCTTTCTCGTCGGCAGCATTCTCGACATCGTCGAAGCCCCGACCGAGCTGGATTCGTCGGATTGCGCCAACGGGATCACCGGCGTTGCGATCATGCAAGGCAAGGTCACCCAGGTCGTCGATCTCCAATCGTTGTTCGAGACCGCCGCGCGCCGGACACAGGAACCAGTGACATGCAGTTGATGGCACAGAACGGCGTCGAGCGTTATTGCACGTTCTATCTCGACGGAGGCTACTACGGAATCGATGTCGCGTGCGTCCAGGAAGTTCTGCGACATCATGTGATGACACGCATTCCGCTCGCTCCCGATCACATCAGTGGGCTGATCAACCTTCGCGGACAGATCGTTACTGCGATCGATCTACGGACCGGCCTCGGCCTCGAGCGACGTCCATCCGGCTTGGATGCGATGAACGTCGTGATTCGACACGAAGGCGACGTCGCGAGCCTGTTGGTCGAC
Source organism: Planctomycetota bacterium (assembly GCA_020426005.1). Taxonomy (GTDB): domain Bacteria; phylum Planctomycetota; class UBA1135; order UBA1135; genus JACKHW01. The sequence goes on along the minus strand of JAGQQW010000054.1, from coordinate 833 downwards.
GAAATCGACGATGTCATCACGGTAGGTCGCGAATCCTACGAGTCACCACCAACGAGTTTGACGGGCAAGACGCGAGAGCTCATCAGGGCAGTGCACAAGCTCGAGGCGAATCTGTTGCTCGTTTTCGACGTCGAGAAGGTCTTCGAGTGCGCCCGCATCGAACGACAGCGTGGAAACGAGCGGGCGACGAACGAAGTGCACACAACGCAGTGAACGCAGGTTTCAAGCAGTGAGGAAGGAACCATGAACACCAAGAACAGCACGGATGCGGGATCCTCCGCAACCGCCATGGCCGGACCGCTCGAGTCGAACGACGGCTTGAAGGCAGCCCTGGACAATCTCGAGACGAACGTGTTCGTCGCCGACGAAGAGCTGCGGCTCATCTACGCCAATCGCAAAGCGCTGAAGTCGCTGCGCGGTATCGAGTCCGAGATTCGCACCGCGTTCGGTGTCGGCATTGCCGACATCATCGGCGGCAGCATCCATCGCTTTCATCGCGACCCGGATCGCATCGAAGCCATCCTGCGCGACCCGCGCGCGCTGCCACACAATGCGACGTTCTCGTTCGGGACGATCACGCTGAGGACGAGCATCAATCGGATCCGTACCGAAGACGGAAGCGCGGTCGGCTACATCGTCAACTGGGACGACGTGACGGAGGAACAGCGCAACCAAGCCGAGCGTGAGCGTGCCGAAGCGGAGATTGCGGCTGCAAACGAGCGTGAACGAGCGTTGGCCACGCAGCTCCGTGACAACGCAGCAGTCGTCTTGTCTTCGGTCAAAGCGGCAGCAAAAGGCGATTTGACCCGAGAGATCGAACTGCACGGCGATGA
>JAGQQW010000548.1 GCA_020426005.1 Planctomycetota bacterium | reverse complement strand
CGATCAGGCGCTTGTAGCGTGCGTCAAGCTGGCCGAACGCGGCCTCGTTTTCCGGCGGCGGGTTTGTCCATGAGCCACGGTCGCCGCGTCCGCCGCGGTTCGTGCGTCCGTGCGGGACCTTGCGCTCAATGCTTGAGCGAATGCCGGCCAGGTTGTCCGGCAGGTTCTCACCCTTCAGTGAAGTCTTGACGGCGCACATGCCGCAGCCGATGTCCACTCCGACGGCGGCCGGGATGATCGCGCCCAGCGTCGGCACGACGGAACCGACCGTCGCGCCAAGACCCCAGTGAACGTCGGGCATGGCCGCGACCCACTTGTGAACGATCGGCAGCTTGGCCGTGTTAATCAGCTGCTGCTTCGCGTTGTCGTCAAAGTGAACGCCATCAATCCACGCCTTGATCGGCTTGGCCCCGCGCTCAGTGAACATCTTGTACGTCATGGCAATCTCCGCTCGTTACGTTACACGAACGGAGCCGGGTTTCACGTGATGCTACCTGCGTGGTTTGGCGGCTGCTTCGTATGCGCTGCGGACCCAGTCGGCTACATCTTTGTCGACTTCGCTGATATCGCCGATGTCCACCTTGTGGGTACACATGCCTTTGATTTCGAC
>JAGQQW010000547.1 GCA_020426005.1 Planctomycetota bacterium | reverse complement strand
CGCTGCATGGCTGTAACGGGATCCTTCCAGATGCAGACCTGGGAATGGAGGATCCATCCCGCGTCCGTAAACGCCCGGATCAGATCGCCTCGAAAGTCCTTCAACCCGATGAATCCGTCACGCGCCTTCGACGTGGGGAGGTCCATGCAATGGAACGAGAGCAGCCGACCCGGCTTCGTGACTCGGTACAGCTCGGGAATCAGATACTTGAAGTGCTCGAAGAACTCATCGTCATCGGCACAGTTGCCCATGTCGCGCAGATCATCGGAGTAGGTGTAGAGCGACGCGAACGGCGGGGAGAAGACGGAATAGCCGATCGAGTCCGATTCGAGACGCGAGACGACATCCACGCAATCACCGTGATGCATCGTCCACCCGTCGCCCTCGACGACTGCCCCGGTTTCGATCTGTGACAGCGGAACGCTCGCGCCTCCGATCTCAGACAACATCGTCTCCTTCATGCGGTCGACCATCTCGGCCGCCATCTCGTCGGCCTTGGCCTGCTTATCCTTGATATTCTTGAGCACGGCCGCCTCGATGTCCGTCGAGACGATATGGACGCAAACGGGCCGCTTCTGACCGAAACGCCACGATCTACGCACAGACTGGT
>JAGQQW010000546.1 GCA_020426005.1 Planctomycetota bacterium | reverse complement strand
GGCGCCATTGCCATAGGTGACGATAGCGAGATCGGCGCCGTCGCCTTCAAGGGCGGCTTTCCCGAAAGGCGCGGTGTCGTTCACATCATCAAGTGTCGCCATCATCAGTCCGTCGCCCGGCTCGTGGAGGTCTTTCGTTCCATAGAGCGCGATCGGTTCGATGAAGATGACGACGCGGCTTTCTTCGCGCGCAAGGCGGATGGACTCGCGCAGAAGGCGCGCCGCGTCCGCCGCACTGGACGGGCAGGCGACGACGACGCCCGGAATGTCGCGGAAGATCGAAACCGAATTGTCGTTGTGGAAGTGACCACCAAAGCCCTTCTGATAGGCGAGGCCCGCAATGCGCACGACCATCGGGTTCGTATATTGCCCGTTCGAGAAGAAAGAGAGCGAAGCCGCTTCGCCGCGGATCTGGTCTTCGGCGTTGTGCACATAGGCGAGGAACTGAATTTCCGGGATCGGCAGGAAGCCGTTATGCGCAAGCCCGATCGCCATGCCGAGGATCGCCTGTTCGTCGAGCAGCGTATCGAAAACGCGCCCGCTGCCGAACTTCTGTTGCAGGCGGACGCTTGCGCCATAGACGCCGCCCTTCTTGCCCACATCTTCACCGA
>JAGQQW010000545.1 GCA_020426005.1 Planctomycetota bacterium | reverse complement strand
GGTCGAGCTGGTCTCCGGTTCGCAGGCCGTCGTCCGCGTCTTCGCCGATCGCAACAGCATCAACGAGGCCACCGGCGCCGCGCTCGGCAGCCACCTGACCTCGCCCGACAACCTGGCGGTCGACGCCTGGGGCAACGTCTACATCGTCGAGGACAACAACCCCGGCCACATCTTCCAGGCCCGTGACCTCGACCAGGACGGCGTCGCCGAGACCGTCGCCCTCTTCCTCAGCAACGGCGTCGGCGGCTCCGAGCCCTCGGGCCTGATCTTCGACCCGAACGATCCCTACCGCGCCATCTGCTGCGTCCAGCACCCCTCGAGCGGCAACGACGCGCTCTGGTCCTTCGACCTCCGTCCCTACGACGGCACCAACGATTCGCTGGACCTGCTCACCACCATCAACGGCGGCGAGCTGACCACCGGCCCGGCCCGCTACGTCAAGGGCGCGCGCGCCTTCGACCAGATGATCATCCACCTGAACAGCCCGACCGGTAAGTTCAACTTCGGTCCGGTGATCTTCTTCTACGATCTCTTCGTCACCGGCTTCCCGGCCTCGGTTCCGGGCTCGCCCTTCCTGCACGTCGACATCCCGTCGACCGTCGTCGTCCTCGA
>JAGQQW010000544.1 GCA_020426005.1 Planctomycetota bacterium | reverse complement strand
TCGAGCCACAGGCCGCCGCGGTAGCCGGGCGGCGTCTCGTCGAAGCGCGGGTGCCCCGGGCACACGACGCGCGTGAACACGTCGCAGCGCCCGGTCGAGCTGCGCGGATTGAAGCGGCCGCGCAGGTCGCCCGCGAGGTCGAGGCGCTCCTCCAGCTCGACGAGGTAGACGCCGCCGCGCTCGAGGACGCACCCCTCCGTGTCGAGCTCGAAGCTCTCGACCGCGAGCCGCTCGATGCGCGACTCGATCGGCGCGCCCGAGGCCAGGAACCCCGCGCGCATGCGGTGCGCGTGTCGGCCGAGCCGCAGGTCGAGGCTCGCCGGCTGCACCTGCTCGGCGCGGATCGGCGCCGCGTCGTCCCGCACCGAAAGTGCGCCGCCGAGCATGGACTCGAGCTCGCGATCCACGAGAATGTGTCCCCGAGACATGGCGCGCAGTCTACCCGCGGCGCGCGCCGTTTCGCCGATCGGAGCCGCCGGGACGGCGGCCGGGCGCGAGGCAACCGAACCGACCGCGATGACGAGGACGCCGGAGAACCCCTACCGAGTGCTGCTGGGGACGAGCGTCGCGCTCTTCCTGGCGCTCGCGCTGGCCGTGCCGCTCGCGTGGCTC
>JAGQQW010000543.1 GCA_020426005.1 Planctomycetota bacterium | reverse complement strand
GAACGTGCTCGTACCGCGCCCCACCTCGTCGAGCACGACGAGCGAGCGCTCGGAGGCGTTGTTGAGGATGTTGGCGATCTCGACCATCTCGACCATGAAGGTCGAGGCGCCGCGCCCGATGTCGTCGGCGGAGCCGATGCGCGTGAAGACGCGGTCGACGACGCCGATGCGCGCCTCGGCGGCGGGCACGAACGAGCCGATCTGCGCCAGCAGCACGATCAGCGCCGTCTGGCGGATGTAGGTCGACTTGCCCGCCATGTTCGGGCCGGTGAGGATCGTCACGAGCCCGCCCGCGCGGTCCATGCGGCTGTCGTTCGGCACGAACGCGTCGGTGCCGGGCATGCGCTCGATCACCGGGTGGCGGCCGTCGACGATGGCGATCTCGTCGCCGTCGTCTTTTGTTTTAATGATACAGCGGCCACCCACATCTACCCGCTTTCCCTCCGCGACCCTCTTCCGATCTTCGACGGCGCGGATCGCCGCGACGTCCGAGAGCCGAGGGACGGACGCGGGCGGCTGATAGAATCTGCGCCCTTCGAATCAGAGGCGAACGGCGATGGAGATCCTCATCCTTCCCGGCGACGGCAT
>JAGQQW010000542.1 GCA_020426005.1 Planctomycetota bacterium | reverse complement strand
GATCGGTTGGATCGTCGCCAGCATCGCGGTGGGGCAGTGGCTGCTCCTGAACCACACCCCGGTCGGCACCGACGAGGTCGTCAAGGCCGCGCAGGACGCGGGGCGCGCCGACGCGTTCCGGCTGAGCGCGATCCTCGGCGTCGTCATGGGCATCTACTGCTTCTTCCTGCCCCGCACCCCCCCGGCGAAATCGAAGGAGTCCGTCGCCACCTTCAAGGCCATCGGCGAGTTCACCCGCAACCCGCTGCTCATGCTCTTCATCCTCGCCATCCCCGTGAGCTGCATCCACCAGTTCTACTTCGTGAACACCGCCCCCTTCCTTGCCAGCTACCAGGCCCAGGCCGAAGGCTTCGTCACCTTCGTCAACCGCATCGTGGGTGTGGGCGGCGGCGGCCTCATGACCGTCGGACAGATGTCCGAGATCGTGGTGCTGGCCCTCATCCCCTTCTTCGCCCGCCGCCTCTCACGCAAGTCGCTGCTGGCCATCGGCCTCTTCGCCTACGCCGCGCGTATGGCGATATTCGCCTACGCCGACTCCATCGCCGCCGCCACCGGCCTCAGCCCCGTCGCCATACTCATCCCCGGCATCGCCATGCACGGTCTCTGCTTCGGC
>JAGQQW010000541.1 GCA_020426005.1 Planctomycetota bacterium | reverse complement strand
AAGTAGTATAAATATCCTTGTTGACAGTACTGAAAGAAGTACGAACAATAAATGCAAACTTAGATACAAATAAGTTAGAGGTTGTTAATGCATTGCAAAATAATCTCTTGGGGACCAATCACTTCGTCCTAGCAACAGAAATCGGAAGTGACGTTATTTACGGGCAGGATGCATCATTTAAACAGGTTGAGAACTGCGCACTTAGGACCGAGCTTGCTACTGCGTTAGTGTAGCTTTTTAACACAAGGTAAACGTATTTATATTATTTTTCTGGTACACGGGGGTTCGAATCCCCCCGCCTCCACCAATATTAAAATACATAAAAGTTAACGAAAAGTTAAACAACTTGACAAATTAAAAACTTTATTTTATCTTTGTCTTATGAAAATTGAAAACATTAGCATATTACGACTCCTCTTATGTGAGGAATTAGAGAGATAACGATCTCCCCTTAGGGAGACGTAAAAGCTCCCGTATGCTAATTGGAAGCGCAGCTAGATTCAAAATCTGGTGGTTGAAAGTTCGAGTCTTTCCGGGAGTACTAAAAAGTCCCGTGGCGAAATTGGTAAACGCAACAGACTTAAAATCTGTCGTCGAAAGGCTTGAGGGTTCGAC
>JAGQQW010000540.1 GCA_020426005.1 Planctomycetota bacterium | reverse complement strand
CGGTCATTAGCTTCGACGACCTGATAAGATCGCTTGACAAGATACCGGAATTACAACGAATTCGCTATACAACCAGCCATCCGATGGATGTAACGGACGGGCTGATCGCGGCGCATGGCGAAGTGACCAAGCTGATGCCATATCTGCATTTGCCGGTGCAGTCAGGCAGTGATCGCATGCTCAAGGCCATGAACCGCAGTCACAGCGTGGACAGCTATCTCAGGCTGCTGGAACGCTTTCGCGCGGCGCGCCCGGATATCGCGCTGTCAGGCGATTTCATCGTCGGGTTCCCGGGCGAAACGGAGCAAGATTTCGAAGACACGCTGCGCCTGGTCGATGCCGTCGGCTACGCGCAGGCTTACAGCTTCAAGTTCAGTCCGCGCCCCGGCACCCCCGCCGCAGACATGGACGGCGCGGTTACCGCAGCTGTCATGGACGAACGCTTGCAGCGCCTGCAAGCGGCGATCAACCGCGATCAGCTGGCCTTCAACAAGGCCAGCGAAGGGCGACGCTGCGCCGTGCTGGTGGAACGCAACGGGCGCAAGCCCGGCCAGTGGCTGGGCAAGTCCCCCTGGCTGCAATCAGTCCATTTCGAGGGCGAAAGCGAGATCGGCGC
>JAGQQW010000539.1 GCA_020426005.1 Planctomycetota bacterium | reverse complement strand
CACGGTCGAGAGGTACTCGATCAGGTAGGGGATGTCGAAGATGAGCTGCTTGGTGGTCGAATCCTGCAGCGTCTGGCCGTTGAGGTCGAGGCTGATGCGCAGGTTGTGCGGATCCTCGATTTCGTCCTTCGAAACCAGCGTCGGCCCCATCGGGCCGAACGTGTCAAACGTCTTGCCGATGGTCCACTGGCTGGTGGCGAGCTGGTAGTCGCGCGCCGAGACGTCGTGGACGATGGTGTAGCCCCAGACGACGCTCTTCCAGTCGGCCTTCTTCACCTTGTGGCAGCGCTCGCCGATGACGAAGGCGAACTCGGCTTCGTAGTCGACTTGCTTGGAGACGGACGGAATGATGATGTCGTCGCCATGGCCGCAGACCGCGTTCGGGTACTTGGTGAAGACGGTGGGCAGCTCGGGGATGGCCATGCCCGACTCGATGGCGTGGTCGCGGTAGTTGAGCCCGATGCAGATGAACTTGTCGGGCTTGGGGATGGGCGCGTAGAGCTTGACGTCTTCGAGCTTGGGCGCGTCGGCGGCCGGCTGGACCGCGGCGACGGCCGCCTTGCCCTTGGCGCCGTCACGCAGCACGGAGACGACATCGGCGTAGCCGGCCGAGGCGA
>JAGQQW010000053.1 GCA_020426005.1 Planctomycetota bacterium | reverse complement strand
ACGCCGCCGACGTCGCGCTCGGGATCCCCGGTACGCGCGATCGCGACGACGAACTCACCAAAGCGCGCGCCGCGCTCAACTGGGATCGGCACTTCGAACTTTCGTTCGACCCCGACACCGCGCGTGCGTACCACGATGAGGATCTCGACGTCGACACGGACTTCTGCGCGATGTGCGGCCACGACTGGTGCAGCGTGCGCATCAGCAAGGAGATCGTCGAGTTCGCCTCCGGCAAGGACGAAGCGAACCAACGCGGCCGCGCGAAGGTCTCCGAAGCGCTCACCGACGAACAACGCGAGATCCTCGAGAAGCGTGGCGTGCTGAGCCCGGCCGAGATCCACCGCCTTGCGTCGAAGACGAAGCACGGAGTCGGCGCGGACCACGGCAAGGCTGCGTGTCACAGCGACGTGGCCGACGAGTCGAGCGCCAAGCGCTTGCAAGAGACGCTCGACGTCTGACTTCGTAAGCGCGGAACGATCCGTCAGGCGATCACGACGGCGGGTCTTCGGAGTCGTTCCTCGCGTGAGCCTGTGGCGTTCAGTCGTGGAACGTCGTCCTCGTACCGCGACGTGCTTCGCCGTGGGCGATCTTCTCGACGGCGTCCGCAAGCCGTTCGTGCGCACGCATCGCGCGCCACGCGACGACGAACCAAAACAGCGCGACGACGATCGCGACGACGACCATCACGATCGCGCCAAAGGCGGCCGGACCTGAGCCGTGCATGGTGAACTGAGCCATTCAATACTCCTCTCGATACTTGGTGGTGGGTGGTTGCCGTCGACTTCGAACCAGAGTCAACCCTTCCGTCGCACGAAGCGCAACCCGGACCAATCCTCGTCGATCGCGCAGACCTTGACGTCGACGAGGCCGGTCGTGAGTCCGCGTTCGCGCACGATGTCGCCGCTGAGGTCCTTGGCGAGAGGCGAGGTGCGCTTGGGCCACGCGATCCACAGAGCACCGCGGGATGCGAGCGCACGCACTGCTGCCGGCAGCCGCGCGTCGAAGGTCTTGCCGTCCTTGCAGAAGAGCAGCACGACGTCGAAGCTGCCGCGCGCGGCAGTGCGCACGGTCACGTCACTCGGTAAGTCGCCGAGTGTCGCTTCGAACGACTTCGGCGCCGCGAGTAGCGCGACGCGCATGCCTTCTTGGATCCCGAGTTTCTTGACGAGTGGCGTCCCCGAGTAACCGGCGGTAGCCGCGGCACGATCCGTGCGCTTGGATGCCGACTTCGCGCGGTGCCCGGAGGACCGTTCGCTCGCCGCACGATGCGCGTGGATCGGAATCGGCTTCTTGGTCGCGGAGTCGATCGCCGCGTCGAGGTCGTCCCATTGCGAGAAACTGCAGCCTCGGACCTCGGCGCGCACGCGCGCGACTTTCTCGGTCGCGCCGCCGACGAAGACGATCGGTAGCGTGCGCGTCGACTTCCGCTCGCGGATCGCGATTCCGAGATGGCGACCGTGCGAAGGCAGACGGGAGAGGTCGATGACGACCGCGAGCGGTGGATCGTCTTTCATGCGGCGATACGGCGCACCGCCTTCTTGATACATGGGTTCGACGTCGTAGCCGAGCGCTTCGATACGTCTGCGCCGTTCTTCGAGTTCGGGTCCTGGCTTCCAATGCACGAGGACGATGCGGTCGCGGTGTTGTGTCAAGACGAGTTCTCGAGAGGACTTGTGTGTCGCAATCATAGACAGCGCCCATGGCGGCCCGTCGTGCTGCCTGCGCGCTTTTTCCACGAGTCGATTGGGGTCGATGACCGATCTTCTGCACTGTAGAACGTTGCGCTCGCAATTTGCGCTACGCGCCTGTCACCCGTTCCTCTCCACATGAACCGGGTCCCGTCGACCCGGGAGGCTCGTCGTCTTGAGAATCTCGATCTTCGGCATGGGCTATGTCGGTGCGGTTTCGTCCGCCTGCTTCGCCGAACTCGGACACGAGGTCGTCGGTGTCGACCTCAACCCACAGAAGCTCGAAGCGATCGCCGCAGGCCGTTCGCCCGTCGTCGAAGCCGGCGTCGCGGAGCGGATCGCGAAGGCACATGCCGATGGGCGTGTGCGCGCGACGCAGGACGCTGCGATGGCTGTCGCGACGACCGACCTGAGCCTCGTCTGTGTCGGCACGCCGAGCAACGCGAAGGGTGAGCTCTCTCTCGGTGCCGTCGATGCGGTCGTCGGCGAGATCGGTCGAGCGATCGCGAAGAAGGACGGCTCGCACACGCTCGTTCTGCGCAGCACCGTCGTGCCTGGCACGACCGAGGATCGAGTCGCACCTGCGCTCGAGCACGCGAGCGGACGCACGCTCGGGCAAGGCCTCGAGCTCGCGTTCAATCCCGAGTTCTTGCGGGAAGGGAGTGCGGTCCGTGACTTCTATGCGCCTCCATTCACCCTCGCGGGCAGCGCGAGTCCCGGAGGCGCCGAGCAGGTGCGACGCGTGTACGAGGGGGTCGAAGCGCCGTTCCACGCCGTGAGTTGTCGCGCCGCGGAGTCGGTCAAGTTCCTCTCCAATGCGTTCCACGCGGTCAAGATCGTGTTCGCGAACGAGAGTGGCGCTCTACTCAAGGACCTCGGCGTCGACGCGCGCGAAGCGCTCGAACTCTTCTGCAAAGACCGCAGTCTCAACATCTCGTCCGCGTACCTCAAGCCAGGTGGCGCGTTCGGTGGATCCTGTCTACCGAAGGAGATTCGCGCATTCATGGCACTCGCTGGCGATCGCAACGTCGCGATGCCGATGATCGAAAACGTGATGGCGAGCAACGTGCGCCAGAAGGAACGTGCGTTCGAGATCGTGGCCAAACACGGTCGTGGTCGCGTCGCGCTCTTCGGTCTCGCATTCAAGCCCGGGACCGATGACCTGCGCGAGTCGCCGTACGTCGACCTCGCGGAGCGATTGCTCGGCAAGGGCTACGAGATCGCGATCTACGACGAAGCGCTCGAAGTCGGGCGACTCATGGGGGCCAATCGCGAGTTCATCGAACGCGAGATTCCGCACCTCGACGAGCTTCTCGTGCGGGACCCGAAGCGCGTTCTCGAGGGGGCTGACGTCCTCGTCGTCGCTCACGCGCCGGCGTCGGTGATCGATCTGATCGCAGAGCACCACGGTGGGCGGCCGATCATCGACTTGAGTGGAGTTCCGGCACTGCGGCGCATCGAAGGAGCGTCCTACGAAGGATTGTCGTGGTGAGACCCGACTTCGGATCCGCGCTTCCGAACAGCTCGCCGCCCCGTCTCCTCTTCATCGCGCCGTGGTTCCTCTTCCCCACCGTCAGTGGTGGCCGGATTCGCACCGTGGACGTGCTGCGTGGAATGCGCGGGAGGCACTTTCACATCACGCTGCTACAGCCGCGCCCATCCGGAGGTGAGGACGCTCACCGAGCCGAACTCGAGCGCGTGTGTGACGAAGCGATCTTCTGGGACGACGACACCAAGCGGTCACGGTTGCGTCGCGTCGCGTCGCTCGCATCGCGCCTGCCGGTTTCGGTTGCGCTGGATCGAAGCCCGAGTGCGCGCGCGGTGATCGATGCCGCCCTCGCCGAGAAGCCCGATGTCGTTGTCGTGGACTTCGTCCACACCGCGATCGTGTGCCCCGAACGCTTCGAAGCTCCGAGTCTCGTCTTCACCCACAACGTGGAGTCGGAGATCTATGCACGACATGCAGAGCGAGCGACGCGTGCCACGATGCGTGCGATCTGGAAGAGCCAGGCGGAGAAGATGCGCCGGTTCGAGCGGGATGTGCTCGCTCGGTTCGATCGCGTCATCGCCGTGTCCGAGCGCGACGCGGCAACGTTTCGACGCGAGTTTGCCATCGAGCGGACGCGTACGATTCCGACCGGAGTCGATGTCGACTTTCATGGGTTCGCCCAACAAGCGAGAAACGGAGACATTTGTGCACAGGCGCCGCGCTTCGTGTTCACAGGTTCGATGAACTGGCTGCCCAACATCGAAGGGCTCGAGTGGTTCCTCGCGGCATGTTGGCCTCGCATCGTTCGGGACTGTCCCGACGCGAGTCTGACCGTCATCGGGCGTGATCCCGACGCCGGTCTCGTCGAGGCCGTGCGGCGTGTCGGTGCCAATTGGAAGTTCACGGGTTTCGTCGACGACGTGCGGCCCGAGATCCAGGCAGGCGATATCTCGATCATTCCGCTGCGCATCGGTGGTGGGACGCGCCTCAAGGCTTTCGAGGCGATGGCGCTCGGCTCTCCGCTGGTGTCGACGACGCTCGGCGTCGAAGGGCTGCCGGTCGAACACGACCTGCATTGCTGCATCGCGGACGGCGACGAAGGATTCGCCAAGGCTTGCATCGAGATGGCTCGTGACGGTGAGCATCGTGCGAGTCTGCGCGCGAGCGCGCGTCGCTTCGTTGAGGCCCACTTCTCGTCGACGGCGGTCGCGCGGGTGTTCGAGGGTCTCTGCATCGAAGCGATGGACGAACGGCTCGCGCGCACCGCGCGCTGAACTGCGCGGCCAGGACCCGTTGCGACCAGGGATTAGTTCCCCAGCGTTCGGACTCGAAATCTCGATGGAGTCTGGGTCGAATGCGCATGGCCTTGATCGGGCCATCGATACCCACCAACCCGTTTCCACCGGAGGAGCCCTTGTCCCCACCTCGTTTCCTCGCCCGCATCTCGCGGGCGAGCAGCGCATTCGTGTTCACTGCGTGCCTTGCGACGCTCGCCACGGCCCAGAACATCGTCCTCAACGGCAATTTCGAAGCCAGCACCACGAGCTACGCTCCGTGGACGTTGATCAACGCGACCAACTCGTCGAATGCACGCGTCGCGACGGCTGAAGTCGGATTCACCGAAGCCGGCCCGGACCACGTGTTTGCGAGTGGAGTGGTCTCCACGACGGGGGGCGATGTCGGTATCGAACAGGATTTCGAGATCACGACGATCCTCGGAGCCGGGCGGTATTGGGTCGGCGCGATCGTGACCAATCCCAACTACGCGAATCGAGGCAGCACGAACTACCGGACGATCGTCGAGCGTCAGGACGGCAGCAATTGGGTGTCCGTGATCGACCTTGCACGCACGATCTCGACTGCAGAGGGGCCGATCGAAGAGACGCTCGACCTCGCCGTTGCCAAGTATCGGATCCGCTTCCTCGCGCGAGCTCGAGACGTCGGCACGAACGACATCTACATCGATGACTGTGTCGTACGCAAGGTGGCTTCTCCCGTACCTCTCTTCGAGATGTATCGCACGGGCGATCGCGAGTTCTTGCTCATCGACTTGCCGTCCCGTGACCCGAAGACGATCTCGGTGCTGTTCGCCGCTCAGTTCCGTCGGAGCCAGGGGCTTTCGATTCCGGGTGTCGAAGGGTTGTTCGAACTCGATGCGGTTCGCGGTGTCGGTTTGATCCAGCTCGGCGCGGGTTCGGGGAACTGGACCTATCGCATCCCGCGCGATCCGCTCGTCTTGATCGGCCAGACGATCTTCTTCCAAGCGTTCGAGATCGGGCCTGCGCTCAGTTACTTCCGATTCGGCTCACGAACCGCGCTCGCACCTCAGCGCTGATCTTCGTCGACCGCGTGCGTCCGCGGCCTCGCCTTGATCTCGAGGTCGCGTTGACGTTCGCGGAGGCGTTCGTTCTCCCGATAGGCCTGGAACGCGCCCGTCAGGTACTGCTTGGGCCATGCCTGGCCCTTGAATCCGTAGTGCGCCGCCGCGTGCAGCGTGAAGTACGGATCGGCGAGATGTGGTCGCGCGATCGCGACGAGATCCGCACGGCGTTGTAGCAGGATCGTGTTGACCTGATCGGGTGTCGTGATCGCGCCGACGGTCATCGTCGGGATCTCGACTTCTTGGCGTACGGCATCCGCGAACGGAGTCTGATACATGCGACCGTAGACGGGTTTCTGATCGGAGACCGTCTGCCCCGACGACACGTCGATCAGGTCGCAGCCCGCAGCGACGAGTGCGCGCGCGATGTCGAGGATGTCCGCTTCCTCGTTTCCGCCAGGGAACCAGTCGCTCGCCGAGATGCGCGCTGACATCGGTTTGCCTTCGGGCCAGACTGCTCGACACGCGGTGAAGATCTCGAGTGGGAAGCGGAGCCGGTTCTCGATCGAGCCGCCGTATTCGTCGGTACGTCGATTCGTGAGCGGAGAGAGGAAGCTCGCGAGCAGGTAGCCGTGCGCCATGTGCACTTCGAGCATGTCGAAGCCGGCTTCATCGGCGCGCCGTGTCGCAGCGACGAAGTCGTCGCGAATGCGATCCATGCCGGCGCGGTCGAGTTCGCGCGGAACGGCATTGCCGGGCTGCCACGCGATCGGCGACGCGGACACGAGTGGCCAGTTCTGACCTTCGATGGGAGCGTCCATCGTTTCCCATCCGAGTTGCGTCGAGCCCTTTCGCCCTGCGTGCCCGAGTTGCATGCAGAGTCTCGACGGGGTCTCGCGATGACAGAAATCGACGATGCGTGCGAACGCGTCGCGCTGTTCGTCGTTCCAGAGGCCGGTGCAGCCGGTCGTGATCCGTGCGTCGGGTGACGTGCACGTCATCTCGACGAAGACGATCCCTGCGCCGCCGATCGCGCGCGATGTGTAGTGCACGAAGTGCCAATCGCTCGGCACACCATCCGTCGCCGAATATTGCGCCATCGGTGACACGACGACGCGATTGGCGACCTCCATGTCGCGGAGGCGGAACGGCGTGAACATCGGCGGCGTGCCGTCCGCGATGTCGTATCCGAGTGCACGCACGTCGTCCAGGAAGCGCTTCTCGACGCGCTCGACGAAGCGTGCGTCGCGCAGCTGCAGATTCTCGTACGTGACCTGCTTGGATCGGCTCATCACGCCGAAAGCGAAATACTCCGGCGCGTGCACCAGAGAACGGTTCATCGTCTCGAACCACCGGAGCGACACGAGGGCGCCGTACTGGGTCTTCTCGACGTCCTCTCGGCGATGCGTTTCGTAATGCGCGAGTGCAGCATCGACGTCGCACGCCGTCGCTCTGAGTGCTTCGAAGAGCGCGATCGCATCCTCCATCGCGAGTTTGGTTCCACTGCCGATCGAGTAGTGCGCGGTCGCCTTGGCGTCACCGAGCAAGACGATGCGATCGTGCACCCAACGATCGTTGGTGATCGCCGGAAAGCGCCTCCAGATCGATCGGTTGCCGACGAGTGGGTGTCCGTCGAGTTCTTCACGGAACACGCCTTCGAGAACGCGTCGATAGTCGTCTTCGGGCATCGTGTCGAAACCGAACGCTTCGTGCGTCTCGGGCGTCATCTCGATGACCCAGGTGCTGTGCCCCTGTTCGTACTGATAGCAATGTGCGAGCACGACGCCGTGCTCGGTCTCGCGGAAGAAGTACTTGAACGCGTCGAGCGCCTTCGTCGATCCCATCCAGCAGAACTGATCTTGCCTCAGGTCCACGTGCGTACCGAACGCGTCCTTGTGCGCTTCGCGCAAGCGGCTGTTGATCCCGTCGCTCGCGAGGAAGAAGTCGGTGCCTTCGGCGCGCAGCCGTTCGAGGTCCTCGGGCGCGATCTCGGTCTCGAAGTGGAGTTCGACGCCGAGTTCGAGACACCGCTCCTCGAGGAGGTGCAGCAGGGAGACGCGCGAGCAACCGGCGAATCCGTTGCCTGCGCAGCGAAGGACCTCGCCCTTGAAGTGGATGTCGACGTCGTCCCAATACGCGAAGTTGCGCCGGATCGCTTCGTACGAGGGCTCGTCGTAGTCTTGGAAGATGCCGAGCGTTTCGTCGGAGAACACGACGCCGAAGCCGAAAGTGTCTCCGCGACGATTGCGTTCGAAGACGCGAATCCGCGCGTCCGGCCATGCCTTCTTGACGAGGACCGCCGCATAGAGTCCCGCGGGTCCGCCGCCGATGACATCGATCTTCATCCCGTTCACTCCGTCGCCGTGTTCTCCGGATCCTGGAGTTCGCGCAGCATGCTCTGACGCAGCGGTTCCGGGATTCGCTTGCTCTTGATTGTCGTTCCGTCGTTCGAGACGTAAACGAGTTTCGATGCGGCGGTCCAGCGCAGTTCTCCGCCGCAGTGTGCGGAGAAGGAGAGTTCGAACGAAGCGCCACCGACACGCAGGACGTCGAGCGACAAGTCGAGGACTTCACCAAGGCGGCACGGGGCGACGAAACGCGCCGACGTCTCGAGTGTCGGGACGCCTTCGTGTCGCTCCTCGTGCAGCATCGCGAAATCCCATCCGATCGATTCGAGCCACTCCTCGAACAGATCGTTGATCATCTCGAAGTAGCGAGGGAAGAAGACGATGCGAGCCGGGTCGCAGTGCCGGAAGAGCACCGTCTGTTTGCGCGAGAAGGTCATCAACCGCGATTGCGCAACACGTAGCGCTGCACTTTGCCAGTGGCAGTGCGAGGCAATGCGTCCAAGAACTCGATCGCGCGCGGATACTTGTAGGGGGCGATCGTTTCTTTGACGAACTCCTGCAACTCGCGCACGAGACCGTCGTCACACGTCATCTCCGCATTCGCGACAATGAACGCCTTGACGATGTGGCCGCGCTCTTCGTCCGGAACACCGACGACTGCGCAGTCCTGGACTGCGGGATGCAGCATCAAGGCGCTCTCGACTTCGGGGCCCGCGATGTTGTAGCCAGCCGAGACGATCATGTCGTCCGTCCTGGCCTGGTACCAGAAGTGGCCGTTCTCGTCCTCGACATACGCATCGCCGGTGAGGTTCCATCCTCGGTGCACGTATTCGAGTTGTCGCGGGTCGTCGAGATAACGGCATCCGGTCGGGCCGCGCACTGCGAGTCGACCGACCTGACCGACGACGCGCTCGCCCTGATCGTCGATGACCTTCGCCTCGTAGTGGCGAACGGGACGACCGGTCGAGCCGGGTACGATGTCCTCGGGTGGCGACGAGATGAAGATGTGCAACATCTCGGTCGAACCGATTCCGTCGATCAAGCGAACACCGGTGTGTTCGAGAAACGACTCGTATGTCGCTCGAGGCAACGTCTCGCCAGCGCTGATGCCGTGACGCAGGCTGCCGAGGTCGTGTCCTTGGGTGAGCATCATCCGGTACGCGGTCGGCGACGTGACGCAGATCGTCGGCCGACAGGATTCGATCGCTGCAGCGAGGTTCTTCGGCGACGGTTGCTCGAGCAGAACCGTGCTCGCACCGACCCGCATCGGGAACCACATGAGCCCGCCCGTGCCGAACGTGAACGCCAGCGGTGGGCTGCCGATGAAGATGTCGTCGGACGTCGCTCGCAAGCACTGAGGTGGAAAGCAATCACAGACCGCGAGCAGATCGCGATGAAAGTGCATCGTGCCCTTCGCGTTTCCAGTGGTGCCCGACGTGAACGCGATCAAGCACGGATCTTCTGCCGAAGTGTCGACGGCGTCGAACACGTCGGGGCTCGTCGCCATCAGTCGTTCGAGTTCTCCGGAATCGGGCTCACCGTTGCCGAACGTGAGCACGGTCTCGAGTTCGGTCGCGGCACCACGGGCCTTCGAAAGTTCTTCCACGAGTCGCCCGTCGCACAATCCGACGCGGATCTTCGCGCGGACGATCATGAACTCGAGCTCTTTCGCGCGGAGCAGCGGCATCGAGGCGACGACGACTCCGCCCGCGAGCAGCACGCCGAGATAGCAAGCGACGAGCATCGGTGTGTTGGGAGCGCGAAGCAGCACGCGTTCTCCAGGAACGAGTGCGCAATGGTCGCGCAACACGTGAGCGATTCGATGGGCGCGGCCTCGAAGCTCTTCGTAGGTCCACATCACGGCGCCGTTCGCTCCCGGGGCCCCGACGCACGGCGCTGCGCCGTGTCCCTGACGCACGTGTTCGTCGAGGAGGACGGTCGCGACATTCAGTCGTTCTGGATAGCCGAATTCTTCCAGGTGGATCAGGTCCGGCCACTGATCGCGTGGGGGAAGAGCGTCGAGCGTGAAACGATCGGAGTACGCGGATTCGGTCATCGATCCTCCGGCTGAGTGTGCATCGCATCACGGGAGCGAACTCGCTCTCGATGGTCGTCGACGATGGTGCGTCCGATGATTTGCTGTTGGATCTCCGTCGCTCCTTCGTAGATGCGAAGAGCGCGGATCTCTCGGTAGAGCTTCTCGACGATCGAGCCGACACGAACACCGTGACCACCGTGGAGTTGCACGGCTGCGTCGATGACGTCTTGAGCATGCTCGGTCGCGAACAATTTTGCCATCGCGGCTTCGCGCGTGACGCGCTCTTGACCGCGATCCTTGAGCCACGCGGCGCGATACACGAGCAACGCACTCGCATCGAGCGAGAGCGCCATGTCGGCGAGCTTCGCACGCGTCACGGGCATGTCCGACAGGGGACCACCGAAAAGCTCGCGCGTCGTCGTGTGTGCGACGGCTTCGTCGAAAGCGCGCTTGGCGAAGCCCAGCGCTGCCGCGCCGACCGTCGAGCGGAAGATGTCGAGCGTCGCCATCGCGGCATGGAAGCCGCGCCCGCGGGCGCCGACGAGTGCGCTGGCCGGTACCTTGCACTCGCGGAAACGAAGGCGCGCGAGCGGATGTGGTGCAATGACGTCGATGCGTTCGGCGATCTCCAGTCCGGGCGTGTCCGCGTCGACGACGAACGCCGAGAGGCCGCGCGCGCCGGGAGCTTCGCCCGTGCGTGCGAAGACGACGTAGAAGTCCGCGATCCCGCCGTTACTGATCCACATCTTCTCGCCGTCGAGCACGTATTCGTCGCCGACCAGACGGGCGGTCGTGCGGAGGCTCGCGACGTCGGATCCTGCCTCCGATTCGGAGAGGGCAAGTGCGGCGATCGCTTCGCCGCGTTCGACGCGTGGCAGGTAGCGGTCGCGCATCGCGTCGGTTCCGAAGAGCGAGATCGTGCCGCTTCCGAGGCCCTGCATGGCGAAGGAGAAGTCGGCGAGCCCGTCCAGGTACGCGAGGGTTTCGCGAGCGATGCAGAGTCTCGTGACATCGAATGGACGTGCAACGGTAGGTGCGAGCAGGCCGTCTTTCGCGAGCTCACGCACCCAAGCCTTGCACGTCGCATCGACGTCGTGTTCTACGTCGTCGTGTGCCTCGACGGCATGGGCCGCGGACCATTCCGCGATTCGTCTCGCGAACGCTCGCGCGTCGTCGTCGAAGAACGGGCTGCCCGCGAGGAGAGCCATGCCGGGAGGATGCGTCGTCGAGTCGTCCATCGGGGTGTCCATGGCCTACGCGGGTCTCAGTTGCCTTCGAACGTCGGTTTCTGCTTGGCAACGAACGCGTGATAGGCACGTTCGAAATCTCGCGTCTGCATGCAGATCGCCTGAGCTTGCGCTTCGGCTTCGATGGCTTGAGCAGGCGACATGTTCCACTCGTGATCGAGTTGCTTCTTGGTCATGCCGTGTGCGAACGTCGGTCCTTGGACGAGCTTCGCGACGAAGGATCGTGCCTCTTCGAAGAGCGACTCGCGACTGCAGAGTCGATTGAAGAAGCCCCAGCGTTCACCTTCCTCTGCCGTCATCGTGCGTCCCGAGAAGAGCAGTTCTGCCGCGCGTCCTTGGCCGATGATTCTCGGCAGGATCGAGCAAGCTCCCATGTCGCAGCCCGCGAGCCCCACGCGAACGAACAAGAACGCGACTTTGGCGGCGTCGGTCCCGAAGCGCAGGTCGCTCGCCATGGCGAGGATCGCACCCGCGCCGACGCACACACCGTCGATGGCGGCGATGACGGGCTGGGGACAGTCGCGGATCGCGCGCACGAGGTCGCCGGTCATGCGAGTGAACGCGAGCAGCTCCGTCGTTTCGCCTCGTACGAGCGGACCGATGATCTCGTGTACGTCGCCGCCCGAGCAGAAGTCGTCGCCGTTACCGCGAAGGATCACCGCGTCGACATCGCTCGCGTAGACGAGTCCGCGAAACAGATCGCGCAACTCCGCGTACGATTCGAACGTCAGCGGGTTCTTTCGCTCCGGACGATCGAGAGTGACGATGCCGATCCGGTCCTGCACTTCCCACCGCACGTGGCGTGTTTCGTAGTTCGCGAACTCGCGCGACGTCAGCCGGATCGTTGGGTCTGCTTCGTTCATGTCCACTTCGCTCATGCCTGCTTTGGCGCGTCCGGCAGGACGGCGGTGCACTCGATCTCGACCTTGGCTTCGTCCTCGAGGAGCGCCGCGACTTGGACGAGGGTCATGACGGGAAAGTGTTTGCCGAACGTCTTGCGATACGCCGCACCGATGTCTCTCGCCTTCTCGCGATACTCGTGTTTGTCCGTGACGTACCACGTCATACGCACGACGTGTTCGGGACCTGCGCCACCGACGGCGAGGACATCGAGAACGTTCGTGAGTGCCTGCTCGACTTGGTGAGCCATGCATGGACTCTCGAAGCGTTCCTCGGAATTCCAACCGATTTGTCCAGCGACGAACACGAGACGTCCCTCGGCGAGGATGCCGTTGGCGTATCCCTTCGGCCGCGGCCAGTCGTCAGGCTGCAAGATTTCCATAGTGGGGCATCTTCGCAGGGCGACGCGAACCACGCAGCGACTTCTTTGGCGATATCCTCGGGCACTCCGTCATCAGGAGATCCGCACATGTTGTTCTCGAACGCTTCCACTCGACGTCATCCCGTCCTCGTTTCGAGCGCGCTTTGTGCTTGGGCAGTAGCCGTCGGTACGACAACGCTCGTCGCGCAGAATTCGGGGATCTCACCGAAGACCGCGATGGGGGCCGGTGCCAACACGCGTGGCATCAGCGGGCTCGGTTACGGCTTCGGCGTCGATGCGCATCACTACCAACAGATCCACAACGCGGACTCGTTCACGAGCGGGCAAACCCCGCTCGTCGTGCGGTCGATCGACTTCCGCATGCCGTCGACCTACAACACCGGGAATCAAGGCGGGCAGACGATCGAACTCGAACTCTGGTTGTCGTCCGCAGCGTCGGGCGTCGACGCAGCGACGGCGACGAACTCGTTCGATGGGAACCGCGATCGTCCGACGAGCAGGCGCGTGTTCACGCGCAAGAAACTGCTGCTCCCCGTGCTCGGCACCCCGACGAATCCGAGTACGGGGTTCGACTTCAAGATCGCACTCGACGACAGCTTCCTGTTCCAGCCCGCGCAGAAGCGTGCAGTCGTCCTCGACTTCTGGAACTTCACCTACAAGACCACGACGTACAACTACTACTGCGATGGCTGGACGCGCGCTCGCTCCGGCGTTCCCGGTGGGCCTGAGGTCGCGATGGTGTACGCGACCGTGCCGGCAGCGACCGGATTCGGCGTCAGCGGTCCCAACGGTGTGTATGGCGGTTGTACTTCGAGTGCCACCGTGCTCGCGCGTCACGCGACCGACGGTAGGAGCCTCGTGTCCGGCTTCCTGTTCCACGAGTGGGAGGGTGCGTGTGGAGTCGCGAATCTGCCGGGTGTCTTGATCCTCGGGGCGAGCGCCATCGACGTGACGTTGCCGGGCACGTCGTGCAAGATCGTGCAGGACCTGTTGATCCTCGATCCGATCGTGACCGACGCGAGCGGCAACGTGCATCACACGTGGGCGCTGCCCGCAACGCAGATCTCGGGGATCGCCTTGCTCACGCAGATGGCGTTTCTCGACGCGGCAGCGAATCGCGTCGGCATCATCACCACGAACGGGTTACACAGCGTATGTGGCGTCGGCACGACGAGCTCGACGGCGGTCCTCACCGTCGGGCGTTCGTTGATCACGCAGTTCCGGTCCTGAGGCTCCGACCCTGAGGCTCCGACCCTGAGGCTCCGAGCCTGAGGCCGAGAGTCGGTCAAAGAGCTTCGCCACCGGTCAGTGCGAGGCAGTGACCGTTGATCGACGCCGAGGTCGGTTCGCATAGATACGCGACTGCCGCTGCGACTTCGTCGGGCGTGATGAGTCGACCTTGAGGATTCTGCGCTTCGATCATCGCGCGCGCTTCGTCGCGTGAACGTGACGTCGTCTTCTCGATCGTGTCGAGTGTACGTCCGAGCATCGGTGTATCGACGTAGCCTGGACACACCGCGTTGACGGTGATCGTTGTCGTCGCGAGTTCGAGTGCCCACGAGCGCGTCAGGCCAACGACCGCGTGTTTGGTCGCGACGTAGGCGCCGACGTACGGATAACCGCGCAGTCCGGCACTGCTCGCGATGTTGACGATGCGTCCGGTCGGTCGGGTACGCATCGACGGGAGAGCGGCGATCGTGCACGCGTAGACCCCGCGGACATTGACGGCGTGGAGCTTGTCGAGCTGCGCACACGTCGACTTCGAGAGTGGGCCGCTCTCGGCGATGCCTGCGTTGTTGACCAGGATGTCGATCGGCCCGGTCTCGGCGACGATCGCTCCGAAGACGCGTTCGACGTGGTCGGGGTCGGCGACATCGCAAACCCTCGGTGTCCCGCCGATCCCACGCGCGACCTCCCGAAGCGCCGGTTCGTCGCGACCGATCAGCGTCACGCGCGCGCCGCGAGCTGCGAGGGTCGCCGCAATCGCGGCTCCGATGCCACGGGACGCTCCGGTCACGATCGCATGATGGTCCTGCATGGGTGCATGCTCGGAGGCGCCTCGCCCGCGGTCCAGGACGTTCGGGCACGAATGGTGCAGAAGGGGACTGCTACGATTCCAGGGGCACTAGAGAGAATCGTTCGATTTTGATTCGGAATGCTTCAGATATCTGAAGATCTGTTATGTTTGGGTGGTCGTGCCCGAGCTTTCGTTTCTCTGCGCTCGGGATATGTTTCTGTTACCTCAACGTTTCCTGAAGCTCATGCGAACTCTCTGGATGCTCGGCGCCGCGGTTGCGGTGCTCCCCTCGATCGCGGTCGCGCAAACGACCGAAACTCTGCCTGATTCTCCCACGCTCGGAACCACCGAGGGCGATGCCTCGCGTCACGTTCCCCTCCGCTATGCCCCGGCCCGTATCCAGTGCGGATACAGCGGCAGTGGCACGAGCTGGACGACCGGCAAGGTCATCACGCAACTGAGTGCACGCGCCAATGGTGGTGCCTATCTGACCACGGGATTCAGCTGCGATATCCAGGTGTGGCTCTCAAGCGGCGGCACGACCAAGTCGTGTGACCCGAAGGTGCTCAGCAACAAGTTCGCGGACAACCACGGTGACGACGTCGCGGTCTTCCAGACCAAGAAAACGTTCAACTTCGCCGCGTTCGCCGCCTACACGGGCGTCGCGCCGTTCAACATCGTGCTCGGCGATCGGCCGTTCGCGGTCAAGGGCGACGCCGTCGTCATCGACTGGGCGACCTACGCCTCCGCGAACCAGGCCAACGTCAACTTCTACGTCGACTCGCAGGACGACCGTGCAGTGACGGGCACGCGCGGTACGTCGGTCTCGTACGGCACTCCCTGCAACCCGACCAACTTCTACAACTACTCGACGGGTTACAACGTCGGCGAAACGTTCCGCACCTACAGCTACACGCGGAACACCGGCGACGTCTCGTTGATGTGGATCAGCGACAAGCGCGTCGACCAAGCGATCGGCGGCGGTTGCAGCATCTATGCGGATCTCGCTTCGCCCGCGGTCTTCATTCACCCGATCCCGGTCGTGACGCCGTCCGGCGGCTACGCCAACTTCGTGTGGGGCACCGTCCCCGCGGCCCTCAAGGGTCAGCAGGTCTGGTCGCAAGGCGTCGCGTTCGATCCGACCAACGCCCTGCGCTGGTCGCGCGGCATCGAGACGACGTTCGGCGACTACCGCAACGCGGCGCCGTACGACTGCGGCCACCGCTACAACTACGGCAGCGGCACCCGCACGTTCGATCCCGACAAGGACGACGCTGCATACGGCTGGGAAGGCCAGACGATCGTCTTCAAGGTCAACTGAGCCGGTAGGCGCTTCCTCCCCAGGGTCGAAGCGCCTTCCAGTAACAACGAATTCCAAAACCGTTTCCCTTCCGGGAAGAAGAGCCGTCGCGCTCCGGCGCGACTGCCCGCGGCTGTCTCACTTCGGTGGGTCAGCCGCGACTTTTTTGGGTCGCGAGGTTCTCGCTGCCGTGTGCGCGCTTGTCGGAGTCCGAGCACAGGAAGTGGGCTCACGACCGGCGTTTGGCGAGCGCTCAGGCGGACCCACGACGGGCGGATCTGTTCCGCCTTCAATCAACTGCTGAAGCGATGGGAGGAGCACTGCCGGGATCGACCGGCGCTCGCCCAGGAGCGGAACATACCGGCGGAGCCGCGATGGCTCGGCAACGTACTACCTCTGCAGGTCGCTCCCGTGTGGGCTGAAGTTCAATGTCATGTATCGCGCAGTGCCGTCACGAACGTCATCGAGAAAGGAGCCCAATATACTCTAGGAATAAGTTTCCCAGCTCGGTCCGTGAGTGCAAACCCTGGGCAAGGCCTGCTTGAACGAGTCCAACGTTGTAAGAGCGTTGGATCACGCTCCAACGGGCGAAATCGCTTGGATCGGTGAATGTCGGCCGAGAGAGCTCGGCAGTGGCGTGAAGTGAATCTTCGCCCATCCTGACGAGTCGTGCGACTTGATCGTCGTTCAAGCGGTCTAACAACTGCAGGAAGAACTTTGCCTCATCAGCTTCGGCTTGTTCGCCGGACATGCCAAGAGCGACGACGGACGCGATCCACTCGATTCGTTCCTCTCGCATTGCGCGCAACGTGTGCTCGTAGCCTTCACGAAGCAGCGCATAGAACGCATCTGGCTCGAGGCGACACTGGATGTTCTTGAGGTCCCCACGAACGCTCTCGATTCGTCGTTTAATCGATCTGAAATAGGCGTCGCGACGGCGGCCTGGTTCTGCATCGATCCAGTCCTTCACAAACCCCTTCGCATGTTCCAGTAGCGTTGCGAGGAGGATGGTGCTCATGTGGCATAGGGTAACCGTTCAGCCCGGACTGAACGCCTCGCGTGATCGCGCGCCACCATGGCGAGCGGTGCTGACCACAGCCGAGCGACTGATCGCGATCCAGGACGCCATGATCCGGGCGGAAGCCTCGGGCGGCGTCACGCGCGTCAGTGATATCGACGGCCGGTGCAGGTAGACCTCGTTTGGCTCCGTGATTAGGAGAAGCCTCTTCGCGCTCAGCTCGCTGCCCCTCGATCTGGCCGATGACCTCGGCGAGTTCGTGCGGCTCGAAGAACTCCATCGGTGTGCGGGGAGCGCGAGGGATCAGGGCTGGGACCGTCGGCAGTCCGCGAAGGCGGAGGGCCTGGTTCAGGATGCGGACATAGCGTCGCACCGTGTCCGGGTGCCGACCCTGCTCGAGGCAACGAGTCACGAAGAAGTCGAAGGCCTGGTCGTCGAATCCCTCGAGGGGCGCATCCTCACGGAAGACCTTCAGGATGAACCGAACCGCACCGCCGGTGTCCTGTTCGACGTGCGACGGATCGCGGCGTGCCTTCGCGCGCTGAAGCACCGCCTCGAGTGCGGGACCGAGGGCCGATACGTCCTCGACGCGATGCACGCGACCGAGCCGCTTGCGGATGGCGAGGTAGTCTTCGTGCGCGAGTCGTTGGTCGTCGCGGCACGAGCCGATGTGGATCTTGCCGAGGACCATCGTGCGCGCGCGCCACGCCCACGTGGAAGCCGTCCAGACGGCTTCGATTCCGGCGTACATCCGCTTCGGCTTCTTGGGCTTTCGAGGCATGGTTCGAGAGCGGATTTCACAATTGTGAAAATGGCCCCGTCAACCTCGGAGGGCCGCTCTCGACGCAAGTTCTTGCGGAGAATGGTGGGCGATGAAGGACTCGAACCTTCGACCCCTAGCTTGTCGAGCTAGTGCTCTAACCAACTGAGCTAATCGCCCTCGTGCTCCCACGGCCTCGAGGCGGTGTCCAAACGCCGCACGCGGCGTCCGTCGCGCTCCTCGGGTCGAGGAACGAGCGGCACGATCGAGGGTATTCGCGCCAGCACCGCAACGAGCGGGCGAAGTTCTAACGACCCGAAGTGGCTCGTCGCAAGAACTTTCTGACCCCGCGACCCTCGTACGCAGGAGCCTGCTTGGCGCGCCGTGTTCTCGGCTGTTAGTCTTGTCGTGGAGTCGGCACCGTGGGGGACGTTCGTATGCGGGGATCGGTGCGGTTCGGCTGGCTCACGACGACGTGATCGAATTCGTTTTCGTGCTTCGCGCGGGCTCGCACCTCGCGCGTTGCGAACTCCGGCTCTACGGCACATGGCTCACCACCTCGCGATTGCGCTTCCTGGGGACACGACCCCGACTCGCGCCGAACTGTACGGCGTACGCTGGATGCTCGAGCGGCGCAGTGGCTCGATCTTCTGCGTGGCGATGGACGACACGCTGCTGTTCGAGGGACACGTGGGCGTGCCTGACGAGGATCTCGAGGCGCGCGTCGAGGTCCGTTTTCCCGAGCATCCCGTCGAGCTGACGTTCTCGAACTCCGTCGTCCTCGCGCCGCGCAGCCGGATGCTCGGTTGGATCCCGATTCCGTCCTCGCAGCGATTCGTCGTGAGTGGACCCGGGGGGGACAGCGTGCTCGCGACGACGCACGATCGTGACTTGCGACTCGGGTTCCGAGAGGGCGAAGGGTATCACCACGCGCAAGACGAGTCCTTTCGCGACACGCTTGCTTGCCTCCCGCGCGATCGCAATCGCATATGGCTCGCCATGACACTCGAGAACCAAGGTTCGGACGTGTGGCGCCCCAAGCGGTGCCGCCTCGAACTCTCGACGCAAGAGATCGTGCAAAACGGGGACCTTTGTCTTGGTCCTCGGGTTGTGTGGACGCGATGTGTCGAGCAAGGCGACGGCGCAAGCGGGCATGCCGGAAAGGAAACCGTTCGTCTCGACGTGCCGCGACTCCCCGGAGCAGGTGCGTCGACCGAAGCTGTCTCCGGATCCGCATCGTGACCGTGCGTCCGTCGAGCGACCCGAATCGATTCCTCTGCTGCCCGATTTCTCCGCTGCCCGCTATTCCTCTGCCGTGACCAAGTTCATGAAACTCCACCGCGCACCGCGACGTTTGGCATTGCCGCTCCTGGCGTGCTTCGTGTGGTCTTCGACGTCGTGCACCGTACCGACGACGGACCCGGATCGCGCCACGTTGCAAGGCCTCATCTCCCAGCTCGATGGCAAGACGCGAGGGGAGCTCATCGACGACTTCCCTTCCGCGATGCCTGGAGTCGATTGGGCACGGAAAGAACTCGAGCGGCATTCTCGAGGTCGTCCCGACCCGAGCCTCCTCGAGCGTGTGACGCGTTTCGAGCAAGCCGGGGCGACGGGTGCCGATGCCGAACGAGCCGTCGACGATGCCGAGGCGTGGTTCGCGCGTCGTGCCGCGGAAACGGAGCAGGTCGAGGAAGCGAAGATCGAGGCGGCGAGGCTCGAAGCCGCGAAGCTGGAAGCCGCGAAGCTGGAAGCAGCGAAGCTGGAAACGGCTCGGGTGGAAGCAGCGAAACTCGAAGCAGCGAAACTCGAGGCGGCGAGGTTGGCAGCTGCAGCGGCGCGCGCAGAGGATCCTCAGCAGCCCACGGCGAAGCAGCGCGCGGATCGACTCCTGGAGGGAACCGAAGCGAGCTATCGCCGCCTCGACGCGATCGAACGCCGTCTCGACGGTCTCTCGAAGCGAGCGACGAGTCGCGATTCGGACGTGACCAAGGCGGACCTCGCCGACCTGCGTCGTGCGCTCGAGGACGCCACCAAGCGCTTGGACACGATGCGTACCACTGCGGCGCAGTTGCCGAAAGAGGCCGCAGGCACGGGAAGGACCGCGGAACAAGACGAGTCGGTCGTGCGCTCGATCGCTGCGCAGCGCGAGGCGCTCGAAGCGCAACAGCGTGCACTGGAGGCGATGCAGCGTCGGCTCGACGCGCTCTTCGAGCGACTCGACGAGAAGCTGAGTGCGGAGAATGCGGCGCGTGCGGACGAAGCTCGTCTCGAACTCTTCGAGAAACGATTGCACGACGAAATCGGTGCGCTCGCGACGCGGCTCGAGAAGAACGATCGTGCGCGAAACGACGAGATCACGTTGTTGCGTCGTGAGCTGGGGGACGCGATCACGGGATTCGTTGCGGCGAGTCGCACGACCGACGAAGGGAATCGCGTGCAGAAGCTCTTGCCGTCGTTCGCCAACGACCTCGCCGCGATTCGTCGTCGCTTGGCTCAGAGCGAGACTCGCGCAGAGACGGTGCGTGACGAGCTCACTTCTGGCGTGGACACGCTGCGCAAGTTGCTCTCCGAACGGCCGGCAGGCATCGCTCCGGCACGGACGGGAGACGATCTCGCGGAGCGTATCGATTCGCTCGCGAAGGCGATCACCGACAAGGAAGGGCGGCGCTCCCGTGAGTTCGAATCGTTGTCCAGGACTCTCGACGAACGCGACGCCGCGATCGCGACGGAGCGCAAGGCAGCCAGCGAAGCGGTCGCTGCGTTCGAGAAGCGGTTCGACGCCGCCCTGAAGACGCTCGAATCGGAACTCGAGAAGAACTCGAGCGACCGCAAGAGCGACCTGACCGAGCTGCGTGCCGAAATCAAGGCACTCGCCGCCGCGAACACGACTGGCAATGCGAGCGGAGGTGCTGCACGAACCGCACCACCGATGACGACCGCCAATGCGGATCTACTCGCGATCAGGAATCGCCTCGAGGCCAGTGAGAACCTCGCAGCGGCAGGGCGTCGCTCGCTACTCGAAGGCATCGACGAGCTGCGCTCGTCGCTCGAGAGTCGCCCGCCGTCGCCCAACGATGCCAATGCCGTGGGTACGCGACTCGAAGCGCGCCTCGCCGTCATCGCCGACGAGATGCAGAAGCGCGACGCAGCCCTCCGTTCCGAACTCGCCGAGTTCCGAACACGCATCGCGGAGACCGAGAAGGCCGAGGCCGCGCGACTCGTCGCTTCGGTCAAGGCCGAGAAAGAGGCGAGTGACAAGATGCTGGCGCGCCTCGACGAACTGCGGGACGCGTTCGGAAAGGTCCGTACCGCGCCGGTCGACGCCGAAGCGGCACGAACACTCACGGACTTGGGTGAGCGCTTCCATGCGACCTCCAAGCGGCTCGAAGATGCCGCACGTGGAATCGAAGAGGCAGCGAAGGCTGCCGCCAAGAGTGCGCCGAACACCGCTACGGGGCCTCGAATCGACGCGGGAACCGCTGGCGAACTCGCCAAGCTCCGCGCCACGCTCGAAGCTCTCGACGCTGGCGCGAGCAAGAACCGCGAGGAAATTGATTCTCGCCTCACCGCGCTGAGCGAACTCTTGGCCGAGGCGAAGAACGTTGCCGCCAAGGGCGAGCGCGCCGCGGCCGAGGCGGCTGCGGCGAAGGCCGTCGCGGAGTTCGAGACGCGATTCGGATCGCGATTCGCGAGTCTCGATGCGAAGCTCGCGGCTTCCAGCGACAAGCGGGATCGCGAACTCGCGGCACTGCGTCGCGAACTCGGAGACGCGGTCGCCGGCTTTGCTGCAGCTGCGAAGACTGGCGATGGCAAGGCGACGGTCGCGATCCCGGGCTTCACCGCCGAACTCGAGGCGATCCGTGAGCGACTGACGGCAAGCGACACGAGCGCGGCCGCGAGTCGGGACGAACTCGCGAAGGGAGTCGCGGCACTGCGCGCGGACCTATCCGGCACCGAGCGTTCGTCCGCGATCGCGAAGTCCGAGGCGAAGCTCACGTCGCGCCTCGACGATCTCGTTGCGCGCCTCGATGAGCAAGACGCGCGACTCGCGCGCGAACTCGCAGCACTCAGAACCGCCGTGAAGGACAGCGAAGCGAGCGCGACGAAACTCGAAGCACAGCGTCAGCAGGCGTTGCTCGCCCGCGTCGATGCGCTCAAGACCGATGTGTTCGCCGGATTCGACGAACGTCAAAAGGCGCTCGAGGCCAAGCTCACGGGTGACGAGAGCGCGTCGGCGCTCTCGAAGCAGCTCGAAGCGATGCGCGAAGACTTCGTTCGTCGGTTCGATGGCCAACGAACCGAACTCGCGAAGAGCCTCGCGGGTATGTCCGCTGCAGCGGGTGGTTCGGACACGGCGACGGCGGCGCTCGAAGCGAAGCGTGCCGAGGAGCTGACGAAGCGTTTCGATTCGCTGCGCGACGAAGTCTTCGCGAAGCTCGACGAGCGGCAAAAGGCACTCGAGGCGCGAATCGTCGAATCCAGTCGGCAGCTCGACGTGCAGAAGCAGCTCGATGCCTTGCGGACCGATCTCAACGCGCGACTCGACAAGGATGCCGCGCGTCTGTCGAGCGAAGCGAAGGCCGCGGACGAGGCGCGCGTCGCCGAGCTTCGCAAGCAGCTGAGTGATCTCGAAAAGGGCGCCCTCGCGCGCGTCGAATCCGCGATCACCAAGAATGCCGCTGCCGCCAGCTCGACGACGAGCGAGGTTTCGAAGTCCATCCTCGATCGACTCCAGTCGCTGCGCGGCGAAGTGTTCGCGAAGCTCGACGAACGGCAGAAGGCCCTCGAATCCAAGCTTGTCGATGATCCGCGTTCGGCGGATCTCGCGAAGCAGTTGACGGAGTTACGCACCGATCTCGGCAAGCGTTTCGAGAACCAAGCGGCCGAGTTCGCGAAGGCGGACGAAGCCGATGCGAAGCGACGCGAAGACGAACGCGCGGCGTTGATTCGCGACCTGCAAAAAGAACTGAGCCAGCTGACCGCCAAGTCGGGCGATGCGTCCAAAGGTCTTTCGACCAAGCTCGATGCGTTGCGCACGGAAGTGTTCGGCAAGATCGATACGCGTCAGAAAGAACTCGAGGCAAAGATCGCGAACGATCCGAAGACGCTGGAGATCGGCAACAGCGTCGCGGCACTCCGAACCGAGCTCGACAAGCAGCTCGATGCGCAGAGCCAGTTGCTCACCAAGCGTCTCGACGCACTCGATGCGAAGCGCGTCGCGGACTTCGACAAGCGGCTTGCTGCGTTCGAAGCCAGCGCGTCGAAGGGTGAGAAGGCCGTAGCGGACCGGTTTTCCGCGTTGCAAACCGAGGTCGCGAAGAGCCTCGATGCTCAGCGCGACGTGTTCGAGAAGCTCTGGAAAGAGCGCTCGGTCGCGATGGCGGAAGAGAAACAACGCGAACTCGCTCGTGAGGATGCGTTGTCGCGTCGCTTGACGGAGATCGAGAAGTCGATGAAGCAGCGCTTCGATCTCCAGCAGCAGACTCTCGCGACGAAGCTCGAGGAGGTCGGAGATCCGGGACCGATCATCGTGGAGCGTTTCGAGAAGTTGCAGACGCAGAGCGTCGAACTCGCCAAGAGCCTCGAAGCCGTCCAGAAGGAGATCGCGTCCCTCGGCGCGAGCAATCCGAGCGCGGCGGTCGCGAGCCTGGACAGTCGAGTGGCGGCGATTCAGACCGATCTCGCCAAGCGGTTCGAGGCGCAGCGTGTCGATTTCGCACAGCGACTGGCGGATGCCGTTCAGCCGAGCGATCAGATGCGGAGCCGTGTCGACACCTTGATCGAGCAGAGCGTTGCGTTGACCAAGCGTCTCGACGCGATGAACGCTCGCATTGCCGAAATGCAGGTCAGCAAGCTCACGGGCAGTGGTGGAGTCGCCGGCGCGGAGGCGGTCAAGTCGGCACTGGCGCCGTTGACCACCGGGTTGCGCGACGAAGTGATGTCGCGGCTTTCGGAGCAGAACAAGGCGTTCGAGAGCGTGCTCGCCGAACAACGGAAGAGTTTCGAGGACAAGCTCGATCGTCAGCGCGTCGCGATCCTCGATGCGGTGGCCAAGGGCGCGGGGACCGAAGGGCCAGCGTCGTTCGACAAGCAGCTCGAAGCGATCGACAAGCGCCTCGATGCCGAACGCCGCGCGTTCTCCGAGGCTCTCGACAAGAGCCAGGAGCGCGTGACGCAAGCGCTTCAGTCGCGCCTCGACGAGCTGTTGAAGTCGCCTTCGACCGGCGGCAACGTCCCTGCGATCGCTCGAGAAATCGAGGACCTGCGGACCAGCCTCGAGAAGGCCGAACTCGAGCGCGCGCGCAATCGGAAGGACGTGATCCTGCGCCTCGATGCGCTCGGGTCTTCGCTCAGCACGTTGCGTTCGCGCATGGCGAGCACGTCGCCGCTGTTCACCGAAGCGGATCGTGCGGGCGCGAACGCGACGAGCGGGGCTTCCGGCCCGGAGCGGCGGTCCGAGGACGATGCTTCGAGGACCTCCGGTGCACGTACGAGCGAGAACACGAACGAGAATCCGAAGCCTGTTTTTGCAGGTCGCGAGACCGACGGCGGAGCGACGCGGCGCGATGCGACGCGCATCGGTGATGCTGCGGATCGCGCGCGTTCCGAATCGCAACTGCCGCCGAATCCCGCCGGCGAGCCCAGCACGGGGCCGATGCAGTGGCTCCCATGGGGGCTCGGTATCCTCGCGCTGTTCCTCATGATCTTCCTCTTGTTCCGTGGTGAGAGCAAAAGTGCCGTGCCTGCAACGGCCGGGGCGGGATCGAAGAGCGGAGCCGCAACGATCGCGTCGAAGAACGAGGGCTCGAAGGCGAACCTCTCGAAGACCGGTTCCTCGAAGTCGGCTTCTGGAAGAGAGGGTCGAGCAGCGGCGCGTGCGAACGAGCCCGCAGTGACGAAGAACTCGGACCGGGCGGACGCGAAAAAGCCGTTCGAAGCCAAGCGCATCGAGCCGGACACCTTGATGCGTGAGTCCGAGGTCGTTCTCCAGCCCGAGCCCAAGAAGCCATCCGTCGACGAGGCGCGGGACCTCGCGCTGGACGCGTTCACGCTCGAGGCGTCCGACTTCGATCCGCGATCGCTCGACCCGGCGGCCTTCGACGTGCCTTCGAACGACGTCCGGTCCGGGAGACCGAACGCGCCGAAGCTCAGCGTCTCGTCCCTCGCGAGCGGCATCGCCGGCGGGCCGCGCGTCCAGAGCCTCCGACTCGGTGAGAAGGAGATCGGGCCCGGCGCCGACAAGGCGGTGACACGGTTCCTCGGCCGCGAACGGCGCGTCCTCGTCGAGCCGGCCCCACACGTTGAGGCCCGTAGCGACGGCAGCCTTTCGATCCGCTTCTACGTCGCCGGCGATCTCGATCCGAAGGACATTGCCGACCTCGTCGAAGGCTGCCGCAAACACGCGCGGTAACAGGCCCGAAAGTTCTGCTACGAACTTCGCGGACGACCCACTAGGCTCGCGGCGTATTCGATTCCGAGCGAGAACACGATGATGATCGTTGGCGTCCCGAAAGAGATCAAACCGCAGGAAGGCCGCGTCGGTATGACGCCGGCTGGTGTCATGTCGCTCGTGGCCGCAGGTCACCAAGTCCTCGTTCAGAAGACGGCCGGTGAGTTGTCGGGTATCGAAGACGCGATGTACGAGGAGGTGGGCGCGAAGCTCGTCGCGACCGCCGAAGATGTCTGGGGATCGGCCGACATGATCGTCAAGGTCAAGGAGCCGATCGCGCCGGAATGGCCGCTCGTGCGTGATGGCCAGACGGTGTTCACCTACTTCCACTTCGCGGCGAGTCGAGAGCTGACCGACGCGATGCTCGCGAGCGGAGCGTACTGCTTCGCCTACGAGACGCTGGAGGTTCCCGGAGAAGGGTTGCCGCTGCTCACGCCGATGAGCGAAGTCGCGGGGCGCATGGCCGTGCAAGAAGGTGCATATCACCTCGAGTTGCCTTTCGGCGGCAATGGTGTGCTCCTCGGCGGCGTTCCGGGTGTCGAGCCGGGCAAGGTGACGATTCTCGGTGGCGGTATCGTCGGCACCGAGGCCGCGCGCATGGCGGCTGGACTCGGTGCGCAGGTCGTGGTGTTCGACATCAACCTCGATCGGTTGCGTGACTTGTCGCTCGTGCTACCGCCCAACGTGCAACTCGTGTTCAGCAGCCCATACGCGATCCGGCAACACCTGCCGTCCACCGACCTCTTGGTTGGTGCGGTGCTCCTCAAGGGCAAACGTGCGCCGACGTTGATCAAGCGCGAAGACCTCAGCCTCATGAAGAAGGGGGCGGTCATCGTCGACGTTGCCGTCGACCAGGGTGGGTGCATCGAGACCGTTCGCCCAACGACGCATCAGGATCCGACGTTCGTCGTCGATGGTGTCGTGCACTACTGCGTCGCGAACATGCCCGGCGCCGTGCCGCGGACGTCGACGTTCGCGCTGACCAACGCGACCCTGCCGTGGGTTTTGAAACTCGCGCGCGTCGGACCGATCGATGCGATTCGGTCGGGCGACGAGTTCTCGTCGTCGGCAAGCATCGTGCGCGGCAAGCTGACGGATGCGAACGTGGCCGAGTCGTTCGGGCTCGAGTCGATCGATCCACGCCAAGCCATCTGACGTGGGAGATGCCGCGAAGATCGGGATCGTCACAGTTTCGGATCGTGCGAGCCGCGGCGAGTACGAGGATCGCGGGGGACCCGCGATTCGGGACGAACTCGATCGGATCTTGACGAGTCCGTGGGAGCCAGTCGTGCGCGTCATTCCGGATGACCGCGCGACGATCGAGGCCACGCTCATCGAACTCTGCGACAGCGAGGCCTGCTGCCTCGTCGTGACGACCGGCGGCACGGGCCCTGCTGTGCGGGATGTCACTCCCGAGGCGACGGAGGCCGTTTGCGAACGCATTCTCCCCGGCTTCGGCGAACTGATGCGCCTGAAGTCTCTCGAGGTCGTGCCGACAGCGATCTTGAGCCGTCAGATTGCCGGCACACGTGGGGCGACCCTGATCGTCAATCTGCCCGGAAAGCCGTCGGCGATTCACGACTGCCTCAGTGCCGTCTTCCCAGCGATTCCGTACTGCATCGACCTCATGGACGGGCCGTTCCTCGAGACGGACCCGGAAGTCTGCAAGGCATTTCGGCCCAAGCGCTGAGCACGCGTCTTCACCGCCCCGGCAGTTTCCGAAGGCCTCGGCGAATCGACGATTCACCTGCGTGTTCGGCAGCTAGTGTCCCCCGTCAGGAGTTCGTTGCATTTGTCGGGG
>JAGQQW010000538.1 GCA_020426005.1 Planctomycetota bacterium | reverse complement strand
CCGCACGACGGTCGCGACGACGACCGCGACGACGATGCCCAGCAGATAGAGCCCGAACAACACGACCCCCGCCCAGGCCGGCGGGAAGAACGCGCCGATCAACACGACGTAGACCGGCAACCGCGCCGAACACGACATCAGCGGCGCGACCAGGATCGTCGCGAGTCGGTCGCGCTCGTCGTCGATGATCCGCGTCGCCATGACGCCCGGGATCGCACAGCCGAACGAGGTCGCGAGCGGCACGAACGACCGCCCGCTGAGCCCGAACCGACCGAGCACGCGGTCGAGCAGGTAGGCCGCGCGCGCCATGTAGCCCGACGCCTCGAGCACGCTGACCATCGCGATCAGCAGCGCGATCTGCGGCAGGAACACGAGCACCGAACCGACACCGTTGACGATGCCGTCGATCAGGAAGCTGCGCAGCGCGCCCGGACTCGTGATCGCCTCGATGCCGGAGCCGATCGCTTCCTGTCCGGCTTCGATCCACTCCATGAACGGGTCGGCGACGCCGAACACGAGTTGGAACATCCCGAACACGATCAGTGCGAGCAGCGGGATCCCGAGCACCGGATGCAACAGCAGCGAGTCGAGTAGATCGGTCCAGCTCCGCCGCGTACG
>JAGQQW010000537.1 GCA_020426005.1 Planctomycetota bacterium | reverse complement strand
TCGGGTCGGTCGATCTTCGTCAGCGCGACGACGATCGGCGACTTGGCGACGCGCGCGTGGTTGAGCGCTTCTTCCGTCTGCGGCTGCACACCGGCGTCGGCGGCGACGACCAGCACGACCACGTCCACGGCCTTCGCGCCGCGGGCGCGCATGTTCGTGAAGGCGGCGTGACCCGGCGTGTCGACGATCGTCAGGTCGTGACCCTTGTCCGTCGTGACGCGGTAGGCGCCGATGTGTTGCGTGATGCCGCCGTCCTCACCTTCGGCGACGGCCGAGGCGCGGATCTTGTCGATCAGCGTCGTCTTGCCGTGGTCGACGTGACCGAGGAAGGCCACGGTGGGGGAGCGCACCTCGAGGTGCTCTTCTTCGATCGCGGAGCGCGTCGCCTTGAGATCCTCGATCAGCGCCTCTTCGGCCTCGACGATCTTGATGATGTGCAGCTCGACCTCGAACTCGTTCGCGAGCAGCGTCGCGGTGTCCTCGTCGAGGTGCGAGTTGATGTTCACCTTGCCGAAGCCGAGCATGCCCCAAGCGGCCTGGAGCATCTCGTTGCCCTTCACGGACAGCGTCTCCGCCAGCTTCTTGACGGTGATCGGTTCCTCGATCTTGACCTCGCTG
>JAGQQW010000536.1 GCA_020426005.1 Planctomycetota bacterium | reverse complement strand
ATGAGGAGGAAGAAGAGGGCCGTCATCAGACCGTGGGCGGTCATCTGGAGGACCGCGCCGGTCCAGCCGATCGAGTTGAACACACCGAGGCCGACGAAGACGTACCCCATGTGCGACACCGAGGAGAAGCCCATGAGGAGCTTCATGTCCGTCTGGCGCAGCGCGGAGATCGCGCCGTAGAGGGCAGCGGTGATGCCGAGCACCACCAGCGCCGGGCCCCAGTACGCGCCGCCCTCGGGCATCATCTGGAAGCCCAGGCGCAGCACCCCGAACGCGCCGACCTTCATCAGCACGCCCGCGTGGAGCATCGAGACGGCCGTGGGCGCGGAGGCGTGGCCATCCGGCGACCAGGAGTGGAACGGGAACATCGCGCCGAGGACGCCGCAGCCGATGGCGACGAGCGGGAAGAAGACCTTCTGGAAGTTCTCACCCTTGTCGGCGTTGAGCAGGACCTCCATGTCGAAGGTGCCCTGGCCGACCTCGGTGTAGAGGGCAAAGATCACCGTGAAGATGAAGATGGATCCCGCCATCAGCATCATCATCAGCTTCATGCTGCCGTACTCCTTGCGGGTGGAGCCCCACACCACAATGAGCTGGTACATCGGCAGCAGCGCCACC
>JAGQQW010000535.1 GCA_020426005.1 Planctomycetota bacterium | reverse complement strand
CGTTCCGCGATGTTCTCGGCGTCCGGATCGTCCTCGGGCAGCTTGATGCTCAGCAGGTTCATGGTCGGCCCGTCGATCACGGTGCTCCACACGTCCTCGCCCTCGGCCACCACCCGCTTGGCGCGGCGCAGGCGCCGGCCGTGGCGTAACGCCGCGCTCGCCTCCGGGCTTCGGGTCGGCAACCCCTTGCGCAGGGTCTGCTCGGTCTCGTCGTCGTCGCGGGGGGCGAAGGCGATGAAGTCGTCGAGCGAGACGCCGATCGAGCGGCCCTGATCGAGCTTGAAGTCGCCACCCTCGTTCTCCAGTCGATACCAGAGCCAGGTCAAGAACTCCTCGCCGAGGAACGCCAGCGGGTCGGTGTCGGTCACGCGCCCACCTCCTGGGTCCGCGGCGCGGTTTGCCCGGACGGGGCTGGTTGGCCGGACGCGCCGCGTTGGGCGTCGGGCCAGCGCACCGGCGTGATCTCGCGCAGTGCGTCGATTCGCTGGCGATCGAGGCCGGTCGCCAGCGCCAGTCGGTGCGGGTCGGCGGCCGACAGCCGGGCGCCGAAGGTCTTGTAGAACAGCGACAGGAAGGCCTCGCGGACCGGATTGGAAGTGCCGAACAGCATCACCAGCTGG
>JAGQQW010000534.1 GCA_020426005.1 Planctomycetota bacterium | reverse complement strand
CGACTTCCCCCCGCCGAGCAGGAGACCGGCGACCGAAGCCTTGAACGTCATGCCCCGGGCGAGCCTCAACGCGTCGACGATCGCGTCGTCACCGCTCGCGTAGTTCCAGAATCGCGTGCCGCCGAGCGCCGGGCCCAAGGTGGTGTCGTGGATGGCGATGACGCCGCGGTACCCCAGCGACGGTTCGCTCCACAGGACCACTTGCTCGTGGCCCCCCTCCGCCATCAACTCGAAGAACTCCATACGTCCCTGCCGTGTGACGATCGACGTGGATCCGGGTCAGGCCCCGGCGTCCCTCAGCACCTCCGCGGCGATGACCTGACGCAGGATCTCGTTGGTGCCCTCGAAGATCTCGTAGCCCTTGGCGTCCCGGAGGAGTTTCTCCACCGGGTAATGCCGCATGTATCCGTAACCACCGTAGATCTGGACCGCCTCGTCGGCCGCGTACGTCCCGGCTTCCGAAGCGACCAGCTTGGCGATCGCGGCGCGGGAGGTGACGCCGTCGATGCCCGTGCGCGGGACCGCGGAGCCGTTCCGGTAGGTGGCCAAAGCATCGGCCGCCTCGCGCGCGAGGGCCCGTCCGGCACTGAGCCGTCCGGCCATCTCGGCGAACTTGGCCT
>JAGQQW010000533.1 GCA_020426005.1 Planctomycetota bacterium | reverse complement strand
CGGCGGCGGGGCACGGCGACGAGTTCGGTACCCGCACGACGCCGCTCATCCTCCTGCGAGCACTCCCTCGAGCAGCTGCCAGCAGCGGTACTGCATGCGGGGCAGGTGGAACGGCCCCTTCCACAGGTTGCCCTTGAGGGTCACCGAGCGTCGGCCGTCGCGGTGCAGGTAGCCGAACCACTCGCCGTGCTCCGGGTCGGGGAAGTGCCGGTAGGCCCAATCGTGCACCATGCCGTGCCACTGGGCGTAGCGCTCGTCCCGGGTCGCCCGCCAGGCGAACAGGGTCGCCAGGATCGCCTCGTTGTGCGGCCACCAGAACTTCATGTCGTGCCAGTACTCGTGCACCGGCCCGCGATGCAGGTCGACGAAGTAGAGCAGGCCGCCGTGTTCGGCGTCCCAGCCGCGCTGCCACATGCAATCGAACATCGCCACGCCGAGGTCGCGATAGTCGGAGCGGTTCCGTTCCGCGGCCTCGCGCAGCAGGAACCACGCCGCCTCGATGGCGTGCCCGGGATTGAGCGTGCGGCCGTCGAAGTGGTCGATGACCGAGCCGTCGGGCGCGACCTGATCCAGGAGCGCCCCGAGCTCCGGCTTCCAGAACAGCTCGCGGATCTGCGCGG
>JAGQQW010000532.1 GCA_020426005.1 Planctomycetota bacterium | reverse complement strand
CGCGAAGGTGCGGCTGAAACGCGCCAGCGAGACCTTGCGGAACAGCGGCCCGAAGACCGGCACCTGCAGGCTCAGCTTGTCGAACAGGAGCGCGCCCGTCTCCGTCTTCTTGAACATGAAGATGCCGCCGACGGTGCCGAAGATCATCGCCAGCATCACCATCCACTGCGCGCGCATCCACTCGGACACGCCCAGCACGAACTGGGTGATGGCGGGCAGCTCGGAGTCCAGCGACGCGAAGACCTCCTTGAAGCCGGGGACGACCCCGATCATCAGGAACATCGTGATGCCGGTGACGAGCACCATCGAGACGACCGGGTAGGTCATCGCCGACTTGATCTCGCGCCGCAGGGCCTCGTTGGCCTCCTGGTAGTCGGCGAGACGCTCGAGGATGATGTCCATCTGACCCGAGACCTCGCCGGCGCGCACCATGGAGATGTACAGCTCGTCGAACGCCTTCGGGCAGCCCTCCATCGCGACGGAGAGGTCGGAGCCGCCACGCACGTCGTTCGACAGCTTGGCGCAGGTGGCCTTCATCCCGGGGGTCTCGGCCTGCTCGCCCAGCACCTCGAGCGACTCGAGCAGCGCCAGACCGGCGCCGACCATCGTCGCGAGCTGCC
>JAGQQW010000531.1 GCA_020426005.1 Planctomycetota bacterium | reverse complement strand
CACGGCAGCCTGGGTGATATCGATGGCGATGGCGATCTGGACCTGATCGAATCCAGGGTGAGCGGCAGCTTTCTGTTCATCAATGATGGTGCCGGCAACTTCAGCGGTGAAACCCAGCTGGGCGATCTGGAGAGCTATCACTCGGTGCTGGTGGACATGGACGGCGATGGCGATCTGGACATCGTCGAGGGCAATTACGACGAAGGCAGCGGGTTGCCCAATCGGGTGCTGCTCAACGACGGTGCCGGCAATTTCACCGATAGCGGCCAGCGGCTGGGCATGGCCAAGACGCACGCGCTGGACGCCGGCGACATCGATGGCGACGGCGATCTGGACATCGTCGAAGGTGCCTACTTCGACAACAACCAGGTGTGGTTCAACGGTGCCAATCCGGTCGAACTCAGTGTTGATCTGAACACGGGCAGCGAAGCCGCCGGCAGCGTGATCACGGTCACCGCCACCACCGGGATCGCAGTGGCGACAAATCAGACCGTCGACCTGAGCGTCAGCGGCAGCGGCATCGAGGCCAGTGACTATCAGCTGGCCAGCAGCCAGCTGACGATCCCGGTCGGCAGCAGCAGCGCCAGCACCAGCTTCACCGTGCTCGACGACGACCTCAAC
>JAGQQW010000530.1 GCA_020426005.1 Planctomycetota bacterium | reverse complement strand
ACCGAAGACGGCCGCGCCGTGCTGCTAGACTTCGGCCTCGCACGCGACGCCGGCGCCGAGACGCTGACCGTCAGCGGCACGTTCCAGGGATCGCCGAACTTCGCGTCGCCCGAGCAGGTCGAGGGCCGGCGCGAGATCGGTCCGCGTTCGGACGTCTTCTCGCTCGGCGTCACGCTGCACTGCTGTCTGACCAACGAGATGGCATTCGACGGCGAGACGCGCGAGCAGGTGTTCCGTCGTATCCTCACGGCCGCACCGCCGTCGCCCCGCCGGCTCAATCCGGCGGTCCCGCGCGACCTCGCGACGATCGTGCAGAAGGCGATCGAGAAGGAGCCCGAGCAGCGCTACCGCGACGCCACCGCGATGGCGGACGACCTCCAGGCCCTGCTCGACCATCGTCCGATCGCGGCGCTGCCGCCGGGCCCCGTACGGCGGTTGTGGAAGTGGGCGCGACGCAAGCCGGCGACCGCGGCGGCGCTCGCCAGCCTGTTGCTGCTGGTCGTCGGGCTGTCCGTCGCGCTGGTGTTCTCGCTCGACCTGCTGCGCGGATTGCGGGCCGAGCAGGCGGCGAAGGCGACGACGATGGCGGTGCTGTCGTTGCGCGACCTGCCGCGCGAGGAAG
>JAGQQW010000529.1 GCA_020426005.1 Planctomycetota bacterium | reverse complement strand
CGAGCTCTACGACCTCGTGCACAGCGTCGACTGGTCGCGTTCGATCGAGAAGGACGGCACGCTGGCGGTCGACGGCGCGGTCAAGGACAGCTGGGCCAACGACACGCGCTTCCCGGTGCTGGTGGTCAAGGACGCGATCTGCGACCAGTTCCGCGAGGTGCACGGCGTGCGCCCGGACGTCGAGAAGGACCGCCCCGACCTGCCGATCAAGCTGGTGCTGCGCGGCGACGAGGCGATCCTCTACCGCGACCTCGGCGGCGCGCCCTTGCACAAGCGCGGCTACCGCGAGATCCAGCACAAGAGCCCGCTCAACGAAGCGCTCGCCGCCGGCCTCTTGCTGCTCGCCGAGCTGGACCCGATGGCGCCGCTGGTCGATCCGATGTGCGGCTCGGCGACGTTCCTGGTCGAGGCGGCGTGGATCGCGATGGACCGCGCGCCTGGGCTCGGCCGCTCGTTCGCGTTCGAGCGCTGGCGCGACACCGACCAGGCGGCGTGGCAGAGCGCCTACGACGACGCCGAGCGCCGCGCCACGGCAGGCCAGGACCGCTGCCCGCAGCTCGCCGGCAACGATCGTCATCCGGGCGCGATCGCGATCGCCGAGCAGGCGCTTCGCAGCGCCGGG
>JAGQQW010000052.1 GCA_020426005.1 Planctomycetota bacterium | reverse complement strand
TTCGCACTCGCTCCGTGGCGGACCCGGTAGCGCACGGGGACGCGGGGATCCTGATCCGGAACCCGGAAGTGCGCCGACCAACCCGGCATGACGACCTTCGTGGTCGCGACGCGCTCGAACGCGCCGTCCTTCTCGAGTTCGAGGTGGACCTCGCGATCCTCGTCGGGCAACAACGGATAGAGCTGTGCGGTCAGCTTGAGGAGCCCCGCGTCCCGCGTGTAGAGCGCGAAGGCCACGACCTCGTCGCGCGGCACGTCCATCGTGACGAAGCGTCGATTCTGCGCGATGCGACCACGCGCCTTCGGGTCGTCGCTCGTGGCGTCCTTCTGATCACGAGCCGCGAGCGCCCGCGCCTTCTCCCACCACTTGCCGGTCGCCCGGCTATCGAGGTTCGGAAAGCGCTTGCCGAACGGGGGCACTTCCTGAGCCATCGTACATGCGCAGAGGCCCCGATTGGCTGTGGAGGTCGCAACAGTGAGGAGCAAAATCACTGCCCCAAGCACGATGCGCGAACGAAATCGGGTCGGCGAAGCGTGAACCATGATCTCAGCAGAGCGCTCACGACTATCCGGCGCCAGCGCGGACATGAAGCATGGCACGCCATTTTGACTCATGGACTCGTGCTCGATGCGTGGACTGGCCGATGAAGGGTGAGCCCAGGTGTCGAGGCAGCGACACACAACTGCAACTACAGCAATCGGAATCGGAGATTCCGGCGCAAGACGTGGAGCGAAGCGAGCTGTGAGACTTCAAACGCGTATCCTACTATCGACCACGGCCCTCGTCGTCGTCGTCCTCGTGAGCACCTGTTGGGTCTTGCTCCAGAAGCACCAGGAATCGACGCTCGAATCCGCACGTCAGCGTGCTGTCGCCGTCGTCGGAGCCGCCAACGAAGCGCGGGAGCACGTCGCACGTATGCACGCGACGGGAGCGATCGACACGAATCATCTCGCGAAAGAGGTCAAAGACGAGCTCGCGAAGAACGGTGGCGACTACCGCAAGACGAAGCTCTTTCGCACAGTTCCGGTCATCGCAGGAATCGAGGCTGCAAAGGGCGCTGCGAGCGCTGCGGGGCTCGAACTCCACGTCACTGCATTCAATGCGAGAAACGATGAGAACGATCCTTCGAAGGACGAAGTGGCTGGCGTATTTCGCGCTCAGTTGCTGCGCGATCTGACCAAGCAAACGGAAGAAACCGGCAAGGTCGAGATCACAAGGATCAACGAAGACACGAATGCCATGCACTTCATGTCGGCCATCCGACTGACGGAGAGCTGCATGATGTGCCACGGAAATCCCTCGCGATCCGCGACTGGTGACGGCAAGGATCCTCTGGGGTTCGCCATGGAGAACTGGAAAGCCGGCGACGTCCACGGAGCGTTCGAGGTCGTGACGCCGCTCGGCCCGATTCAGGCCGAAGCGCGCAGCTGGATGTGGCTCGTCGCAGTGCTGACCGTCGTGCTCGTCGGAATCGGCATCACGATCTTCGGCTGGCTCCTGCGGCGCTCGATCATCCGGCCGATCCTCACCGTGAGAAACGTCTTTTCGAAGATGGCCGGCGGCGATCTCAGCGGCGAACTCGACATCCAGTCCTCCGACGAAGTCGGCGACATGGCCGCTGACGTACGCGAACTCCAAGGCTCGCTGCATCGAACCATTCGCTCACTCACTGAGAAAGTCACTAGCCTCACGAGTGCAGCTACGCAGTTACAGTCGACTGCGACCTCGTTGACGACTACGGCTGAGAACACTCGACTTCGTTCCTCGACCGTGGCGGCTGCCGCCGAAGAAATGACGACGAACATCAGCGGGATCAGCCAGTCGAGCGAAACGATCTCGTCGACCCTGCGTTCGGTAGCCGCTGCCGTGGAAGAGATCACCATGAGCATCGCGGACGTCGCGAAGAGCGCCGACGAAACCGCACGCGTGGCGGAAGAAGCTGCCGAGCTGACGCGTTCGAGCGACCAGAAAGTCGCCTCCCTCGGGGCGGCCGCCTCGGACATCGGTCGCGTGATCGAGACGATCCAGGACATCGCCGAACAAACGAATCTACTCGCACTCAATGCCACGATCGAAGCCGCGCGTGCCGGGGAAGCGGGCAAGGGCTTCTCTGTCGTCGCGAGTGAAGTGAAGGATCTCGCGCAGCAAACCGCGGACGCGACGCTCGACATCCGGCAGCGCATCGAGCGCATCCAGGAGTCGACCCGAGAATCGGTGCAGGCCATCGGCTCGATCGACTCGGTCATTGGTCGTGTCCAAACGGCATCACGTTCCATCGCGACGGCAGTCTCCGAACAGCAGTCCGCAACGACCGAGATTGCACGCAATCTCGCACAGAACACGCAGTCCGTCGACGCTGTCGTTCGCAACGTCGCCGAGAGCAAGGCCGCGAGCGGCGAGATCGCGAAGAGCATCTCGGACGTCGACTCGCACTCGCGTCAGACGGCGAGCGCCGCGACCGAAACCCGGGAGGCGGGGACGACGCTCGGCAACATCGCGGTGGAGCTGCAGGAACTCGTCGACATCTTCAAACTCTGACGAGCGAGACCATCCTCCCCGCTATGCTCCCGGCGATGTTGCGCACGCGGGACGGACGGGTTCGAGGTACGGTTCCGTGCGCAGGCTGCGGGTTGACGCCAGAACTCTGCGCGTGCCCATGGCTCGAGGAAGTCGAACTCGGCTTCGATCTCGTCGTCGTGCGGCACGCCTACGAGCGCAATCGTGGGAGCAACACCGTGCGGCTGTTGCAGAAGGTCGTACCCGCGACCCGGGTGCTGCCCTTCGGCACGGAAGGCAGTCCATTCGACGCCGAGACCTTCCGAGAGATGCAACGGCCCGTCGTCCTGTTCCCGCGCGGCGATCGGGTCCTCGCACCCGGCGATCTCGTGCGCGAGGGTGACGACGCTCGCCCCAGCTTGATCGTCCTCGACGGTTCTTGGTCCCAATGTCGTCGCATGGCGCGGCGCGTGCCGGGGATCACGGAACTGCCGTTCGTCCGTCTGCCGCCCTCGCCCGAACGAGTCTGGCAGTTGCGCCGCTCCGAATCACCGGCACACGTGTGCACGTTCGAGGCCGTGGTGCGCGCGGTCGAAGTGGCGGGGTCGCCCACCGCCGCTGCAGTGCTGCAGTCGTCACTCGCGATCGTCGACGTGCTCGGCCGTCACTCGCGTGGCTTTCTGGATCGCGACGCGGCGCAACGACGCCTCGACGCGCTCTTGGAAGGGCGCGCCGACGATCGCCCTCAGTTGCGATAGACGCCGTGACAGGCCTTGCAGCTCGCTGCAACGCCAGAGAACGCGCGCTTCGCCGCTTCGACGTCGCCCGCGCCGTCCTTCATCTTCTGTAGTTCATCGCGGAGCTCGCCGGAGTGACGCACGGCATCCTGCATCCACTGCCGGAAGTCGTCACCGTAGTCCGAAGAGTCGAGCTTGCTCGCCTGCTCGAAGAGGCTCGCGATCTTGCCGGCCTCGTGCAGCGCATCGACGTCCGGATGGGCAGGATCGGTCTCGAAGTCGCGCTTGGCGAGATCCTTGAGATGATCGTTGGCGCGGACGATCGGCACCATCGATCCCGGCACGCCATCCAACGGATGCGCCGCCGGAAACTCGAAGTCGAGAGCTTCGGTGATCGTCGCGTCGGGGACTTCGGTCCGTGCGATCGTTTCGTACAGGCCCTCGTAACTCTTGGACGTGCCGCACCACTGGCGCATCTCGGCAATCGCCTGCTCCCGACCGAGTCCATCGACGACGAGGCGCCCGAGAGCCGCAGCCGCCGGGCCTCGATGCTTGCCGTGGAAGCAATGGACATAGAACGGCCCGGGGAGTTCGCGGAACGTCTTGGAAATCTTGGTGACCTCGTCCTCGTTCATCCCCTTGTACTGGATCGGGACGTGCACGTAGCGCATGCCATAGCGCGCGGCCATCTCGGCATTCGGC
The DNA here is from genome assembly GCA_020426005.1 of Planctomycetota bacterium. GTDB lineage: Bacteria > Planctomycetota > UBA1135 > UBA1135 > JACKHW01. The sequence goes on along the minus strand of JAGQQW010000052.1, from coordinate 23,051 downwards.
ACCTTCCCGTCGACCGAGAGAATCGTGCGAATGCCCTTCGCTTTCAGGATCGCGAAGGCTTCCTCCCCGTGTGGCTCGCTCCCCGAGATGATGTTCTTGGAAAGCGCGAAGACGTTGTGCAGCGACGGGTGATCCTCGGGCTCGACTTTCGGGAGGTGCACTCGGTCCGCCGCCTCGTAGGCAGACCCGTTCGCCTTCGGCATCGCCGCCGCGACGACCTGCGTGCCTTCGGTCGAAGTCTGGGTCGAGCGACGCGCCGACTGCGACGAACACGCCATCAGTGCGCAGGACAGGGTGAGGACAGCGAACGAATGGCGGCTTGGCGGATGGTTGTCCATTGCTTCGAGCTGGGTTGTCGGATGATCGGGGGAAGACACTCGGGGGAAAGAACATGCCGGGAGGCAAAAGTCGTTCCAGCTGTAAAAACCGGCACCGAAACATTCGTAACCCCGGACTGATTCGAGACTTGAATGCCACGCCGCGGTGGCCATCAAGCCGTTGCGTGACCCTACCGTAACGAATGCCGCAGAAACGGGACAACCAGGGTTCGCACCGCTCGCTCCCATCGCGTGATCCGCGCGCGAACCGCGCACGATTTTCCCGGCAAGGGCCGTCCATCGCGTAGAGTGCGCCGGTGCTCTTCTCGCGTTTCCTGTCGCGCGCGGCGGTCCTCGGCTCGCCAGTCTCGGCCATCCTGACGGGCCTGATCGGGTCGTATCGCGCACCGTGCCAGGAGGTATCCGTGACCCTCGATGCCACCTCGGCGACGCGCTTCGCGCGCCTCGCGCTCGACTGCTTGCATCGCGAGTATCCGAACAAGATCAGCCACGTCCTGCAGTCCGAGTCCGACGTGCGTGCGCCGTCCGCGCTGACGCCGGTCTTCTACGGTTGTTTCGATTGGCATTCCGCCGTGCACGGACACTGGCTTCTCGTTCGCCTGTGCAGGGCGTTTCCCGAAGCCGAGTTCGTCCCCGCCGCCCGCGCAGCACTCGCAATCAGTTTTCGCCCCGACCGCGTGGCGAAGGAGGTCGAGTACTTCCAAGGTGAAGATCGGCGCCCCTTCGAACGCCCGTACGGCCTTGCGTGGCTCCTGCAGCTGTCTGCCGAACTGCACGAATGGAGCGACGACGAAGCGCATGCCTGGGCGAAGACTCTCGATCCGCTGGTCACCATCGCGACGCAACGCCTACTCGATTGGTTTCCGAAGTTGACGGGACCGATCCGAACGGGGGAACACAGCCAGACAGCGTTCGCCATGGGGCTCGCGCTCGACTGGGCGCGCTCGCGGAAGCACGAGGCGATGCAGGCGCTGCTCGAGAAGCGTGGCCGCGACTTCTATCTCGACGATCGCGGATGGCGACTCGCGTTCGAACCCGGTGGGCAAGACTTCTTGTCCCCGGGCCTCGCCGAAGCCGACTTCATGCGCCGCATCCTCCCCCGCGAACGGTTCGCCGAGTGGCTCACCGCGTTCCTACCAGAACTCACGCCCCCTGCGCCCGATGCATTCGATGGTCTCGCGAGCGGCATCCCCGTCGATCCCGACACGTGGCTTCGACCGGCGATCGTCACCGATAAGAGCGACGGCAAACTCGCGCACCTCGACGGGCTCAACCTTTCGCGCGCGTGGATGCTCGAAGGCATCCTCGAGGGGTTGCCAGCATCGGATCCGCGCCGGGACCGGCTTCGCGAAGCGGCGCATGCGCACCGCGCTGCGGGCCTTCGAGCGGTGACCGGCGAACACTACGCGGGTGGGCACTGGCTCGGCAGCTTTGCCGTCTACCTCGTCACGCACCGAGGATTGGCAAGCCATTGACCCTGCCTCGGCGCGACGTCGCGATCGACTGGATGCGCGGGATCGTCATGGTCCTCATGACGATCGACCACGCATCCGAGTTCTTCAACGTGGGTCGCTTTCACGGCGACTCGGCCTACCTCGTCGACCCCCGCACTGGCGCGCCCATCTGGCGTGGCTCCGAAGCGCTCGATCTCGTGCAGTTCTTCACGCGCAACGTCACGCACTTGTGCGCACCGACGTTCTTGTTTCTCGCTGGCGCGTCGGTGTCGATGAGCATGGCTCGCCGGAAGCACCAGGGCGCGGGCGATTCGGGATTCGATCGCCACCTCGTGGTGCGCGGATTCGTGCTCTTCGGTTTCGAGGGTTTGCTGTCCCTGCTCGCGGACCAGGGTGTGCTGATCCTGCAGGTGCTGTGGGCCATTGGCGTTTCGTTGATCCTGGCGCCATGGACACGTCGCCTCTCCGCGTCCAAGCAGTTCGTGCTCGGAATCGGATGGATCGTCGGTGGCGAGCTGATCACGCGCGCCGTGTGTCCGATCGGCCGACCCGTCGGAGTCCTCGGCGAGATGTTCTTGGCGCCGTCGCTCTCGGCGCCGATCACGTCGCTCTACCCGGCCCTGCATTGGTTCGCGATCTTCGTCCTCGGACAAGCGTTCGGGTCGCACATGATGAGCTTGCGAGAGAGCACGGAGTCACGAGAGCGTCGACTCTCGAAGACGCTCCTCCGCGCGGGACTCGTCTGTCTTGCGATCTTCGTCGTCCTCCGCGCGATCGACGGCTACGGCAACATGGGCTTGCACCGGGCTGCCTCGGCCGCGCGGAGCACGATCGAGAACGCGGTGCTCTGGCTCCACGTCAGCAAGTATCCGCCGTCCATCACGTTCGTCGCACTCGAACTCGGCGTGATGGCACTCGTGCTCGCGGCGCTTATGCGATTGGCGCAGCCACGCTCCGAGGGACACGCGCGCGCGTTCGCGACGCGCAACCCGATTCTCGTGTTCGGGCAAACCGCGCTCTTCTACTACATCGCACACTTCCTCTTGATCGGAAGCGCACTCGTGCTGAGTGGCGTCCCATATGCATCGCGCGGCCTCGGGGCGACGTTCTCCGTCGCCGCACTCTGCTGGATCGTGCTGTATCCGATGTGTCTCGGCTATCGCACGCTCAAACGGCGCTACCCGCAGAGCGTGCTGCGGTACCTGTGACGATCAGAGGCGAGTCACGGCTTCGGCGAGGAGCGCGACTCCGAAACCCGTGCCACGCTCGTCCATCTTTGCAGGACCGGCGAGGTCGACGTGACACCAACGCACGCCCGTGCCGTCGAGGTGGTTGTAGACGAATTGCGCAGCGCACGAACTCTGCGCATTCATCCGATCCCGCACCGAGTTGAGCATGTCCGCGACCTTGCTCGCGAACTCCTTCTTGTAGAACTCGGGCGCGAACGGCAGTGCGTGGCACAGATCTCCCGTCGCACGTCCGCACTCGACGACCAGATCCTCGAGCGACTCGTCGTTGGTCACGATCGCGGCGTGCAAACGCCCGGTCGCGATGAGTTGCGCGCCGGTCAGGGTTGCGGCGTCGAAGACGTGCGTCGCGCCGAGCACGCGCGCCGCGTAGCTGACGCCATCGCCGAGCACCAAGCGACCTTCGGCGTCCGTGTTGTTGATCTCGACCGTCTTGCTTCATGTGCAGGATGTCGTCGGGCTTGAACGCGCCCGGACCGATGGCGTTCTCGGCCATGCAGAGAAGCAGCGAAACCTTGTGCTTGCATCCCGACCGCACGAGCGTGACGAAGGCACCGAGGGTCGCCGCCGCGCCCCCCATGTCGCCCTTCATCCCGGACATCGAGCCCTGGATCTTCAGGTTGAGCCCACCGGTGTCGTAGGTGATGCCCTTGCCGACGAGAGCGACGTGCTTGGTCGCTTTCTTCGCACCTTTCGGGTCATAGCGAGCGATGAAGAGACGCGGGGCGTCGAGGGCACACTTGCCGACGCCGTGAATGCCGCCGAGGCCCTTCTCGAGCAGCTTCGTGCCGACGATCTCCGTCACCGTCACGCCGGGGATACCTTTGAGCATCGCCTTCGCCTCGCGCGCGAACGCGCTCGGAACGAGTTCGCTCGGCGGAACGTCGACGAGACGCGCGGCCTCGCGCGAGTAGTGGAATGCGTGGGCGACGATCGGCTTCGGCTTCACGAACTTACCGTTCGCGGTCACGAGTGCGATCGCGGCCTTGCCGGCTTTGACCTTTCCGGCAGCCTTCCCCTTGCCGGGCTTCGAGTTCGCCTTCGTCTTTTGCGAATAGAGCGGCATCGCGCGCGCGATCCCGGTCGCGACTCCGAAGGCGTGCTCCTCGTCGTCGAGGATCGCGAGCACGGCACACTTGTCCCCGATGCACTTGGCAGCACGGCGAACCATCTCGGTGCGTGCAGGGCTGTTGTGGCGCGATACGGCATCGGGCAGCACTGCGACGCGAATGCGACGTAGCTTCCCCTTACCCGCGTCGACGAGCACGGTGGACTCGAGGTGCCCGAGATCCCCCGCTTTGGTCCTTGCGGCAAGGCCGAGCACGAGGTGCCTGACCTCCTCGGGAAGGACATCCGGAAGCGCTTTCGCGGCATAGCGCGCCGCGGGAGCGATGACGAGCAGACTCTCGGCGCCTCGCAGGAGGGCCGATTGGCTCGTGACGAAGTGAGCATCGATCATCGGGGGAGTATGTCGATGGCCGCGGTGACTTGGAACAGCGTGCCGGTCCCTTGCCGAGTTCTTTTGAGCCCTCTACGGTCCTCGCATGTATTCGAGCTCTCTCGCGGCCTGTTTCCCTTTGTTCTCGCGCTTCGTTCTCGCGGCTCTATGCGCTGTGACTACGGGACTGTGCGCTCAATCGACCGACGAGGATCGCGTCTTCGACGCTTCGTCGTGGCGTGCGTTGTTCGCGGGCAAGGAGGCGGATCTCGCACGAGAATGGACGAAGGTCGGCGGCCGCTACGACGGCAAGGCCGACTGGCGTTTCGAGGACGGCTGCATCGTCGGGCGCGAAGGTGCCAACAAGGCCGGCGGCCTCCTCTACACGAACGAGCATTGGCAAGGTTTTCGGCTATCGCTCGAGATCGAGATCGCGGAGCCCTTCGACTCGGGGATCTTCCTCTTCATGGTCCCGCGCGAGAAGGCGACCGAAGGGCGAACGGCGCAAGATCGCGGCATTCAGGTCACGCTCGACGCACGTCCCGGCGGCGAGATCGGCGGAATCTACGCGGACGGTTGGCTGCAGCACAACGAGAAGGGTTGGGAGCATTGGCGATCGGGGGCGTGGAACCGCGTGGAGATGCACGTGCGTGGGCTACCTCCGCGCGTGACGACATGGCTCAACGGAAAGCCACTCTCCGACTACACGCTTCCGGAAACGCTGGTGCCTCAATTCGCGCCCACGGGCCGCATCGGGATCCAAGTCCACGGCGGCGGCGCCGAGGGTTCGTATCGGGCGCGCTTCCGCGACATCCGCATCCAAGAAGTCCCGGTGTACGCGTCCGCCGACTTCGACTGCAACGCGGCTGGCTTCTTGTCGCCGAAGCACGAAGACGCGGGCTGGAAGAACCTGCTCGAGGGAGATTCCTTGGACGGTTGGCGCGCGACCTCGAACGGAACGAAGAACGGCTCGAGTGTCCGAGATGGAGTCCTCTCGTTCGCGAAGGACGGCGGCGATGGCACGCTCGCCACCGTCGACGAGTACGAGGACTTCGAACTCAGGCTCGACTTCAAGATCGCCGAGATGGCCAACAGCGGACTCTTCCTGAGAGCGGCGCCCGAAGGCAACCCGGCCTACAGCGGGTGTGAGATCCAGATCCTCGACGACTTCCATTGGGAAGACGTCACGAAGTCGAAACTGAAGCCGTTCCAGTTCACCGGAGGCCTCTACGGCTCCTTGGCGCCGTCGTCTCACAAGGTGCTCTTCGACATCGGACGCTGGAACACGTATCGCGTGCGCTACGTCGGCTCACGCCTTCGCGTCGAGCTCAACGGGCGCGAACTCTACGACGTCGACACGCACGCGCTCGAACCCGTGCAGGGCAAGCCATTCTCCGAACGCGCAGCGCGTGGGTTCATCGGTCTCCAACGTCACGCGCCGCGCGAAGTGACGAGCGCGATCTGGGCGCAGTTCAAGAATCTGTGGGTCCGACGACTTTCGCCTGCAGGCGGACCGTCGAAGAAGTAGGCGGATCGAACAGTTCGAGTTCTCGCAGTCCCACGTCGAGCGCTTCGTAAGAACCCGACCCGCGCTCCGGAAGTCCGCTCGCGTCGACGAAGAACGTTGCGCCTTCGAACAGCGTTCGCCGCACGTCGTCCGGCACCGGCGATACGAAACGAACGCGACTGCTCGCTTCCCTCGCGTTCTGCTCGCCGATCATCGCAGCGGGCGCTCCATGGATGAGCATCACGGCCCCCTCGGGAGATTGGCTGTCCGCAGCCAATTGCACGGCGATGGCGTGCAGCGCCTGCGCTGCCTGCTCGTGTATGCCGCGCGTGGCATCGACCAAGGCATAGCGCTCCGCGAGGCCATAGTGCTTGCGTGCGGCGCGCATAGGACACGGCGACCATGGAAGCGTCGTTCTCGTTTGCATTCCGGGCCAGTAGATCTCGGTCCGCACGGCTTCTTCCTCGCTCCACGCATTCGGCGAACGGTCGACATCGAGCGCACGAGCGGTACCGTCGACGCGAGCGGGCACATGGAGCACGTGTTCGGCAGCAGGCCACCGAGAGTGAGAAGCTCCTTCGACGCGAGGTAGCTCGAAGTGGTGCACGGTACGCGGCAGGCCATCGAGGTCGTCTTGCGCCGCTCGATAGCGCACGGGGTACCCCGCGAGGACAGGCTGGAGCAACGGCGGACATGCCCCATCGGCAACGACCATGTCGATGCTTCCGTCTCGAACGAGCAGCGCCAAGCGAACGAGCGCGTCTCGCGCATCGACGTCGATTGCGGCACGATTCCAATCGACACCGCGCATGTCGGCGAGGCCGTGCACGAGCTCCGTGCCGATGGTCTCGGACTGCGTGCCGCTCGCTCGTAGCGCGACGAGCGCGCGCGTCACGAATCCCGTTCCGACTCGATACCCGAAGCGCGGGGCCCGCCCGAGCACGAGGGGAGGCACGACCATCGTGAAGACGTCCGGATCACAGGCGCCATCGAATGGGTACGTCGGAGCCAGTCCCCGAGCGCTCATCGTCCGCGCGGCATCGGGATCGAACGCGCACGTACCATGCTCCCCGACGAGCACGGTCGTCACGACGAAAACCGTCGCGCCGACGGAGAGCCGGTCCCGGATGGCGTCGAGCTGCCGTGAGACTCGCGGGTCGTCGAGATCGGTCAGGAGCGGCACATCGAGAATCGCGACATCGACCGGGCCGGAGTCGTGCAGCGGCGCGATGCGGGCGCCGGCGCTCGCGAGAGCTCCCGAGAGCTGCATGCGATCCTCGCGGGCGAACCAGACCGCTGGCGCTTCTCCGGCTTCACAGCGACGCTGGATCGACGCGAAGATCGTCGTCGCTGTCCAATCGTCCGCATGTCGCGAGTACCAGTCGTCACTCACGGTGTCGCCACGAAGCTCGACGAACCGAGCGAACCACTCGGGATCATCCCACGCGTTGGTGCGCGCGATTCCACTCGGGACATCGGCACGCGGAGATCTGGAACTCTTTACCCACGAGGGGCAGCGACGATCGTGTTCGGTCTCGAGCGCGTCCCTCAATCGAGCCATGCGTCCACGCACCGATTCGCACATTACGAACGCCTGGCCCTCGACGACCAAGTCGAGCAGCGCGCGGAGGCATGGCGAGATCGGTCGCGGAAAGACCTGCCCGAGTTCGTTCGACACGTGGAACGCCTGCAAGTCCCAGTAGGCTTGGGCGTACTCTCCCCGGCACAACGCGCCCTTTCGCCCGAGCCGCCGCGCGAGCGCGGCGCGGACCTCGCGGGGCGGACTGAAGAGCGGATCGGAATCCCGAACCCATCCTTCTTCGTCGACATAACCACGCTCCCGCCACTTGTGGGTCAGGTAGCGCAGGTTCCGCACCGAGGCTCCGTCCGCGAGCGTGGTGAACGCGACACCGGAACCATGCTCATGATGCGTCATGGAGGCTTCGGGGACTGCCCACACCGACCACCCCAGGTGCGTGAAACGAAGCGCCCAATCGTCGTCTTCGTGCCAGAAGAGGCCGAGATTCTCGTCCAACGGGCCGACTTCTCGCGCCGCGCGAACGCGAGCACAGCACGCGAACCCGCCAGCCACGATATCGACTCGCGAGGTCTCCCACGGATGCGTGAGTGGATCCCGAGTTTCACCGCGCACCCGCATGACCCAACCGACCTTGCTCGCGAGTCCAACGCGGTTATCGCGTTCGAAGAGCCGCTCGAAGGGTACGTGCCACGCCTCGTGCACTTCGATGTCATTGTCGAGGAACACGATGAGATCGTCGTCGTCGGCAACTCGGAGGATGTGCTCGAGAAGCACGTTCCGCCCACCGGGAACCCCGAGATTGACGTCCGAGCAGTGCAGACTCGCGAGGCGGTTTCGGATGCCTGTCAGCCACGCGACCGTTCCGTCCCGTGACGCATTGTCGAGAACGTGGATGTCGCAAGGTACGACAGTGTTCTCGAACACACTCGCCAGACAACGCTCTGTATCCGCGAGGGCGTCGTACGTGAGGATCGCGAGGTGGAACTTCATCGCTCCCCTCTCATCGACGCGTCGGAGCACGACACTCAAATCCGTCCGGCCGCGATGTGCCCGCGTCGAAACCGCGCATGCTCGACTTGCGACACCCCATGAGGAGCCGATACGGCTCACGTCAGGTGCAAAGTCGGGTGTTCGCGTGGTTACGATGCAGAACAACGACCAAGAGGAGTCCACCATGCACATCCGAACTCGTTTCCTCGCCCCCGCGGCGGCCTTCGTGATGGCCACCTTCTGCGGGCACATCGTTGCGCAAGCCCTCGTCGTCGATCCGCGCGGAGGCAACGGTGTCTACAAGACGATCAGCGCGGCACTCGCGGTCGCCAAACACAAGGACACGATCCTGGTCCAGGCGGGCGACTACCAAGAAACCTTGGTGATCGACAAAGGTGTCCGCATCTTGTGCGTGCATCCGGTTCGCATCACGCCCGTGTCGACACCGACGATCGGTGTTCGCATTTTCAACATCCCGCGCGGCGAACGGCTCATCATCGAGAACATGTCGCTCGTTGGGGACTTCATCCCGACCGCGATCCTCGCGACCCAAAACCGAGGTCCGATGCTGTTGCGTAACTGCAGCGTCTCGAGTCGGACTCAACTGTTCACGGACAACACACGAATCGTCATCCAAGACTGCGCAGGAGTGTCGTTCGAAACGGCGTTCGTTTCGGGATCACGGATTCAGCTGGCACGGTCGACGGTATCGTTCACTCGATCGATGCTCGCGGGGCAAGCCGCGACGGCGACACGACCGTCGATGGAGTCGATCCTGTGCGAACAGAGCTCGCTTTGGCTCGCACACTCGACATGCTTCGGTGGCGCTGGGTTCGGCAACACTCCACCATCAGCGGCGATTGTCACGCGCGATAGCTCGATCGTCGTCAGTCACGCCAAGAGTGCAGTTGGCGGGACCAAGGATGCACTCATCACGACCGGCAACGTGACGCTCACGATCGATCCAGGTGCCGGGCTCGCCGGTTCGACGGGTGGAGCCATCGTGACGAAGCGGATCACACCGACCCTCGAATCCCTGGGGAACAGTCTCGGCTCGTTCTTGCAGATCACCGTCAACGGTGAGCCGAGCGCACCGATGGGCCTCTTCTTCGGCGCGATCATGCCACCGGTGCAACTCGCACAGAGCCTCACGCTCTGGCTCGATCCGTCGACGCTCTTCGCCGGACCCGCGATCACGATCGGACTGTCCGGCAACGTGAGCTGGACCTTCAAGATCCCGTTCGACAACACACTGATCGGCGCCGACCTCGCGATGCAGAGTCTCGTCGTGTCCTCGAAAGGAACCGATCTTTCGAACGTGACCACCACGACCCTGCGCTGACTCGGCGCGCGCTCGCCTCGCGAGGGCGCACGCCGCGATCAGACGAACGCGCGCACGCCGGGCACGGCAACGGGCATCGGCTCGAAGTCGACGTCCTCCATGCTCTTGGGCCCGAGGCGTTCCTGGCTCGCGAGAGCCTGGTCCCACGTGATGCGCTTGCCGGTGTAGGCGGACATGCGCCCGAGCAACGCCATCAGCGTGCTCTTCCACATGTATTCGCCGTTGTTGATCGGCTCGCCCTTGCGGATCGAGGCGAACAGCGCGACGTGCTCGTCGTCGTACATGTTTCCGCCCTTGCCCTCGAAGCGCCACTTGTTCTCACCGCTGATGCGGTGCGACTGCAGAGCAGCGATCCCGCGCGTGCCGATCGCGAAGTCACTGACATCGTTGGTGCAACCGTCCCACTGCCGGCACGACGAGAACCCTTTGACTCCGCCGGGGAACTCGTAGACGGTCGAAAAGTGGTCGTACACGTTGCCGTATTTCGGATCGGTGCGTTGGATTCGTCCACCACTCGCCGTGGCCGCGATCGGATACACGTTGCCCATCGCCCACGCGATCTTGTCGAGGCTGTGGATGTGTTGCTCGGCGATGATGTCACCCGCGAGCCACGTGTAGTACGTCCAGTTGCGAAGTTGCTTCTCGAGTGGCGTCCAACTCGGATCGTCGCCGCGATGCCACAGTCCGCTCGCGTGGTACGTCGCCTGGAGTGCGAGGATATCCCCGATCGCGCCTTCGTGGATTCGACGCATCGTTTCGATCTTCGGCTTGTGGTAGCGGTAACAGAGGCCGGAAACGATCGCGAGTTTCTTCTGTCGAGCCTTCTCGACCGTCTCGATGATCGAGCGAATCCCGAATGCATCCGTGGCGACAGGCTTCTCGCAGAAGACGTGCTTGCCCTTCTCGATCGCATGCGCGAGGTGCTTCGGACGGAAGTGGGGCGCCGACGTCAGGAGAACGACGTCGCAGAGATCGACGACGTGCTCGAAAGCATCGAAGCCGAGGAAGCGACGCTCCGCCGGAACGTCGATCCGAGACGCGACATCCGTCTTGAGCAGGCTCTCATGGCTCCGCTCGATCTGGACCGAGAAGAGGTCCGCCATCGCGACGAGCTTCGTCTCGGGATCGGCACGCAACGCGTTTGCCGCTGCGCCGGTACCGCGCCCGCCGCAGCCGATCAGCCCGACCTTGAGCACGTCGTTGCCGCCTTGATGCACACCCGAGTTCTTGGGTGCGCCTTGCGCCTCGTCCTGCGCTGCGATCGCAGCAGACGCCAGGGGAATCGCGGCCATGGTGGCTGCACCCGTTTTGAGGACATCACGACGTGAAGGTTGGCTTGGATTCGACATGGTGCGAGCTGGAATCGAGGCAGTTCGGACTTTGGACGCACTCCGGCGAGCGCGCCGCGGCATGATACGGCGAGCGCCGCACGCGGCACGACCGCGAAATCGCAGCTGCCGCAAGGAAACCGCGCAAGGAGGCCAGCGCAGGGACTACCGATGAGCAACACACGACGCACGTTTCTTGCAAATTGCGCCCGCAGCGCTGCCACGGCGGCAGCCGGTATGACGTTCGCGCGCGCCGGGGCGTCCGCGACGCCTGGCCAGGACGAAGGCGACGGCGCGGGGACCGAGTCGAAAGCGCTCGACATTCGCTTCGCCCTCAAGCTCGGCATGGTCGGCGAGGGCTCCTCGCTGACCGAGAAGTTCGCACTCGTCAAGGACATCGGTTACGACGGGATCGAGATCGACAGCCCCGCCGGCTACAGCGGGAAGGAGGCTCGAGCCGCGTCCGAAGAGACGGGCTTGCCCATCCACGGTGTCGTCGATTCGATCCACTGGCGCGAACGGCTATCCAGCCCGGACGCCGAGATCCGTGCAAAGGGAATCGCCGGTCTCGAACGCGCTTTGCGCGCAGCGAAGGACAGCGGCGCGTCGACGGTGCTGCTCGTCCCGGGCGTCGTCAACAAGGTCGAACGCTACGACCATTGCTACGAGCGATCTCAGGCCGAGATTCGCAAGGTGCTCCCCCTCGCCGACGAACTCGGGATCGACATCTGCATCGAGAACGTCTGGAACAACTTCCTCCTCAGCCCTCTCGAGATGCGTCGCTATCTCGATGAGCTCGGTCCTCGGGTCGGGTCGTACTTCGACATCGGCAACATCGTCAAGTACGGGCGCCCCTCCGACTGGATTCGCATCCTCGGCAAGCGCATCAAGAAGCTCGACGTCAAGGGCTACCACCAGAAGACCGGTTGGTGCCCGATTGGCGAAGGAACCGAAGATTGGCCGGACGTGCGCGCTGCGCTGCGTGAGATCGGCTACGCGGGTTGGGCAACGGCCGAGGTCGGCGGCGGCAAGCGCGAGCGGCTCGCCGAGATCCTCACCCGCATGAAGAAGTGCTTCACGGACTGAAGCGCCGCACGTCGTAGCGTCATCCCTTCCGTCGGCGGACGACGACGTCGCGCTGCTTCGCATCGACCGGGACGACGATCGTCTCGGGGCGCCGCTCCCCAGGCTCCGGTACCTCGACCACGAGCCGAATCGGACGCGCCGAAGGCACGCGCAACTCGAATGCCCCATCGGCATCGGTCAGGGCGCGGCTCTCCAGTAGACCCGGAAACGAGAGCACGACCGCGAGCTGAGGTGTTTCGCCTGCGCCCAGCACCTTGCCGCGAAGGACATCGATACCCTCGACCTTCTTCACGACGAGGCCGTCGACGGCGTCCTTCGGGTCGATGTTCACGCGCAACTCCCCGATCGGCCAGCGCAGACGTGCACGCAATGGCGTGCTCGAATCGACGATCCATTCGATGTCTCGTCCGAGCGGCAACCGAAGCGATCGCGGCGGTGACGTGTCGGGATCGAACTGCGGCAACTCGGGATTCAAGATGTCGCTGCGCAATCCGACGTACGCGCTCTCCTCGAACGTCCTGTCCGGATGCGCCGTGACGAAGGCGACCGCCGCACCGCCGATGCGCTCACCAGCTTGGTTCTCGAGACGGAAACCGACTCGTGGCGCCGTATCCAATCGGATCGAACGCGGGCCCTCCGTGACCTTCTCGACGGCCCCCTCGCCGAAGCGGCCGAGGATCCACATCGCAGCCAGCGGCCTCGTGCGACGCAATTGGTCGCGGAGCTCGGTTCGCGGGAGCGCGACGAGCCACGTCGGGTCGTCCTCTTCGCCGACCGGCAAGGTCACGAACCCGTTGGAATCGCATTCGAGTTCGAACGGCGCCGAGAACTCACCGGCGTTGCAATCGGTGATTCCGTTGGTCGAGAACAAGCACGTCAACCCACTCGCGGGTCGACCCTCGGCACTCTCGATGTGCAACCGGATCGCGCGCGCCTGACGAAGGAACACGTCCATGACCTTCGACTGCTGATCGGTTTCGATCTCCTCTTCGTCGGCCGTGCCGCAATCGTCCCTACCGAGCCGCCGATACTCGAGACGCGTCCGGTTCGAACTGAACGCGAAGCGCGCCTCTTCGGGCCAGAGGACGTTGCGGTACTTGCACCGCGCGAGGTCGTATTCGAGATCGCCCGCGTCGGTCGAAGTCGCCACCCGCTCGTACGTCCTCGCAAAACCACGCAGACGCCAAATATCGACAGGGCTGATCGTTCCTGTGCACTTCCAACGCAATCTCAATGGCGGCAACAACGTGATCTCGTGTGACCGCGTCCGACGAGACAGGGGTTGCACGTGCACGAGGCGACCATCGCTGGCGAGGATCTCGAACTGTCGGCCGAACTGCCGCGGCAGAGCCGGAACGAACCAAGTCGACCCGCGACGCCGCATCGGTAGCACGAAGCTGCGACCTCCCTGAACGCGCAGCGCGAACCGCAGTGGTGCCCAACGGGCCCAGGCGTCGAGATTGCGAACCGTGACGGGCTCCACCGCGATGGGGTCTCGCTGCAAGATCAGCGCGAGCACGTCGGTGTGCGTCTGCGCGTTCTCGTAGTCGCGCGTCGCGACGTGAACGAGCGATGGGTCGTCCTTTCCGTCGTCGCCTTGCACGGGAACGCTCGCCCATGCGTCGTACTCGAGTTCGGGACGCACCTTCGCCTTGAAGCGTCCATCGTCCCCCGTGACGACATGCACGATGTCCGTCAAGGAACGCGGCGTGTCGTACTGTTGTAGCGGTGTGCCGACGAGCGTGACTTCTGCGTTGACGACCGGCCGCGTCGAACGATCGAGGACGACGCCATGTCGAACCTCACGCGTCTCGACCTGCGTTGCGGCCCGAGTCGCACGCATGGCGATGAGCGCCGAACAGAACACGAGGATCCGGAACACCACGGCGGCGCATGGACTGCGCCGGTCCCGCGAGGCCGCCGGACCCGATCGCATCAGCGCATGCTCCGCATGTTCTTGCGCTCTTCCTCCGTGATGACGGAGAAGCGCTCCTGCTCTTCCTTCGTCGGCGCCTTCAGGGGACGCACGATTCGGAAGCCGAGGAACTGAGCGTCCGTGTGGTACCAGACACTCTGCGGGATCTGCGGGTCCTGCATCTTCCAGTCCTCGTCGGAAACGATGCGCCGCGCCGATCGCAGATCGTCTGCATCGTCATCCCAGGATCCACCGCGCGCGACGCGAGGAAACACCGTCACGGGGACCACGTACGGGTTGCGCACGACCTCGCCTTCCGGCCACCGCTTCCCGTAGCTGTCGACGTAGAACGCATCGAGGCACCACTCCGAGACGTTGCCATGCATGTCATGCAGACCCCACGGATTCGGCTTCTTGGTCCCCACCTTGTGATACTTGTCGTCGGAGTTGTCGGTGAACCACGCGAAGTCACCGAGTTTCTCCGGGTCGTCCCCGAACGACCACCTGGTCGTCGTGCCTGCGCGACACGCGTATTCCCATTCGGCCTCGGTCGGAAGCCGATAGTAGTGACCGGTCTTCGCGCTCAGCCACTGGCAATACGTCTTCGCCGCGAGTTGCGTCATGCAGATCGCCGGGAAGCCGTCCTGCCCCATCCCGAACGTCATGTCGGCATAGGGCTTCGTCGGTCGCGTCACCGCGTCGGCCTCGGTGTCGCACGGCAGCGCCTTCTTCTCGAGAACCTTGCGTCGCTGTCGATCCAGATCGAGCTGCCAGAGTTCGTACTCTTGCCACGTGATCTCGCACTTCCCCATCCAGAACGCATCGAGCGCGACGTGCCGCTGTGGACCTTCACTCGCCTTGCGATCCTCCTCGTCGTCGGGGCTTCCGATGACGAACTTGCCCGCGGGGATCGGTACCATGTCGAACGACACACCCGTACCCGGAATCGTCTCGCGGTAGGCCACGAAGAGCTTCTCGGTCTTCGCTTCGTCCTGCGCCGCCTTCGGCGCTTCGGGCGTCGGACGACTCTGGTCCTGCGCGGGCACGACGGCGAAGAGTGCGCTCATGGCGGTGAAGGCGATCGACGACAATTCGATGTTTGGCACGGTTCCATGGTCGCGCGTCCAGGCGCGGCTCGCAATGCTCGGATCTGCGCTCGTCCTGTTCTGCGCACTCCTCGAAGGCTGCCGGGCACCGATCGAGGCACCGATCGTGGCGCCGATACGGGACGAACCGGCCTGGTTCCGCCGCGAGTTCGACTCGATTCACATGGCCGTGCCGTGGCATCTCGTCCTGTGGCTGCAGGCGGACGACGCGGATGCTGCCGAGCGAGCCGGCCGTGCACACGCGGAGGCGGCGTTCCGAGAGGTCTCACGCCTCGAGCACGTCACGAGTGATTGGGACGAGGGCAGCGAACTCGCGCGACTCTCGCACGCGACGCGCACCGCACCCGGTCATCTGCGTGTGTCTCGTGAGTTGGCGACGATCTTGGCCACGAGCCTCGATCTCGCGGCGGCGAGTAAGGGCGCGTTCGACCCCACCATCGGACCCGTGACGCGCCTCTGGCGTCGCGCGCGCCTCGAGAAACGACTGCCGAGCGACGCCGAACTCGCGGCAGCACGAGCTCGAGTCGATTGGCGTGCCGTCCACGTCGACCCGAAGACCGCGATCGTCTCGTGGACGTCGAGCGGACTCGAGTTCGATCTCGGTGGCATCGCCAAGGGGTTCGCGCTCGACGCCGTCGTTGCCACTCTCGAACGCCGTGGCGTCGCGCGATGCCTCGTCGAAGCCGGCGGCGATATCGCCTGTGGAGCATCACCGCCGGACCGTGATGGGTGGACGATCGGTCTCGACTCGGAACCCCTTCGCTCGTTCACCGCCACACGTGGCGGCGTCGCGACTTCGGGAGCCCGCTATCAGT
Organism: Planctomycetota bacterium; assembly: GCA_020426005.1. Lineage (GTDB taxonomy): Bacteria > Planctomycetota > UBA1135 > UBA1135 > JACKHW01. The sequence continues at coordinate 6,945 of JAGQQW010000052.1, read as the reverse complement.
TCGTCGAGATCGGCGACGATCGCTATTCGCACATCATCGATCCACGCGAGGGCATCGGACTCCGTAGCTCGACGCAATCGAATGCACCTTCGCTCACGATCCTCGCACCCTCGGCAACCCTCGCCGACGGACTCGCGACGGCATGCAGCATCCTCGAGCCGAAGGAAGGCGCACGCCTGCTCGAACGCTACGGAGCGCGTCGCGCGCCGTGAGCCACGAGACGCGCGAACGAATACCCCGCGCATGCTCCGATCACGGTCATCAACCCATCGTCGAAGTCGCAGCCGCGACCGAACCACGGTTGCACGAGTTCGACGCCGATCGCCATGACGAAGATGCCGGCGAGGACGAGCCACGTCTTCGGGCGCGCCATCGCGAACGCGATGAGAATCCCGATCAGCGCAGCGAAGACCGCGTGCGCCGCTTTGTCGCCGATCCCTGTTCCGAGATCCGGGCTGATCACACCGCGTGGCGAGAACGCGAGCACGGCGCCGGCGGCAACCACGATCGCGAGCAAGATCCGCGCGATTCGCCGCGCGGTGCGGCCCTTGTCACCCTGCACGATGCCCTCGTCACCCTGCGGGATGTCACTTCGCTTCGACGGGCCGCACGCGGTTTGCATCAAACGAGTGGCGTGCTTCCCGGCATCGCGACGGGCGGGACTTCGAGCTGCATGCCGAAGTCGAGGTGTTCGCGGCGGAGGTCGAGCTCGGACTTCTCCATCGCCCACGCGAACTCGACTTCTTTGCCCGAGTACGCGGACATCCTGCCGATGATCGCGGTCAGCGTGCTCTCGGCGACACGACGCGCCTCGTTGAGCGGCTCACCTTGGCGAATGCTCGCGATCAAGTCGCGGTGCTCGAGCACGTAGGGGTTCTGCTTGCCCTCGGGTTTCTCGAACTTCCAGTTCTTCTCCCCGCGGATCCGGCCCGATGGATTGCAGTGCCCCTTCGTGCCGTGCACTTCTTCGCCCACACGACGCCACGTCCCGTCGATCTGTCGGCACAGGGACTGCAGCTTGACGCCGTTCGGATACTCGTACTCGATCGAGAAGTGATCGAAGATGTGACCGAAACGCTCATCGGTCCGCACCTGGCGTCCCCCCATGCCACGTGCGATCTTCGGCGGGCCTCCCATGACCCAGTTGATCACGTCGATGTTGTGGATGTGCTGTTCGACGATGTGGTCCCCGGACAACCACGTGAAGTAGAGCCAGTTCCTGATCTGCCATTCGAGGTCGGTGAACTCGGGCTTGCGTTCGACCGACCAGAGGAAGCCTTGGTTCCAATAGCAGCGCGCGGAGACGATGTCCCCGATCGCGCCTTCGGACAGCTTCTCGATCGTCGCGAGGTACCCGGGCTCGTGGCGACGCTGCGTGCCCGAAACCACGGCGAGCCCCTTCGTCTTCGCCTTCTCGCCGGCGGCAATGACTTGTCGCACTCCGGCAGGACACACGGCGACCGGCTTCTCCATGAAGACGTGCTTCCCGGCCTCGACCGCAGCCTCGAACATCATCGGCCGGAACCCTGGCGGCGTCGCGAGGATGACGAGGTCGATGTCAGAAGCGAGCACTTGCTTGTACGCATCGAACCCGGTGAAACACGTCTCGTCCTTGACCTGGAACGCGTTGCCGATCGACGTGCTCAGGTTGTCGCGACACCGTTGGAGTCGCTCGGGCATGAGGTCCCCCAGTGCGTGGATCTCGACGCCCTCGGAGGACTCGACGCAGTTGTGCGCGGCGCCCGTGCCGCGACCACCGCAGCCGACGAGGCCGACCTTGATCGTCTGCGGCTTCCGGGAGACGCGCGCGAACTTCGGTAGCGCAACGGCTCCTGCCGACAGGCTCGCCGTCGTGCCGAGGAAGGTGCGGCGCGTGGAGTTGTTCGGATTCGTGTTGGAGGTGGTCATGCGGTACCTCGAGCGTGGAGCCTCGTGAGAACGACGGAAAGAATGTGCAGCGCAGACAATAGCGTGGATCGCGCCGAAACCGTCATGCCGCCCGATCTCCGCCGAAGCGGTACGCCGTGCTGCCGATGCATCGATGACATCGAGATTTCGGGCAACGACGTGCACGCGAGGCCGGGAAACCGCCGCCCGCGCCCGGCAAATGTCGCGTTGTGCCCTTGCGTGCGCGCGCAGCGAGGCAACAATGCCTTGCTGGGGAAACGTTGGACGGGGGATTAAGGGGAATCGTGTCCGAGTTCTACTCGCTTCTTCGACTCCAGGCCCCAGTGAAAGCACCTGCCTCCTCGCATTCACGCAGCAGTTCGTGGCGTGCGTTCGCACGCGGTGCGCTCTTCGTCTCGTGCGCCGTTGCGCCTGCGTTGTGCGCACTCGCCGTCGGCGCCACGTCCGCTCAGACGTCGACGCGCCCGATCGGTGTCTTCCCGGGCAACGAACTACCCGGGAGTTGCGGTTACACGGTCGACAGCGTCGGCGATCTCGACGGCGATGGCTTCGCCGAGGTCATCGCGGGTGCCCCCGAATCGATGGGGACACAGAACATCGGGAGCTGGGTCGGTCGCGCCATGGTGATCGCGGGGCGTGATGGGCGACGACTCTGCGACATCGAGGGCACGCAGCACCAAGGGCGCTTCGGCTGGTCCGTCCGTGGCTTCGGCGATCTCGACGGTGACGGGGTTCGCGACTTCGCGATCACCGCGCCGCAGGAGACGCACACCGGCTTCCGCTCGGGAGCGGTCTACATCTACTCGGGCAAGACGTTCACGGTGCTCCGCAAGCTTTGTGGCAGCGCGGGTGACTATCTCGGCATCAGCGTTGCCAACGTGCGGGACGTGGACGGCGATGGCGTGGACGACATCCTCGCCGGCGGCCACGGAGGTGCCCTGACGAACCAAGGCGTCGCGATGCTCTGGTCGGGAAAGACCGGCAACCTCATCCATCGCTTCCTCGGTGGCGCGCAGGGCGACTTCCTCGGTCATGCGGTCGAAGGCGGAGTCGACATCGACGCGGACGGAACGCCGGATCTCGTCATCGGCGTGCCGGACGAGGACACGAACGGCATCAACAGCGGCATGGTCGTCGCCTACAGCGGCAGGACCTTCGGGATCCTCTGGAGCTTCCACGGGGATGGTGCCGCCGACAACTTCGGACACTCGGTGAGCTTCGTCGGTGACATCGATCACGACGGAGTGGCGGATGTCGTCGTCGGTGCGCCCCAGTTCTTGCCCACGACCGTCGGCACGGGCTACCTGCGCATCCTCTCCGGTAAGACCGGCAAGAGCCTACGTCGCTGGGCAGGCTCCGCGGTCGGTGATTGGTTCAGCGAACCCGTCGTGGGAATCGGCGACTGGAACGCCGACGGCACGCCCGACGTCCTCGTCGGTTCGAGCCGCGCGAGCCAAGGCGCGAAGGCCCAGTGCGGTCGCGCGGACATTCTGTCCGGCATCGACGGCAAACCCCTGCAGTCTTGGTACGGTTCGTCGAATGGAAGCTGGTTCGGGTTCTCGGCCCGTGCCGCCGGGGACTTCGACGCGAACGGCGCCCGTGACCTCGTCGTCGGGGCACCGGGCGAAAACCAGAATCGCGGTCTCGTCGTCGTCGTGCCCAAGGTGACGCCCGAGCTCACGATCGGGTTCAACGAAGCATCGATCTCGATGCCCAACACGCTCGTGATGGAACTCGAAGTCCCCAAGAAGTACGAGGGGCAACTCTACTTCACACTCGGCAGTGTCAGCGGCCGCAGCCCTGGCCTACCCGTCGGACCGGTGACGGTGCCGCTCAATGGCGACTTCTACACCGACGCCTTGCTCGCGGCGCCCAACACGTTCGTCAAGAACGGGCTCGGCTTGGTCCCGTTCGGAGCGCGGAGCACGATGACCTTCGGCCTGTCCCCGGGTTTCAGCACGGCGCTCATCGGCGTGCGCATCGACCACGCGGTCCTGCTCGTCGACATCGCACGCTTGCAGTTCACGCATGCGACCAACGCCGTCGCCCTGCGACTCGTCCGATAGACGCACGCACGGCCCCTTTTTGTCGTGGCTTCGCCATCGACACGTGCCTAGGTTGGCTGGCGTAGGCCGTGAGCGGATCCGAGGATCCGCACCCCAGGCGGTCTGTGGGCGACCGGCAACGGGTCGCGATCCGTATCTCGTTTCCAAGAAGAAGGACCTGCGATGGCAGACGCTGCAGACTACATCGACAACGTCAAGAAGTACGACCCGAACGCCGACCTCGAGGTCGTCACCAAGATCGTGAAGCACTGCGGGATTGCTCTGACGAGCAAGGACGCTTCCCTCGTGTCGTGCTCCGACAAGAGCGAGAAGGACCGTGTGCGCGACGGGTTCTGCGCCAAGAAGCTCGGCATGGACACCGAGACCGCCGGCAAGGCCGTCGACGCAGTGTGCGAAGAGATGAAGGGCGAGCAGCGCAAGAGCCGCGTCACCTTCTACTACCTCCTCGCGAAGAACGCCGGCAAGCTCGGCGATCTCTGATCGATCGTTCCGACGAGAAGCTTCAGGGCCGCAACAGGCGGCCCTCCATTCCGCCCGCGACGGGAAGCACGACACCCGAGACGTGTCCCGCGAGCCTGTCCGAGGCCAGCCAGACGATTGCGTTGGCCATGTCTCCGGGCTGCCCCACCTTGGCGAGCGGCATCGTGGCGAACACTCTCTGGCGCATGGCGTCATCGAGTAGCGCCTCTTTCGCCATCGATGTGAGCGTCCAACCAGGGCATACGGCGTTGACGCGTCCGCGTGGCGCGTAGCGCACGATCTCGTTCTTGAGCGACGGTAAGAGTCCCGAGACGAGCCCAGCTTTCGCAGCCGCATAGTCGGCGTGATCGGCCTCGCCGAAGAGCGCGGCCGTCGAACCGACGAGCACGATCGACGCTTCGTCGCGCGGCTCTCGTTCGAGGCGCCTGAAGAATGCGCGACAACAGAGGAAGGCGCTCGTCAGGTCGGTCCGAAGCGTCTCTTCCCACTGCGCGAGCGACATCGTGGCGATCGGCGCCGGCTCCTGAACCCAGACACCGGCGTTCACGACGAGAATGTCGCACGAGCCGAATCGCTCGTCGATCGCCTCGAAGACGGCATCCACCGCGGCTTCGTCGCGCAAGTCCCCACGGACAGCAAGGACTCGTTCCGGCGGCAACCCGTCGAGGATCGGTGCGCGCTGGAACCCGTGTGCCGCGACGCACGCGCCCTCGGCGACGAAGAGATCTTGAACGGCACGTCCGATTCCGCCGGACGCACCAGTGACGAGAACACGCTTGCCTTGAAGACCTGAGTCCATGGGGCACACTTTCGCGATGGCAGCGTACAGGCTCTACTTCAATCCCGCGTGTTCCAAGTGCCGGACGGCAAGGTCGCTGCTCGACGAACGCGACATCGACTACGAACTCGTCCCCTACCTCGAGTCGCCACCCGCGCGCGAGGAGCTCGTCGAACTCGCGCGTCTCGTCGGAGGCGATGAAGAGCGAGGCAGCACTCTGCTCCTACGGGAGAAGGACGTCCCCGAGGGTAGCGCGATCACGACATCGCACCAGCGGCTCGACTTGCTCGTCTCGGAGCCACGGCTGCTCGAGCGACCGATCCTGCGCGACGCGAATCGGGCGATCGTCGCGCGACCGCCCGAACTCGTGATCGAGTTCGTTCAGTCGACCTGAGCGCTGATCACGGCGTCGACGGTGTCGTCCGTCGTGGCGGTCGTCACCTGCGCGTTCGTCGAGGACGAGGGAACGAACCGCCAGAGATCCTTCTGCGTCTCGCTCGGGGCGATGCGCGAATAGAGGACGGTGCCGTTCGGGGCCGTGGCCTCGAAGCTCGCGACGCCAGTCGTGACGATTGCCGTCGCCGCCGTCGCCGACTTGTCCCAGAAGTAGAGCGACGTCACCGAGCCATTGACGAGCGAGATCACGAAGTCCCCCGCGTCGATGCCCGCCCCTGCGAAACGCTCCGTACCGGTGCTCGTCGTGACCGCGGCCGACGAGGTCGTCGAAGGCGTGTAGATCGACAGGTCGTCCCCGACCGTGTAGACGACGTCGTCGTTGCCGAGGATCTTGCCGAAGACATAGTCCGTCGTCGTCGTCGTCGCGTTGGGGAAGGCCGCGGCCGTCGTCGTCGCCTGCACCCAGTGATACAGGTCGAGCCCGGTCGCCGACGCCGTGAAGATGACGTCACCGTTGGAGAGCGATCCGTTATAGGTCTCGTTGTTCGACGAGTTGGCGATCGTGCCACCCGTGTTCGTCGACGGCGCGTACCAAGCGAGGTCATCGTTGGAGCCGCCCGTCGCGATCTTGTAGACGAGTCGACCTGTGTTGGTCGTGTCGACCCAAGTCTCGTCGACTGCGGACGTCGCGATCGCGGAGCTCGACGGACCGGCTGGGTTCCAGATGTAGAGGTCCTCGTCACCGCCCGAGTCCGTCGTCTCGAAGACGACGCGCGAATCACTCGTCGACGTCCGATACGTCATGCTCTCGAGATTGACGCTCGTTCCGAGATCGGCACCGATCGCGAGCACGCTGCTACCGTTCCAGTAGAGCAAGTCCTTCTCGCTGGAAGCGCCGTTGCGCGTCCAGACGATCGCGCCGTTCTCGAGCGTGGCGACGAGGGTCTCGTCCTCCGTGTTCGTGCTGATCGCCGAGGACGTGCTCGTCGTGAGGTCATGTACCCAGACGTCGTCGTTGCCGCCGGTCGTGAGCTTGCTCGTGAAGTAGATCTTCGTGCCCGCGATCTTCGCGCCGTGCTCGTCACGAGGACCACCGCCCGTCGCGACGGCCGAGATCGCCGTCGTACCCTTCGATACCGGATCGTAGATCCAGATCGTGCGCGTCGGCGTGGTGCCTCGCTCGTACACGATGCGGTTGTCGTTGGTGATCCCGACGAAGGTCTCGTTGTCGCTGCCGTTGCCAGCGAAGACATCGGTGCCGGCGACGTTCGGATTGTGCAGCCACAAGTCGGTCTGACCCGACTGCGTGACTTCGAG
>JAGQQW010000528.1 GCA_020426005.1 Planctomycetota bacterium | reverse complement strand
CGCATCGAGTCCCTTGGTCAGCAATCGGCCGAGGACTCGGATCTCATCATCGAGACGTTCGAACTGTCGCAACGCCTTTTGGACCGGTGGGATACGGCTGACTTCGCAAGTCGTCGCGAGATCTTGATGATGATCGCGTCGAACTGGCGGCTGGAGGGGGAAACCCTCGTTCCCGAGCTACGGATGCCGTTCCAGGCCCTCGCTGAAGGTCTCGCGACCCTCGAAGCTGGAAATGGTCGGGGCGAGAGGATTCGAACCTCCGACCTCTGCAACCCCATTGCAGCGCGCTAGCCAGGCTGCGCCACGCCCCGACCGGAGGGGCGGAGGTTATAGGCGTGGACGCGGCGGAGGTCAAGACGGGGCGCGGGCGCGGCGGGCCGGGGCCGACGAGGCTTGTCGCTGCGGCCCCCAGCAGCGGAGAATCCCCGCGTGCCCAGACCCGCCCGCAAGCTCGCCTCCATCCGGCGCGTCGTCCGGCGGCGGCACCGCACCTGGATGCTCTCGATGACCTTCGCCACGCTCGGATGGGCGACGTGGTGGCTGGCGGTGGTGCTCGCGCGGCTGGCGCCGGGGCTCGCGCCGGGCTTCCACCCCACATGGGCCGTGACGATGGTCTTCGCCGG
>JAGQQW010000527.1 GCA_020426005.1 Planctomycetota bacterium | reverse complement strand
TTGGTGCCCGTGCTCGCGTCAGGATGAGCCGTCGCAGCACGGCCGCGGCGCGCCTTCGCGTCCCGCCGGTACTTCGCCGGCGACACGCCGAGCTCCCGCTTGAACGCTCGCCCGAACGCCGCTTCCGACGCGTAGCCCACCGACGACGCGACCTGCGCGATCGCCTCGTCCGTCTGCCGCAACCGCTGCGCCGCGAGCTGCACGCGCCAACGCGTGAGGTATTGCGCCGGGGCCTCGCCGAGCAGCTCCGTGAAGCGCGCCGCAAACGCCGAGCGCGACATCGCCGCGTGTTTCGCGAGCGCCTCCACCGTCCACGCCTCGGCGGGCCGCTCGTGCACCAGCTCGAGCGCCGTTCGAATCCCGCGATCCCGCAGCGCCGCCAACCACCCGAGCTCGCGTTCGGGAAGCTGCGCGACGTGCTGCCGCAACACCTGCACGAAGAGCAGCTCCGTCAGTCGCCCGAGCATCGACGCGCCGCCCGGCGAGTCACTCGCGAGCTCGCGGTCCAGGAACTCGAGGCTCGACCGCAAGAGCACACCGGTCGACGAGTCGTCGGGCCGCACGACCATCAAGCTCGGCAACGCCGTGAGCATCGGGTTGAAGTGCGTGTCGTCGAGCTCGAG
>JAGQQW010000526.1 GCA_020426005.1 Planctomycetota bacterium | reverse complement strand
CCCGGTGTAGGCGTAGGCTTCCTGCGTTACGACCGGTGTTTCATGGAAATTGTGGGGATCGGGCGGGGAAGTACACACTTCCCATTCCAACCCGCGGGCGCCCCAGGGGTTGCTTCCCGCGTCCTTGCCGTATAGAAGCGACCACGCGAAGTAGAAGCCGGGAATGATGAATACCAAGCCAAGTACGCTCGCACCGGCCGTGGAAAGAATATTCAATACCTGAAAGTCAGGATGGTAAGAATGGTAGCGGCGCGGCATGCCGAGCCAGCCCAGCAGGAACTGCGGGAAGAACGTCAGGTTGAAGCCCACGAAGACCAGCACTGCACACAGGCTTGCCGGGATCTGGGGATACATCTTGCCCGTCATCTTCGGCCAGTAGAAGTGCAGCCCCGCGAGGTAGGCCATCACCATGCCACCCACCATGACGTAGTGAAAGTGGGCAACCACGAAGTAGGTATCGTGAAGGGGAACGTCCATGCCGACGGCGCCAAGGAAGAGGCCCGTGCCGCCGCCGATGGCGAACAACCCGATGAATCCGATGGCGTAAAGCATGGGCGTAGCCCAGACCACGTTGCCCTTGTAGAGCGTTGCGGTCCAGTTGAAGATCTTAATGGCCGAAGGCA
>JAGQQW010000525.1 GCA_020426005.1 Planctomycetota bacterium | reverse complement strand
CACCGGCGGCGGCGAGCTGCAGGAGACCGATCTGGTCGCCGGCATCGAGACCACGCTCAACCTGATCGCGCCGCTGCTCAAGAACCGGATCGAGGTGCGCCGGCGGTTCGCGCCCGGCGTGCCGCGGATCCTGTGCAACGCGGGGCACGTCAACCAGGTGTTCATGAACATCCTCACCAACGCGGCCCAGGCGATCGGCGGCGAGGGCTGGATCGAGGTCGGGGTCCGGCCGCTCGACGAGGGCCGCGCCGTCGAGGTCGCGATCCGCGACTCGGGCCCGGGCATCGGCAGCGAGGCGATGGCCAAGATCACCGACCCGTTCTTCACGACCAAGGACGTCGGCGAGGGCACCGGGCTCGGGTTGTGGATCTCGGAGAACATCGTGCGCGCCCACGGCGGCACGATGAAGTGGCGCAACCGCGACGACGGTGGCGCCGAGTTCGTCGTCACCCTGCCGGTGCGCGCGCCGGAGTCGGCGCGGCACGGCATCGGCGCCGGCGAGCCGCGAGGAGCAGTGCATGGCTGAGCGCGCGCGGATCCTGGTGGTCGACGACGAGCCGCTGAACCTCGACCTGCTGCGCCGGACGCTGCAGCGCGACTTCGACGTCGCGGTGGCGTCGTCGG
>JAGQQW010000524.1 GCA_020426005.1 Planctomycetota bacterium | reverse complement strand
CGCGCAGCTTGCTGCGCTCGCCGCCCTTGCCGTCGTAAAGGCGTGGCTTAACCACTTCGAGATACCAGTCGCAGAAGTCGTCCCACACGAAGTGGTACATCGCCTGTGCGGCCTCGTTGAACTTGTAGCGCTCAAGGGCGTCAGTCACGTCCACCACGGCATTCGTGAAACGCCCTTCAATGAAGCAGTCTTCAAGCTCAACCACCTGGCCTTCGTTCAGCCCGGCGCGCTCGGTTTCAGACAGCTTGCCGATGGCTTCTTCAAAATCATCGAGATTGCTGATCGCAAAGCGCGATGCGTTCCAGAGCTTGTTGCAGAAGTTGCGCCCCATCTCGAACTTGGACTCGGACAGTTTGATGTCCTGCCCTTCGCTGGTGAGCAGCGGCAGGGTCAGGCGCACGGCGTCCACGCCCCACTGCTCAAACATGTCCAGCGGGTCGATACCGTTGCCCTTCGTTTTGGACATGCGCTGCCCGGATGCATCCAGCACCGTCGCATGGATGTACACCGTACTGAACGGCTTCTCGTCCATGAACTCGTGGCTGGCCATCACCATGCGAGCCACCCACAGATAGATGATGTCGCGGGCGGTACTCAGGAAATGCGTCGGGTATAAGTAGCCGATG
>JAGQQW010000523.1 GCA_020426005.1 Planctomycetota bacterium | reverse complement strand
ACGCCGCGGCTCGCGCAGGCGCTCGACGACATGGCGGCGGACGACGGCGTTTCGTGCACCGTCTGCCACATGATGAAGCCCGACGGCCTCGGCGAAGAGCGCACGTGGTCGGGGCGGCCCAACTTCAACGGCGAGCGCCACATCTATGGCCCGTTCGCCGACGTCTTCCCGCGGCCGATGCAGATGCACGTCGGCTACACGCCGACGCAGGGTGAGCACATCCGCGACGCCGGCATGTGCGCGACGTGCCACACGCTGTTCACCGAGCACCACGGCACGCCGTTCCCCGAGCAGACGCCGTACCTCGAGTGGCGCAACAGCGAGTTCGACCCGGACCGTGAGGGCAACGACCCGAAAGCAGCGCGCACGTGCCAGCAGTGCCACATGGCGGAGGTCGGCGAGACGCGCATCGCCCGCAACCCGATGGGCTTCGACTTCGGTCGCATCCCGAAGCGCGAGATGCGCTCGCACGCGTTCGTCGGCGGCAACGCGTTCATGCTCGACCTGCTGCGCGTCTACGAGGATGAGCTCGACGTGGTTGCCGAGCCCGAGGCGCTCGCGGCGACGGCGGAGGCGACACGCGAGCAGCTGCGCACCAAGACGGCGAAGCTGACGATCGGCGAGCCC
>JAGQQW010000522.1 GCA_020426005.1 Planctomycetota bacterium | reverse complement strand
TCGCTGAGCATCTGGTTGCCGTTAAAGATCAGCTTGAATTTCGCTTTCGACTCGGCGAGGCCCTTCTTCAGCCACGCGAGCTGCGCCGCGCCGAACATCGTCTTGTCGGGCGGCGGGGCGTCGTTGGGATCGCGGAACGTGCGATCGTCCAGCAGGAAGATATCCACGTCGCCCCAACTGAACGACTGAAAGCAGCCGGGCGCATCGGGAAGACCATAGGAGCCGGGAAAGTACTCCCTGAAGACCTGCAGGGCCGCGTCCTTCCACGGCCAGGTCCTGTCGGCGTTGTTCGGTCCGTAGTCGTGATCGTCCCAGATTCCGAAGCAGTAAGTCGAGCGGAGCAGGGGCTGAAGTTCCGGCGTGCGCCGCTGGTGGTTGTAACGTTCGCGATAGAGCTGGACGACGCCATCGCGCGTCTTCGGAAACGCCTCCGGATCGCTCGGCAGATAGATGTTGTCGCCGATGAAAAAGAAACAGTCGGGCTGGTCCTTCACGATCGCGTTCCAGATTGGCTGGTGCTCGCCGAAGCGTTCCTGGTGTGAGCAGGAGCCGAACGCGAATGTGAACCGTCCGGCTTCGCCCGGATTCGGAATTCGTTTCAATGTCAGCGCCGCCAGCGGCTTTGCGTC
>JAGQQW010000521.1 GCA_020426005.1 Planctomycetota bacterium | reverse complement strand
CCCCGCCCGCCGCAGGAACGATGCCCCGCCGTCGATGCTCTGCCACACACCGCTATCGGTCGCGGCCAGCAACGACCGGCCATCGGCGGAGATCGCCAGACGGTTGGTGTAGTAGAACTCCGCCGTCGCCGTCGCGGGGAGCCGCGACCAGCTGACGCCCCGATCGACGCTCTTGAAGATCCCCGCGCCGCGCGCACCGGTGTTGAAGCCGCTCGAGACGTTGCTGGCATAGCCTTCACCGGTCGACGCGTAGAGCACGTCGGGCGCCGCCGGGTCGACGACGATCGACGTGATCGCGAGGTTGCCCATGTGGTCGTCGACCGGCGACCAGTTCTGACCGCGGTCGGTCGAACGCCAGATGCCGCCCGACACGCTGCCGACGAACAGCAGGTTGGCGTCGCTCGGGTGCGCGGCGAAGGCGCGGATCCGGCCGAAGCCGGGGCCCGGATTGGTCCAGAGCGTGGAATCGAGCCCGCCTGCGGTGCCGGCGCGCTCGGGGAGGATCGAGAGGGCCGCTCGCGCCTGCATGATCGCGTCGTGGGGGATGTTGCCGGCTGCGTCGCGGTAGGCCGCCATCCGATAGGCCGCGCGCAGCCCCCGATTGCCACCGGCATTGGCACCCTGTTCCAGG
>JAGQQW010000520.1 GCA_020426005.1 Planctomycetota bacterium | reverse complement strand
CGATCATGCGGAACACGGTCGACTTGCCGGCACCGTTGGGGCCGGTCAAGCCGACCTTCTCGCCGGCATTCAGCTGCAGGGACGCGTCGACGAACAGGATCTGGTGGCCGTGCCGCTTGTTGATGCCGCTCAGGGTGATCATGCGGCGAAGGACCATAGCCGCGCCCCGTCGGTGACGTAAGCGATCATGGGCAGCGCATCGGCCGTGAGCACATGCCCGCCGGCTCGCTCACGTCGACGAGCACACGAGCTTCGTCGAGCAGTCAGTGTGCGCGCTATGACTGGCGCTGCAGGCAGCGCGCGCAGATGGCCGGAAACGAACCGTGCGAACTTCTGAGAAAGACCACTAGCGGTTCAGCGGCGCACCATCCCAGAAGCGGAGCGCGCGGCTCGTGCCGACGACGACCAGGCCATCGCGCGCGCTCACGCAGATCGCCGGTTGCGGCGAAGGGCCCGGAAGTGCGAGAAGCCGTTCACCGTTGGTGGCGTCGAACACCAGCAACGCGCCGTCTTGCGAAGCCGCGAACAGCCGCGTTCCGTCGCTGCTGAACGTCGGGCTCTGCAGACCAAGGCGCGGGCCGGTCACCTGCCAAATCAGGCTTCCGTCGGCGACCCGCCAAACGGCGAGCGTGCTC
>JAGQQW010000519.1 GCA_020426005.1 Planctomycetota bacterium | reverse complement strand
GCACCGGCACGTGATCTTCCCGGGCTACGACTACGGCCTGCACACCGACGAAGTGACGCTCGCCGACCTGCTGCACGACCGCGGCTACGTGACCGGGTGCTTCGGCAAGTGGCACCTCGGCCACCGGCCGGGGCTGTTGCCGCTCGATCAGGGTTTCGACGTCTACGCGGGGCTGCCGTACTCCAACGACATGGCGCAGTACCACCGCCGCGCCGGCAACGACTACCAGTTCCGCCTGCCGTGGATGAAGGGCAACGCGGTCGTCGAGTGGGAGCCGGACCAGCACCTGCTGACGCGGCGCACGACCGACGCGGTGCTCGAGTTCGTCACCCAGAACCGCAACAACGCGTTCTTCGCCTACGTGCCGTATTCGATGCCGCACATCCCGATCTACGCGTCGCCGGAGTTCGAGGGTACGAGCCCGCGCGGCCGCTACGGCGACGTCATCGAGGAGATCGACCGCAACGTCGGTCGGGTGCTCGACAGGCTCGACGAGCTCGGGCTGCGCGACGACACGATCGTGCTGTTTTCGTCCGACAACGGACCGTGGCTGCCGTTCAAGCTCGACGGCGGCAGCGCCGGACCGCTGCGCGGCGGCAAGGGCACCAACTGGGAAGGCGGCCAGCACGTGCCGTTC
>JAGQQW010000051.1 GCA_020426005.1 Planctomycetota bacterium | reverse complement strand
CGCGCGTCCGTGCTCTTCGATCGCCGCGAGTGCTTCGGCGAGCAGGTCCTCGAGTCGAGACTCGTCCGAAGGATGACTGGAGTTCTCGTCCATCGAGAGGTCAGGCCCCGTTCTTTTCCGCGCGCGCGCGGCGCATCTTGAGGACGAGGCGTGCCTGCACGCTGTGGAAGGACTTGCGCGCCGAATCAGGAGATGCGTACCCCAGATCGTTCGCGAGCGTTTCGTAGGACTCGCCGTCTTCGATGCGACCACGCAGGAGCAAGCGGTCGCGCTCGGAGAAGGTCTCGAGAATCGAGTAGGCGAGCTCGATGTCTTCGGAGCGAATCAGGCGGGCGACGGGTGGTTCGATCTCGACCGAACGGTCCCACTCGGCATCGCGATCGGTCTTCCGGCCGTCGCGTCGGGCGGCCTCATGATGACGAATCGCGTCGACCAGGCGGTTTCGGGTCATGCGTGAGAGATACGTGACGAACTCGGCTCGGGTGTTCCCGCGGAATTCTCCCGCATCGCGCAACACACCGAGAAACACGTCGTGCACGATATCGCTCGTGCTGAACAGCGCTGCGAGCCAGGGACGGCAACGTCGGACGTCTCGGGAGAGTGCGTTGTGCACGTTCTGCTGCACGTCCCGATAGAAGAGAGCACAGAGTTCTTCGGTCGCATTCCGGTCGCCCGACCGCACGCGCTGGATCAGCGCGTCGACTTTGGCGATTTCGCCATCGCTCCAGTGCGGATTCCGGTTGTCGGTCGATCTCGTCATGACGGCCACATCGTTCCAGGCGTCGGAGGCTCCACGGACCGGAATTCGATTCTCGAAAAAATGGATTCGGGGTCAGGGCAGATCTTACGCGACCGAGCGGGCTGCCATGGATTCTTGCCCGATTCGAGTCTGCTGGGACCCGACCCTGTCCCTGACTTCGTCGGATCTGCCGTGAAGCAGCCGCGTCGAGACGGGCATCTCCGTGCAATCTCGACAAAATCCAGAATTCAGACGGAACCCCGAAGGGCCCGCACGATATGGAGCGCGAGGGTTCAGGCGTCCACGTCGTGGGCGTACGCCTCGCACCCGGACCCTCGTCCATTCCTCTCTCGATGACTGACAACTCTCGATCCATCCCCATCCACACTGCCATGACGCGACTTCGCCAACCCGTAGCCACGTTCCTCGTTTCCCCTGCGATTGTCCTCGCCGTCGCGGCCACGCTGCCGGCGCAAGCCACCGTGACCGTCCCGTGCGATCGCGACAACACGATGTACGCGAACGGCTCGTCGCTCAGCAACGCGACGGGCGAGTATCTCTTCTCGGGGCGAACCGCGAGCTTCGGCGCGCGGCGTGCGCTCGTTCATTTCGACGTCGCTGCCGCGGTTCCCGCGGGCTCGACGATCCGCTCCGCGCAACTCGTGCTCACGATGGATCGAACGCAGGCCCTCGCCTTCGCGACGACGATCCACCGCGTGACGGCGGACTGGGGGGAAGGGACGTCGAAGGCAACCGGCGCGCAGGGGCAGGGTGCGCAAGCGACGAACGGGGACGCGACGTGGGCCGATCGCTTCTTCGGCCAATCGATGCCTTGGACGACCCAGGGCGGGGACGTCAACACGACGCCGAGTGCCACGACGATGGTCGGCACGCCCGCGGTCTACACGTTCGGTTCGACGACCGCGCTCGTCGCCGACGCGCAGAGCTTCCTCGATGCACCGACCAGCAACTTCGGGTGGCTGATCAGGACCGACGAATCCGTCACGACGGCCAAGCGCTGGCACAGCCGTGAGACGGTGGTCAGCACGAACCGGCCTCGTCTGATCCTGACCTACGATCCGCCGCAAGCATCCGTGACGCCGTTCGGGACGGGATGTAACGACGCGCAGCGCCGCGCGCTGACGCATGGGGCCTCGGGCTTGCCGAAGATCGGCAACACGTCGTTCGCCTTCACGTCGACCAATGGCGTCGCGGCGACCGTCGCGGTACACCTCCTGACGGTCAACGTGCAGAACCCTCCGATTCCCATCAACACGAACAACTGCTTCCTCTACGTCGACCTCGCGACGCTGCTGCTCACGACGCCGGCGATCCACGACGCGAGCGGATCAGCGACGCTGCCGTTCCCGATCCCCAACATCGCGAGCCTCGCGGGCATCACGTTCCCCACGCAGATCTTCGAACTCGGTGGTCCGGCCTTGCGCACGTCGAACGGACTGACGGTCAAGCTCGGCAACTGACCTTCGCCGGCGCGCGCTCAACGCGTGCGCTCGAGCGTGATCGTCTTCGGCGGCTCCTGTCCTGACGGGACGAGGAGCTTCTTCGTGGCGTAGCCCTCCTTCTGCACGAGCAATCGCATCGCGACGTGGCTGCGGATGCGCGTCAGCAGGTAGGTGCCGTCGGGCTTCGTCAGCACGCGCACGTTGCCTTGGAGGTAGCGTCCGGGATGATCCGGCTTGCCGGGCGGGACGAGTGGCATGTATTCGTTTTCGAAGTCCGGGATCGCGCGCAGTAATACGGCGTCGATCGGGTGGCCCGCCTCGTCGACGACCTTGCCCGAGTATTCGCGCCCTGGACCGACTTCGACGTCGATGCGGTTGTCGCGTTTCGCCGTTCCTGCATCGAGCCGGATCGTGCGCACCTCGACTTCGAGGTCGGCATCGACCCAGAACGCGAGTTCGTAGGCTCCGGGTGCGAGACCCGGGATGCGGTACGAGCCGTTCGGCTCGATCGGGACCCACGGTGTGAACGCCATCACGACCGGCGCGGGGCCGTGATCGTAGAGTCGGAGGTAGTGGACCTTCGGAGGTTCGGCGGGCGCGGCATCGCTCGCGACGATGGGAGTCCCGTCACGACGCTTCACGACACCTTCGATGCTCGAGCGTGGTCCGGTCACGAACGTCGGCACGGCGATCGACGCCTTGGCATCGGCTGCGAGGCGTCCCTCCGCGACGTCGATCGGCATCGTGTCCTTCGTGAAGCCACGAACCCAATACCGAGATCCGGGACCGAGCTCCTCGAACGACCATTTTCCGTCTTCGTCGGTCGTCGTTCGCCACGCGATCGCACCGTACTGCGTCGATTCGAACACGATGTCGTCTTCACAGATGAGCACGACATCGCGGACGGGCTTGCCGTCTTCGTCGACGATGCGTCCGGTGACGCCGATGCCGGGTTCGAGCCGCATGTCGAAGCGCGTGTCCTCGCCGCTGCGAAAGGCGCTCGTCGGAATCGCCGTGATCTTGTGTCCCTTCGCGAAGACGAAGACCGGCTCCTTGGTGCTCTTCTCGGTCCACGGTAGCGAGAAGTTGCCTTGGCCGTCCGACCGTGCGAGCACGCGGTCTTTCCATGCGCGTCGGAAGACGACGTCGCTGAGGGCGTTGCCTGTCTTCGCATCGACGACCTGACCGAGGACGCGGCCCTGGGCCGGCTTCTCGTCTTCTTCGTCCGTGGCTCGATACTCCTGGACGGGTGCGTCGAACGTGCCGGTGCGATTCACTCTGGCCGGACCACGGTGGTCGTTCGGCTGAGGACCGCTCGCGTTGGCGCCGAGAGTCAACGCGAACGGGCGATCGACGTGCACGCGAGCCTCGTTGCTCAGGGCTCCATCCTTGGTCGCCGTCACCGAGTAGAGCGGGCCGTGTTCGACCTCGAGTCGAAAGCCGCCGTCGGCGCCGGACTTCGCCGAGGCAACGGCATCGAGTCCGATCGGCATCATGCGCCAGAACTCCGGCGACGCCAGCGAGAACGCGTCCAAGACCGCGGTGACTTCGGCACCCGCGACCGGTTGGCCTTCGAGGTCGCGCACGAGTCCGACGAGAGTGCCCTTCTTCGATTGCGTTTCGGCCTGCTGCGGAGACCGGCGAGTCGTCAACGAGCCCTCGTTACATGCGCCGTTCGATAGGGCCAACGTGAACAGCACGAGGGCCCGAACGAGTTGTGGAGAACGGTTCCCAGCGAAAGATGCCATGCTCCGAAGCTGCCGTGTCCTTTGTCGTCTGTCCAGTCGCTTCGTAGCGCGTTTGTCGGGCGCGACGATCCTCCCCCGAACTTCTCGATCGAACGTCGAAAATGCACTGCGCGGCGGGCACCCCGTGGCTAGCGTGCGTGGACCCACCGACCCTTCGTATCGAGTCCCGGCTACTCCTAGCAGCGTGTTGAAAAACTCAGACATACACCGAGCACGCGCCTTCACCGTCTCGGCAGCTACCGAAAGCCTCGGCGAATCGCCGATTCGCCTGCATTTTCGGTAGCCACCGAGACGGCGAAATCACGCACTCGGCGTGTGCCCGACTTTTTCAACACGCTGCTGGCCGAGAACGACGTTCGAGATTGGTCGCGAAGCGCCTATCGCGACCGGATGCATCGAAGCGAAGACGCTTCGACAGGATGAATACCGCCCATGATGCGCGCATTCGGTTTCGTTGTTTCTGCCGTCGTGCTGTCGCTGCCCGTTCTGGCACAGTCGCCGAACCTGCGGTTGGTCAAGGACATCGCTCCGGGGATCGAGACCTACCATTCTTCCGATCCTGCGATGTTCACGCGGTTCGGCAATCAGCTGTACTTCGTTGCCGACGACGGCGAGCATGGTCCCGCGCTGTGGAAGACCGACGGAACCAAATCGGGCACGATGCTGATCGTCGATGACGCGAAGAACCCGATCCTGAAGCCGAAGCTCGTTAGTGCTACTTCTCAGTTCGTGTTCGCGCTCACTGCAGGTAGCTACGTGTGGCGCACGGATGGCACTCCGTTGGGTACGAAGTCCATCGCCTATATCAGCGGTGACCCGAAGGAGGTCTGCGCCCACGGGAACCGACTGTACTTTCGGGTGCGCTCGAATTCTGACTCACTGTGGGTCAGCGACGGGACATCCGCGGGCACGCAACTCCTTGCAGAGTTTCGCGCGCAATTGACTTCGTTGGCGCCGTTGCCGGACGGCACGATTCTCTTCGGTGCTGGATCGCAGTTACCGCCATACGATATTTGGCGCACCGACGGCACACGAGCAGGCACACAGCTCGTAAAGGCTGCGTGCGCCGCGTACTGGCCGTTGGGCGAGTACCCATTTCGCCAGGTCGGCAAAGGGGTCGTGTTCTGGGGTTCCGACGTCGTGAATGGTGTCGAGCCATGGTGGAGCGATGGAACGACGGCGGGCACGCACCCCATTGTGGACCTGAACGCGGGGGCGGGTGGTTCGGGCGTCGACCCATTCAGCCAATTCCTCGTACACGGCAAGTACTTGTACTTCCGCGCAAACGATGGTACGAATACAGGACTTTGGCGCACCGACGGAACCAGCAGCGGAACGGTCTTCTTGCATGCCGGCTCCGGCTCGCTGCGGCGCTCGGCAGTGCACAAGGATCGCATCTTTTTTGAGATCGGGTCGCGCTTGCTGGAGTCGGATGGAACGCCGAGTGGCACGCGTCTACTGCTGAGTGACGACGTCCGGCTACACGGTGTACTCGGTGACAAACTCGTGATCGAGGCAGATCGTTCGGGCTGGCAATCGTTGGTATTCGACACGACCTCACGCACGTGGAGCCGGTATCCGAATCCGGTCGAAGGGACGTGGCAGGACGTCACGAACCTGGGATCGCAGCTCGTGTTTTCGGGCCAAGCCGCGCGCGGTGATCGCGAACTTTGGTCGAGCGACTTGACCAAGGATGGCACGCGACTCCTCGTTGAGATCAACGATCGGGTATTGGCGTTCGGATCCAACATCGAGTCGTTGTTCGTACACGATGGTTCTCTGTACTTCGTGGCGGACGACCTCGTCCACGGACAAGAGCTGTGGATCTCGGACGGTACCGCGCAGGGCACGAGGCTGGTTCTGGACATTGCAGGCGGACTCGCGAGCAGCAATCCGCGTTGTTTCACGTCGTTCGACGGCGCGCTGACGTTCTTCGCGAGCACGTTCTCGGGCAACGTCGAGTCCGTGGACCTCTGGAAGACGGACGGTACGGCATCCGGCACGGTTCGCTGGATCACCCTGCCTACCGATGCGAACCCCGATTCTCTGACGGTGTATCGAGACCGGCTGTACTTCGCGGCGACGACGCAAGTCGAAGGGCGAGAGATCTGGGTCTCGGATGGAACGCAGGCTGGAACGAAGATCTTCGCGGACTTCGGACCGTCGAAGCTGGGGTCCTACCCCGCGGAGTTCACGGTGCACAACGGCGAGCTGTACTTCACGGCCGCGAGTCCATCGACAGGGGGAGAACTCTTCGCGACGGATGGGACCGTCGCCGGCACGCGGCTGGTCAAGGAAATCGTGCCGGGGAAACTCTCGAGCGCGCCAACGCAGCTCTACTCGTATCGCGACAAGCTCTTCTTCCAGGCGTTCGAGCCGTCCACGGGCCGCGAGCTATGGGTGACGGACGGTTCGGCCGCGGGCACGCATTTGGTGCGGGATATCTTGCCTGGAACAAGCGGCAGTCTTCCCCATGCGTTCGTGCGAACCGACGACGGATTGCGTTTCGTGGCCGATGAGCCGATCGACGGAGTCGAGTTGTGGGAGACGGACGGCACCACGGCAGGAACGCGTCGAGTGACGAACTCCGTTGCGGGACTCGGCACGATGTTCCTGCATGCCGTTCGCCCCGTTGCTCTGGGGCGAAACCTCTTCTTTCGCGGCATTCACGCAACGGTCGCGATCGAACCGTTCTACTACGACGGCGCGACGCACAAGACCTATGTCATTGCCGAGACGACGCCGGGTTATCAAACCGGCCCGACCATGACTCCCGGGGTCCTGTGCCGCGGGACTGTGTATTTCGCGGCGAATCATCCGACGGCCGGGTACGAGCTGTTCGCGTGGGACTCCGACATCGCGAGCGCGCGTGCGATCGGGCACGGGTGTCCGAATCATGTCCTGCGGCTCGAAGCGACGGCGCCGGTGCTCGGATCAACGATGCGCGTCACGGGGAGTGTGGCGGGAAACAAAGTCGGATTCGTGTTCCTGAGCTCGACTCGTGCGACGACGTCGGCCTTCGGCTGCCCGGATCACGTCGGGGTCCATGGCGCGGCCTTGTTGGCGGCAGTCACGACTCCGAACTTTGACTTGCGTCTCGCCGTTCCGACGGATCCCGTGTTCGTCGGCTACCTCGCGAAGCTCCAGTCCTGGTTCGTGGATCTCACATACGCGCGCGTCGAGAGCAGCAACGGTCTCGAGGTCGAACTCGGACGGTAGCGAGGCTTTCCCGGCGTCGCGGGCGCCGTGAAGCGGCATTTTTCTTCACTCGCTTCCGGGCGTGCAGTTCTATCTTCACGCTCGATTTCGTCGGGCCCTCTGCGGGGGATTCCAGGCGAACGGACACCGCCATCACCAACGATCCGAAACCACGCACGATGAAGAACAAGCAACCCGTCATGCGTCCCTGGACGGTCCGGGACAGCGAAGAACTGTACATGACGACGGCATGGGGGCGCGGCTACTTCAGGGTCGGGGACAACGGCAACGTGCAGGTCACGCCGCGTGGCGAGGACGGTCCGACGCTCGACCTCTACGAACTCGTCAGTGATCTCGTCGAACGAGGACTCAAGACTCCGCTTCTCCTGCGCTTCCCGGATGTCCTCGCGGATCGCATCGCGCAGATTCGTGGCGCGTTCACCTCGGCGATCGCCGAGTACGGTTACAAGGGGCACTATCGCGGAGTCTTCCCGATCAAGGTCAACCAACAGCGGCACGTCGTCGAGGAGATCCTCGAGTTCGGTCAGCCCGGGCACCTCGGTATCGAAGCGGGAAGCAAGCCCGAGCTGATGATCGCGCTCGCGATGCACAGTGACCCCGAAGCGCTGCTCATCTGCAACGGCATCAAGGATCGCGAGTACATCGAACTCGCGTTCCTCGCCAAGAAGCTCGGCAAGCGCACGGTCGTCGTCGCCGACCGGCTCGAAGAAATTCGCATGTCCATCCAGCTCGCGCAGGAGCTCGGCGTTCGCCCGCGGCTCGGCGTGCGGGCACGGCTGTTCTCGCGTGGTGCCGGCAAGTGGGTCGAGTCGACCGGCGAGAAGTCCAAGTTCGGACTCTCGGCCGTCGAGCTGCTCGAGGCGGTCGAGATGCTCAAGGCCGCGAACATGCTCGATTGCCTCGAGTTGTTGCACTTCCACATCGGTTCGCAGATCACGGACATCCGCGCACTGAAGGCAGCGTTGCGCGAGGCGAGCCGCATCTACGTCGAACTCGCTGCGCTCGGCGCGCCGATGGGCATCCTCGATTGCGGTGGTGGACTCGGTGTCGACTACGACGGTTCGCAGACGAACTTCCATTCGTCGATGAACTACTCGCTCCAGGAATACGCCAACGACGTCGTTGCCGCCGTGCAAGCCGCATGCGACACGCGTCAGCTTCCGCACCCCACGCTCACGAGCGAGTCGGGTCGCGCCATCGTCGCCCATCACTCGATCCTCGTCGCGGACGTCGTCGGCGTCGCGAAGATGCCCGGCGAGAACTCGATCGAGAAGCCGCCTGCCGAAGCCGCGCAGTGCGTGCGCGATCTATGGGAAGTGTGGAACGGCATCACGCGCAAGAACCTCACCGAGGGGTATCACGACGCGTTGCAGATCAAGGAGGAGTCGCAGAGTCTCTTCAATCTCGGCTTCCTCGACCTCGCGGGACGCGCGCACAGCGAGCGCATCTTCTGGGCGATCAACCAGCGCATTCTTCGCTTGATGTCGCAGGAGGAGGAGTTACCCGAGGAGTTCGAGAGCCTCCCGAAGGGGCTGGCTGACGTCTACTACTGCAACTGGTCGACCTTCCAGTCGACGCCGGATCACTGGGCGGTCAAGCAGCTCTTTCCGACCATGCCGATCCACCGCTTGCATCAGCGTCCCGATCGGCGCGGGATCCTCGCGGACCTGACGTGCGACTCCGACGGCAAGATGGATCGCTTCATCGATCTCAAGGACGTTGCCGAGTATCTGCACCTGCACGATCCCGGAGACGATCCGTACTACATCGGCTTCTTCCTCGTGGGCGCGTATCAAGAAGTGCTCGGCGACCTGCACAACCTCTTTGGCGACACCAACGTCGTGCACGTACGTGTCGAGGACGACGGCAGCGTCGACGTCGGTAAAGTCGTCGAGGGAGACTCGGTGCGCGAAGTCCTGACCTACGTGCAGTACGACCCGGAGCAGCTGATCCAGTCGGTGCGGCGCGCCGCCGAGCAAGCTCTGCGCGAGGATCGCATCGCGAAGCACGACGTGCAAAACCTGCTCGGTCTGTACAAGGACGCGCTCGCGCGGACGACGTATCTCGACTGAGCGAAGGGCATCGTCTCGCTCGCGTGGAGATTCGGTCGGTACAGAAAAGATCCCGCCAGACAAGGGGAATGGGGGGGAGTGTCCGACGGGATCAGGGGAATCTGCTGCGGAAGATAGTCTTGCCACGGATCGTTGCAAGACCCTGCAGAGAACGAACTTCGGGAATCGCGTAGCGATGCATGTGGGAAAAAATCCCTGAACGAACGAGTGCATGCCGCTGGCGGCTGCGCAATCGCGCTGCGCGGCATGAATGCGGTGTGCGGCGTACGCCTGTCGCCGCTGCGACGGCCTCGATATCCACGCGTCGACGCCAGGCTGCGAGGCGCAAAAATCCGAGGCGAGTCGCTATTCTCCCCTCCGACTCGGTCGGACACGCGCTGCGTCCGAGTCTCCGCACGCCGTGACCCGCGTTATCAGCGGGTTTGGGAACCGTTCGACCCGAGGCCGACTTGTCCAGAACTCCTTCCGCTGTCCGTCCCCTCCTCCCGTCCCTCGCTTCGGCTGTCGTCGCCGCCACGCTCGTGGCGCCAGCCGCGCGGACTCAGAACCCGTGGAACGACATGGACTACGGTCCATTCCAGACCGCGACCGTGAGCGCAGCCGATGCTGCGAACGTCACGCACAAGGGACTCGCGATCAAGATCCCCGGAGAAGGGACGGCGACGCTCTTGTTCGATACCGAGCTCCTGCGTGCGTCCGCAATATGGCAGGGCGGTTGGCTCCACTTGCGTGGCACTCCCTACGACGGAGGCCATGGCAGCTGGTCCTCGCTGCGCGGCGAAGAGGTGACGGCGACGCGTGTCTTGCCGGGTTGGTCGAAGGAGCGCGCCTTCGTGGATCCGCGTGCGCTTCCTCATGGGCCGATGCCGCACGAATACGGTCGCTACCGAGGACTCTGGCTCGATGGCCCGCGAGTCACGGTCGGATACGACGTCTTCGGCACCAAAGTGCTGGAGACTGCGAACCAGCTGCCGACGAATGCCGGGATCTTCCTCGCACGCGATCTCGACATCGGCACGACGACGGAGCCGCTCTTCCTCGCGATCCACGATCGGCCATTCGGAGTGACGTATCCGGGTGCGAATGGTGCGCACTGTTTCGTCGACCGCATGCCGCGGCCAGGTCCCGTCGAGATCGAGAAGACGAGTGGAGATTGGGGCGCGCTGCGCACGGGTGCGCCGTCCTCGAAGGACTACGCGAGCACGGGGAAAGTCACGATGACCGTCGTTGCCGGCTTCTCGCCGGTCCACGGCCCGCACGGTCCGGCGGACGAACTGGCCACTCTGCACGACGGTGCAGCGGCGCAGAACAACGACGATACCGAGCGCTGCGTCTGGTTCGATCGCAGCGGTGATCACAAAGTCGGGCGCATCGCGATCGATCTCGGTGGCAGCGTCGACGTGCGCCGTGTGCACGTCTACAGCTGGCACAAGGCCGAACGCGCGCCGCAAAACTGGCGCCTCTTCGCGAGCAACGCCGAGACCATGCCGATGGCGACGGCGACGGACCTCGACAAAGCCGGTTGGCAGCCTGTCGGACGCGCGTCGACGCGCGAACTCGGCCGTGGCGGCAAGCACGTGGTCGCACTCTCGTCGCCGCGAGGTGGTTCGATCTCGAACGCGCGGTGGCTCGTGCTCGAGACCGAGCCCGAAGGCACCGCCAACGGGACGTTCCTCACGGAGATCGACATTTGGACGGCAGGAGATGTCGGGCAGTGGCATCCGAACGACGCGCCACAGCGCGCGACGGGTCTCGCATTGGCCGGGGATACCGATGGAGTCTCGTTCGTCACGGACACGATCGGCGGTCACGTCGCGCTGCGCCTCGAGCCGCGCGAGCATCGGAACTTGCGCATTGTTGCCTGGCGAGGCGAACAGGCAGACTTTTCGAACTTCGCCGCTGCGGCCGGCTCGATCGAAGGGCCCGGTTCGCTCGAGCGCTTCACCAAGGGAGGCCCGAGGCGCTGGCCGGAAGTCTTGGAGACGAAGGGCATCGTCGCGAAGGACGATGGTTCGCCGTGGGTCGTCGACACGATCACCGTGCCGGAGTCCAATCCGTGGAAGTCGCGCCTCCGCTTCGGTGCGTTCGACTTCTTCGAGGGTGGCAAGAAAGCCGCGCTGTGCACGTGGAACGGCGATGTTTGGATCGTCGACGGGATCGATGACAAGCTCGAGAACCTGCGTTGGTCGCGCTTCGCGACCGGGCTCTTCGAGACGCTCGGTCTGTTGATCGAAAACGACGAGATCCTCGTGCACGGACGCGACGGCATCACGCGTCTGCACGACCTCAACGGCGATGGCGAAGCGGACTACTACGAGTGCTTCAACAACGACGTCTACGTCACGAAGGGCTTTCACGAGTTCGCCTTCGACCTGCAGCGCGCGCCGAACGGGAACTACTACTTCTCGAAGGGTGGTCCGGTCAATCCGGGCGGGCGAGGCTTCATGAAGATCACGCCGCATGCCGGCACGATTCTCGAGTTGTCACCCGACGGGAAGAAGCTGTCGGTGTTCGCGACCGGCGTCCGTGCGCCCAACGGCATTGGCGTCGGACCCAATGGCGAGATCACCTCGGGAGACAACGAAGGCACGTGGATGCCGCGTTGTCGCCTCAACTGGATCGAGCGTGGCGACTTCCTCGGTTGCGTCCCGCTCGCGCATCGCGACGAACCGCCGACCACGTACGACCCGCCGCTCTGTTGGCTTCCGTTCGCGGTCGACAACAGTTCTGGCGGTCAGGTCTGGACGCCGAACGACTCGTGGGGGATGCCGAAGGACACGCTGCTCCACATGTCGTACGGACAGTGCAAGCTGTATCGCGTCCTGCCCGAGCGCGTGGACGGAGTCATGCAAGGCGGGATCACCGAAGTGCCCGCGACGTTCGCGTCGAGCTGCATGCGCGGTCGCTTCTCCAAGGCGGACGGTCAGCTCTACGTCGTCGGCTTCAAGGGTTGGCAGACACGTGCCGTGCAGGAAACCGCGTTCCAGCGCGTGCGCCGCACGAACGGTGAAGTGCGCATGCCCTGCGCATTGCACGTGCGTCCGGGAGGCGTCGAACTCGAGTTCACGTGTGCCCTCGATCCGGAGACCGCGAACGATCCCGAAAGCTGGGCGGTGCACATCTGGAACTACCTCTGGACGTCCGACTACGGCTCGCCGGAGGTCTCGGTCAAGAACCCGACGAAGATCGACAAGAACACCGGTTCGTACAACAAGGCCGCGACCAATCCGACAGCTCGCGATCCACTCGTCGTCAAGTCGGCGCGCCTCTTGGACGGCGGCAAGCGCGTCTTCCTCGAGTTGCCCGAGATCCAGCCGGTGATGCAAATGCAGATCGCGTTCAATCTCGATTCGGCCGACGGTGAAGTCGTGCGTGGGCACGTCTGGAACACGATCCACGAGATTCCGCAGCGCTGATGATCGATTCGAGGTCCGTTCTTCTGGCTCTGCTCGTCGCCGGTGCGACGAGCGCGCCCCGTCGTGCGCCGTCGCAAGATGCTGCGCAGGATGTTCGCTATGCAGGCTGCAACGTCGAGATCACGAGTCTCGCCGACACGAAGGCGACGGTCGCACGCAGCCTGCGCATCGTCGCGATGCGCGTGTCTCCGGGCGATGCTCCGAGTGGACTCGTCCCGAAGGGGGCCTTCACCGCACGGTTCACGGGCGCGATCGTCGTTCCGCTTCGCGATCGCTACACGTTTTCGTTCGAAGGGATCGGTGCTGCCAAGCTCGAGATCGGCGGCAAGGTCGTCTTCGACTTCGATCAGGATGGCGAAGGTGCGGCCGCGTCCGTGCGCAGTGCGGCGAAGCCCACGCGCCTTCGGAAGGGCGAGAACGACTTCGTGCTCACATACACGAGCCGCCCCGATGGTCACGGCGCGTGTCGATTGTTGTGGGAGGGCTTCGGGATCGCACGCGAGCTGGTGCCGCCAACCGTGCTCGTCCACACCAAGATCCAAGCAGCGGTCGACGGAGAGTCGGCGCTCGCCGGGCGAGAGATGGTCGCGGATCGTCAGTGCCTCGCGTGTCATGCGCTTCCCGAGTCGCAGGCCACGTCGATGATCGAGTTGCGTCGACGCGGGGTGAATTTGAGCGGCGTTGGTTCGCGCTTCACGCTCGGTTTTCTCGCCAAGTGGATCGAGGACCCGCATGCGCTTCGACCGACGGCCCGCATGCCGAAGATCGCGCTCGGTGGACGTGACGAGCAAGAGAACGCATCGCGTGCTCGCGATCTCGCGACGTGGCTCGCGACGTTGCGCGATCCCGAACTCGATCGAATGACGATCTCGGGTGGAACCGCGCTGCGTGGGGGCCATCTATTCGCGCGCTTCGGGTGCGTCGCGTGCCACCTGCGGCCCGACGCCGACGAACTCATCGATCCCCGAGGCGCCGATCGCGTGCCTCTGCGCAATGTGCGCTCCAAGTGGAGCACGCGTGCCGCGCTCGCAGCGTTCTTGAAGCTACCGGATCGACACGATCGCTGGATTCGCATGCCGGACTTCGGATTCTCCGATGACGAAGCCGCGGACCTCTCGGCGTTCTTGTGGGAGACCTCGGCAGCGGATGCCTTCGCGTCGCAAGCGACCGATGGCGATGCCACTCGCGGGCTCGCACTCGCGAACGAGCTGCGCTGCGCATCGTGTCACGTCTTTCAGGACATCGATGGCCTGACCGCGGCGCAAGCTCGGCCGTGGACCGAAGTCGCGAGTGCGGTGGCCGAGAAGAAGCCCTGCGGGGCTGCAGGCTTCGCTCCCGACTTCCGTCTGTCCCCGGTGGACCTGAGCCGCCTCGCCGCATTCGCGACGACCGACCCGAACGGCGTGAGCGCAGGCAATGCGTGCACCGCGGAGTTCTTCGAGCGGCAAGTCGCGGCGCTGCGCTGCACGTCATGTCACGTGTACGACGGACGCGTCGACGATCAGACGCGCTTCGCGAGTGAGGTCGCCGATATCACGGCGCCCCCGAAGCCCGAAGAGGTCGATCAGATCCGTCCCGAGCTCACGTGGCTCGGGGAGAAGCTGCGCTCCGAGTGGGGGACGAAGTTCTTGAAGGGCGAGGCGACCTCGCCCCGGACTTGGTTGCACGCGCGCATGCCGCGATTCCGGAGTCGCGCACGAGAACTCGCCGACGGCATGGCGGCGATGCACGGCCTCGAGACGACCAAGAAGAGCGAGATCGAGGCTCCTCGCGAGGATCTGGCGCGCGCTGGGTCCCGCGTCGCCGGCAACAAGGGACACGCGTGCACGACCTGCCATTCGATCGGCAAGTTCGCAGCGACGATGGTGTTCGAGTCACCGGGCATCAACTTCGATCGCGTTTCCGAACGCTTGCGGCACGACTTCTATCTCCGCTGGATGCTCGACCCGCAGCGCTTCGACAAGCGCACGAAGATGACGAAGTTCGGCGACGAGAAGGGACGCACCGCGCTACCCGCGTTCGATGGCGACGCTCGCGAGCAGTTCGAGGCGGTGTGGCAGTACCTGCTCGAGGGCTCGAAGATCCGGCCGCCAGACGAGACGTCGCGCTGAGGAGTGCCGACGTCTGTGCTATCGCGAATCGATCAGCCGTAGGCCGTCGCCGAACGCGTCGTGCAGGACTTCCATCAGAGTCGTCCAGCTCGACGCATCCGCCTTCGCGTCGTAGGCGAGTGGCAGGCCGAACTCCTTGCCCTTGGCGGTTGCGTCGGGATTGGTGAAGCCGTGCTTCGCGCCATCGTAGGTCGCTGCGACGAGGCCTTCGGTATTGCCGCGGATCTGTGTCTTGAGTTTGTCGAATACGTCTTCGGGAACGAACGGATCGGCGCCGCCCTGCGCGATGAAGATGCGCTTCGTGTGCCCGTTCGCGTTGTCCAAGTCGACCGCGGCACCGAGCGAACCGTGGAAGCTCGCAGCAGCGGTCAACAAGTCCGTCGTGCGCGCCATGCGCAGTACGATGCCGCCGCCCATGCAGTAGCCGATCGCGGCAATTCGCTTCGGGTCGACGCCGGTCGTGTTGCGCAGCACGTCGTACGCGGCGCGAAAGCGCTGTTCCATCGTGTCCTTGTTGCCCATGACTTCTTGCATGAACGCCTGGGCATCCTGTGGATGGGACGCGACCTTGCCCGTGCCGTACATGTCGAGGGCGAAGGCGGGATAGCCGACGGCGGCGAGTTGCTGCGCGCGCTTGCGGACGTAGTCGTTGTGTCCCCACCATTCGTGGACGATGAGCACGGCGGGTCGTGGTTTCGTCGTCGCGCGCGGTGACGCGAGGAAGCCCGTCAGCTCGGTGTCTCCGACGCTGTAGCGGACATCGCGTGTCTCGATTTCGTAGGACATGGAATCGTCGTGAGTCGACGCGCAACCACATGGGAAGCATGCCGCCAGTGCGAGCATGCAGCCGGAGAATAGGCTGGAGAAAGCGATCCTGTGCATGGGCCGCAGGATACGCTTGCGCGGCCTCGACCACGAGAGCGGGGCGCTTGCCCCTGTCCGCAGTGCGATCGATCGGGCACGATCAAGGGGATGCTCCAGATCCAGACTGCTTCGAATCCCGCATGTGCGCTGGCATGGCTCGCGTCGCTCATGTGCACGTGCGGCATCACATTCGGCCAAGCCGGATCTCCGATGATGCCGGTGCCGGAAGGGGCACCGCTCGGCACGATTCGGCGCACCTTGGTCGACAAGAAGCGCCCGGAGGTCGTGACCGATGCGCCGGGCGATCACCGGCGATTGGTCGTGCAGCTCTTCTATCCGATGGATCCGAGGGTGCCCGCCGCGAAGCTGAAGGCGACCAAGCGATACGAAGTGGCGCCGTACCTCGCAGACTTCGATGCGTTGAAGCCGGCGCTCGGTCCGATGTATCGCGACCATGCGGATGCACTCACCGCGTTGCACATCCCGGCGCTCGAGGACGCTCCGGTCCGAACCGGCAAGCGCATCCCGATCGTGATCTTTTCACCGGGCCTCGGTACGTCGCGGCTCTTCTACACGTCCCAGATTCTCGCAATCGCGTCGCGCGGTTTCGTCGTCGCGGCGATCGACCATACCTACGACGTCGACGGCGTCGTCTGCGATGGGGGCGAACTCGTGCGTCGCCACGACCCAGAAGCGAGCGAGGTCGAGGGGCGTGTGCAACCGGGCGAAGGGTTGCACGCGGGACCGCGCCTGAAGGTCTGGGCCGAAGACGTGCGCTTCGTGCTCGACAGCGTGTTGGCGCTCGACAAGAAGGACAAGCTCTTCCGCGGCCGACTCGATACCAAGCGCATCGGCTATGTCGGGCATTGTTTCGGCGCACGGGCGGTCGTGCTCGCCGCTGCGACCGATCCGCGAGTCTCCGCCGTCATCGCCGAGAATCCGTGGCCGCTCGCGCTCGAATCCAAAGCGAAGACGTTGCGCGCGAAGCTGCTCTTCGCGCAAGGCGCTCGCACGAGTGACGTCGTCTGGCTCGAGAGTCAGGGTGCTGCGGCGAAGGACATCGCCAAGCTGACCAAACAGCGGTTCGCCGAGCAGAAGCGCTTCCTCGAGACGTTGGGCGTCCCGGTCCTGCACGTCGAGTTCGACGCGCAGGAGCACATGGACTTCACCGATCTGCCGATGCTCGGCGCCTGGATCGCGACGCGCACGGGCGACGCGAAGGTCCCCGAAGGTTCACCGCAGCGCACCCCGCGCCGGGATCTCGTCGATGGGTTCTTCGTGGAGTTCTTGGCCCATACGCTGCTCGACAGCGAGTCGAAACAACTGCAGCTCGAAGCGGGCGAGCACGAGGGCTTCCGGCTCGAGCGATTCGGATTCTGAGATTCAGTCGAGTTCTTCCCAGCGGAACGTCCAAGCGGACTTGTCCATCGGGATCTCGCGACCGTCGGCTTCGGCGTACGGGTAGACGAAGAAGTTCCTCGGCCCACTCTTCGCCGGTGGCTCGAGCTGCACGTCCCTTCCGAAGCTGATGCTCACGCGATCGGGATCGAGGTGTCCGAAGAACCAGTCGGCCTTCTTCGGATCGGTCGCGAAGACCTTGTCGGCCTCCGAAATGTCCACGGGATGCCACGTGCCGTCGTCACGGTAGTGAGCCCAGCAGTGGTAGCCGTTCACGCTGCCGGTCTTCGCGGTTCCGAGCGGAATCCCCATCGTGAAGCGCACTGGAATCCCCGCCGCGCGACCCACGCCGAGGAAGCGCGAATGGAAGTCGGTGCAGTTGCCTTTGCAGACCTTCGTCGCGTGCTCGAAGCTGCCCATGCCCCAGCCGTCGTGGTTCTTGTCGTAAGCCATGCCCGCGAGCACGTCGTCGTAGATGCGCCTTGCGCGCTGCTCCGTCGTGAGCGCCGCATCGGTGATCCCCAAGTCGATCGCCATCTGCTTGGCGCGTCCTTCGAGCGGCACGAACGCCGTCGACTGGACGTAGCGCGCGTGGACTGGACCACGACCTTGACCGACGTCGGTGGAGCGCAGGATCTTCGCGCGCCACGAAATCGTGAGCGGTTCCTGCGGCCGTTCGGTGACGACGTGGATCATGCGATTCCCGTAGACCTCGTCGCGCGTGATCGTCGCTGTCCCCGCGCTCGCCTTCCAGCGCAGCAAGTCGACGCTCTGAACGCCCGGGTCCGTACTCGCGACTGGCACCCAGGCCTCGAGGCGTTCGCACCCGCTCGGGACGGGAATCGTCGCTTCGTAGGAGAATTCGAACACGCGTCGGGGTTCGTTCGCCGCCGGGTCGTTGCTCAGATTCGAGCAGGACGCTGCAACGAGGGATAGCGCCATGGCGGCGTGTCGGGAGTAGGCGAGCGCGGGCATCGTGACGTCTCGATGGACCTTTGGAACGCCAGCACCTTCGACGGCGGTGAAGCACACGTCAAGCGCGTGTGGCTCGTGACTCAGCGCGAAGGGGCGCGAGCTGCCTCTTCAGAAGTCGCGTATGCGCATTTCTCGCGCGGTTCCGAGAGCCGCCGCGATGCACAAGAACGCGAGGATGCCGAAGAACCCGATGAACGGGTCGCCGAATCCGTAGTGACAACGAAACGCGACGTGAGCTGCACCGCCCGTGATCATCGCTCGGAACCTGCCCACCGCGAGTAGGTCCCAAACGAAGCCTAGAGCGACGCCGCACACCACGGCGACGATCGCGCGCTCCGCGTCGAAGTAGGTGACCAACGTCTCGAAGATCGTGAAGAGCGCGGTCGCCTCGAGAACCGTTCGCACGCGAAGGGCGCGGCGCCGCGACCGCATGCGTGCGCTTGCGGCGCCCTCGCGGCGCTGCTGCTCTTCGAGCCACAGCCGCGCACCTTCGGGCAGGTCCTCGGTGCACGGGGCTTGTTCATCGAGAGTCGAGGCTCCCATGACATGCTGTTCGGATCGCGCAGGGGCGATCTGAAGCGCCCCGTGGGGCGCGGCATCGTCGCCTGCTACGCTCCTTGCATGGAAACTCGCGTTCGTGTGGCGGTTTGGGCGGTCTGGGCAGCCAGCGCGGCCGGGTGTGCATCGAGTCCAGGTGCGACCAGCTTGGACGAGGTCGCCCTTTGGTGGTGCGGTTCGTTCTCCAACCGTCAGCAGGCCGAGCTCTTTCCGCAGGATTTCGAAGAGCTCGAACTCACCGTCCGCGAGCTCTGGCCTGGACGCACGGACGGTCCTTGGTTGCACCTCGAAGAGCGCAAGAAGGGCAGGGCGCACGTCCGTGAACAGATCTACAGGCTTCGCTCCATGGACGAGGTGGGCGGCTCTCGCGTGCGGGTGGACGTCTTCACGAAGCCAGCGGGCACGGCGAGTCTGCAGGAGTTGCGACCGGAGCGACTCGAACCTCTCCCGGGCTGTGCCATGGAACTCCTCGAACAACAGAGTGCATGGGTAGGCGGCACGCGCGGCCGCGCCTGTGCGAACAGCTCTGGCGCCGCTTACACCACGACGTTGATGCGGCTCTTCGAGAACCGTTTCGAAACTTGGTATCGGGGCTTCGATGCGCGTGGTGAACAGGTGTTCGGTCCGACAGCCGGTGCCTACGTCTTCGAGAAGGTCACTGGGCGAGCCCCGGCGGATTCGTGACGATCCGTCGAGCGCACCTCGCCGGTATGCTCACGCGCGCACCGATCGAGAAGCGCTGATGAAGATCGCACTCCTGTCGACCAACCCTCGCACGTACACGACGACCCGCCTGAAGGCCGCCGCAGAGTCGCGCGGGCACAAGTTGCGTGTTCTCGACACGCTCGACTTCTCGCTGGGGCTCGAGCACGGTCATCCCGATCTTTGGTATCGCGGGCGACCGGTCGAGCGCTTCGACGCCGTGCTTCCGCGCATCGCCGCAGCGGTCACGTACTACGGGACCGCGGTGTTGCGCCAATTCGAGCAGATGGACGTCTACTCGCCGAACACCGCGCGCGGTGTGCTCAACTCACGCGACAAGCTGCGCGCGTTGCAGATCCTGAGCAAGCACGACATCGGGATTCCGGAGACCGCGTTCGTGCGGCGCAAGGAGGACGTGCTGCCGGCGATCGCGCGCGTCGGTGGAGCGCCGGTGATCATCAAACTTCTCGAAGGAACGCAGGGTGTCGGTGTCATTCTCGCGCACACGCCCGAGATCGCCGAAGCGATCATCCAGACGCTGAACGCCACGCGACAGAACGTCTTGATCCAGAAGTTCGTCTCGGAGAGTCGGGGGCGCGACATCCGCGCCTTCGTCATCGGCGACCGTGTCGTGGCGTCGGTGCGTCGTGTGGCTCAAGGGCAGGAGTTCCGGAGCAACGTCCACCTTGGCGGAAAAGCCGAAGCGGTGGAACTCGACGAACGGTATCGAAAGACGGCTGTGCGTGCGGCACAGATCCTCGGGCTCAAGGTTGCCGGCGTCGACATCCTCGAGGCAGCAGACGGACCGCAGGTGATGGAAGTCAACTCGTCGCCCGGCCTCGAGGGCATCGAGCAAGCGACACAACTCGACATCGCGGGTGCGGTCATCGACTACATGGTCGACCAAGTGCAGTTCCCCGAGATCGATCTCCGTCAGCGGCTGACCGTCAGTCCCGGGTATGGCGTCGCCGAGGTTCTGATCACCGAGAAGTCCCCGCTCGACGGTGTTTCGATCGCCCAGTCGGGACTGCACGATCTTGGCGTTCACGTGTTGACGCTCCATCGCACTGGCGACGACGTGCAGCCCAATCCCGACTCCCAGCTCG
The DNA here is from genome assembly GCA_020426005.1 of Planctomycetota bacterium. Taxonomy (GTDB): domain Bacteria; phylum Planctomycetota; class UBA1135; order UBA1135; genus JACKHW01. Next base: position 6,779 of record JAGQQW010000051.1, on the reverse strand, counting down.
TGATCCGCAGTGGCGACCGTTTGCTGTGCTTCGGCAAGCTGTCATCGATGAAGGGCTTGATCCCCGAAAAGAAGACCAAGCGGCGTGCGCGCAAGATTCGATCGCTACCGAACGTGGGAGCCGGCGATGCGCCCAGCGAAGTCATGGTCGAGCAGGTTGTGGATAGCGAGCATTCCGCAGCCGACACGTCGACTTCGTGAGAGTCGATCAGAGAGAACCGTTCTCGGGCGGATGCGACGGACGCGCGATCTCGCCCGGTCGAACCTTCAGCGCGCGTTCTTTGGCGACGTAGTTGCCGTCGTTGTCCGGCATCGGAACGCCCGCGCGGTGCATCGCCGTATACAGCGCGAGGCAGACGACATTGGCGAGGTTGAGGCTTCGAACGCAATCTCGAATCGGGATGTAGACGCGCCGCGCGCCCCGTGCTTCCTCTGCGAAGACGGACGCTGGGAGCCCTTTGGTCTCCGAGCCGAACACGAGAATGTCGTCACGAGCGAACGGCGTATCGAAAAGCGATGTGCCGCCACGTGCGCTGAAGAGACGGAGGCGCTCGGCGAACGGCGTGTTGGCGTTGCGACCGAGCCCCGTCTCGAGTGCGCTCCAGTCATCGTGCACGACCATGTCGACGTCCGGCCAATAGTCGAGGCCAGCGCGTTTGAGATAGCGGTCCTCGAGCGTGAAACCCAGCGGGCGCACGAGGTGCAGGGTCGCGCCGGTTGCCGCGCAGAGCCGAGCGGCGCAGCCGCTGTTGTGGGGGATTTCGGGATGAACGAGGACGACGTCCATGGCCCGAGACTTCAGTCCTTTGCGTGTCGGCGCTTGGCGTCGAGACTCATCGCACCGGCACCGCGCTCGATCAACAAGAGCATCGCGCCCATGAGTGCGATGTTCTTCATGAAGTGGATCTGTTGCATCTGGACTTGTTCTGCGGGCATGTTCCAGAAGTCGTGGAACCAGTACGTCGCCGCGCCGAGGAAGCAGAACAGCATCAACGCGCCGAGTCGCGTCTTGAGGCCGAGAATGACGAGCACGGATCCGATGATCAGCGCGGCGATCGCGGCGATCAGCAGGTAGGTCGGCTCGGGCACGCCTTCCTTGGTCATCGCCGTGACGGTGTCGTCGAAGTGGAAGACTTTCTGCACGCCGCTGGCGAGGAAGATCGCGGAGAGCGCCAGGCGACCGAGGAGTTCGAGCAGTCCTTTCATCGGCGGCGACGCTACGCGGGAGCCGCGGCCAGGGCCAGTCGAATCGGCGCTGTGTGCGATAACTCAGCGGTTCGCGTGTTCCGTGCCGGCGGTGGAACGTAGCTTCGCGCGCCACTCCGATTGCCAAGCGCTCGGCTTCGCGCTCGTGTCCGTACCGTCCGCACACTCCTTCGCGAGTTCGCGGAGACGGTGCTTCAAGCCCTGGGCAATGTCCTCGTAGTCGCTCTTCCCATACACATTGTGCAGCTCGTCCGGATCCTTCTCGAGATCGTAGAGCTCCCACTCGTCGAACTCGTAGAAGTGCATGAGTTTGAAACGATCCGTGCGGACGCCGTTGTGTCGAGCGACACGATGCACGTCGGGAAAACCGTGGTAGTGGTAGTAGATCGCGTCGCGCCAGTCACTCGGAGGATGTCCCTCGAGAATCGGGACCAAGGACTTCCCTTGCATGTCGTCAGGCACGTCCACGCCCGCCGCGGCGAGAAGCGTTGGCGCATAGTCGAGGTTCTGGACCATCGCTTGCGCGGTCGAGCCCGGCTTCGTGACACCGGGCCAGCGGATGATGAGTGGCATCGCGAGCGACTCCTCGTACATCCAACGCTTGTCGTAGTAGCCATGGTCGCCGAGGAAGAAGCCTTGATCGGAGCTGTAGACGACGATCGTGTCCTCGGTCAGTCCACGTTCCTCGAGTTTGGCGAGCAAGCTCGCGACGCTGTCATCGACTCCGCGCGCCGCACGCAGGTAGTTCTTGATGTAGCTCTGATACTTCCATCGAACGAGTGCGTCGCCTTCGAGTTTGCTCTCGAAGAAGCTCCGGTTTCGTACGTCGAACGCGGCGTCCCAAACGGACCGCTGCGCCTTCGTCATGCGATCGAGGTTGCGAAACCCCGAGCTGTCCAGGGCGACGCCAGCCCGTGGATCCCAGCTTTGCCAGGGGGGGACGAACAAGTCGTAGACGAGGTTCAAGTGGTGCGCGAGAGTCATCTCTTGTAGGCGCGCGGGACTTGCGTCATCGGCGTGATCGTCGAAGAGCGTCGGTGGCTCGGGGATGTCGATGTCCTTCCAGAGATCGAGGTGTCGAGGAGCCGGCATCCAATTCCGATGCGGCGCCTTGTGTTGACACATCAGCAACCACGGTTTGTCGCCCTTGCGCTCGTCGATCCAACGGGTCGCGAGGTCGGTCACGATGTCGGTGCAATGGCCCTCGATCACGCTCCGCCCGTGTTTCCCGTCGGCGTTCTCGGTGTCGTCGATGAAGACCGGGTTGTAGTAGGCCCCTTGTCCCGGGAGGATGCGCCACGTGTCGAATCCTTCGGGATCGCTGCCGAGGTGCCACTTGCCGAAGAGTGCAGTCTCGTAGCCGGCTGACCGTAGCAGTTTTGGAAACGTCGTCTGACTGCCGTCGAAGCGGTCGCCATTCTTGCGAAAGCCATTCTTGTGGCTGTGCATTCCGGTCAGCACGACGGCTCGGCTCGGTCCGCAGATCGAGTTGGTGCAGTAGCTGCGCCGAAACAGCATCCCCTGCCGCGCGAGTCCATCGATCGCGGGCGTCGGATCGAGTTGCGCGAAGCGCGAGCCGTACGCGCCGATGGCATGCGGCGCATGATCGTCACTGAAGATGAAGAGGATGTTGGGCCTCTTCTTTGCTGCAGTGCGCACATTGGTATCGGCCGTTTGAGCCTGGGTGCCGACAACCAGTGCGCCGATCGCGCAGGCGAGATGAGTCAGGTTCAGGAAGTCTCGGTTCTTCATCGCGGGCATTCCTCGTCTTCTCCGAGTCTTCAGACAGGCTCCCACGAATCAACACGAAACGCGGGTGGACTCATGAAGCCGAGGCTACGCACATGGCGTAGCTCCTCGCAAGGGCGGCGACTGAGGGAGCAGCACGAACATGCAGACATGGCGTACCGGTAGGGTCGACTTCCACATCCATTCCTATGCGTCGAACGTGACCGACTACTACGCGGCCAACACGTTCGCGATTCCGGAATCGTATTCGGACCCCATTGCCGCGTGTCACGCGCTCCGTGGATGCGGCATGGACCTCGTCACGTTGACGGACCACAACTCCATCGATGGCGTGCTCGAGATGTTGGCCAAAGGGCTGCCCGATGTCTTCATCAGTGCGGAGATGACGACGACGTTTCCCGAGGATGGATGCAATATCCACGTCACGATTGCCAACGTGACCGAGGAGCAGTTTCGCGAGGCCGACCGACTACGTCCGAACGTCTACGAAATGGTCGCCTATCTCGACGCGCAGATCGCGCTCGAGGAGCATGAGCCGACTCGGAACAAGATCGCGTATTTCATGACGCACCCGCTCATGAGTACGCAGAACCGACCCTACGGGCGCGATGGTTCGCTTTCCGTCGAGCATCTCGAGAAGGCGCTTCTGCTCTTCCAGTGTTTCGAAGGTCGCAACGGAACACGGACGAAGTCGCTCAACGACCTCACGATGCGACTGATCCGGACTCTCGACCGTCCGATGATCGAGCGATTGGCGAACAAGCACGGGATCGATCCCAAGGGTCACAAGCCTTGGTCGAAAGCCATCGTTGGTGGCTCGGACGACCACAGCGGCTTGAATCAGGGGCAGACGTGGACGGTCTTTCCCTACGCGAGTGAGCGTGCGAGTCCCGACGACCTGGTGACAGCCATGCGTCGTCGAGACACGCGACCCGAAGGTGCGTACGGTGGACCGATCACGCTCGCGCACGCGGTGTTCAAGCTGCTGCACGACGGTCAGCGCCAAACCGTAACGCCGGGGAGCAAGTCGGTGCGACTGAGCGGCCCGATCGAGCTCCTGTTGCAATACGCGTTCGGCAACGGGGGCGATTCACGAAATCTCGCACGGAAGACCGCAGCCAAGCTCAACTGGTGGCTCGCCACGGTGCGGGACAAGCTCCGCAAGGGGCCGATCAAGAATGCGACGTTCGAGGACATCCTCGCATTCGAGGCTCGGCGTCTCCTCGGAGATTCGTCCATGCGGCAGCGCATCGTCGAAAGCGAGCGAGTCGATGACAAGATCTTCTTGATCATCAGCACCTTGCTCAACCGCGTGTTCGCGACCTACGTCGACCGGATCCGGACGAAAGAGTCGGTCGACCTGATTCATTCGGTCAAAGAGCTCGTCGCGCTCGTGACGTCGAACGTGTTCGTGTCCCTGCCGTACTTCCTGAGCTATGTATCTCAGAGTTCGGATCGATTCATCGCTCGGGACGTGCGCAAGCGCTTCGAACTGCACGAAGGCGAGAAGGTCCTGCTGGCGACGGACACGCTGTTCGACGTGAACGGTGTCGCGCGCACGATCAAGAAGGTCCTGATCGAGGCAGAGCGCCGCGGAATCGACTTCGCAGTCATGACATGCCTCTCGCCGAACGAGCGCGACGAGCATCTCGGTGACCCGCAGATTCGTCGTTGGGTCGATTCCGGCCGTCTGAAGATCTTCGATGCGGTCGTCAATCTCGACTTCCCGGAGTACGAGGGTCTGCAGGTGCGACTTCCGCCACTCCTCGAAGTCCTGGATTGGGGGCAGCGAGAGGGCTTCACCAAAGTGCAGCTCAGCACACCGGGCCCGGTCGGGTTGGCGGGACTTGCCGCTGCGAAGTTGCTGCAGCTCGAGACGTCCGCGACCTATCACACGAGCTTTCCCGAGTACGTCGAGAACTACACGCGCGACTTCAGTCTCGAGGCGTTCACGTGGAAGTACATGCTCCTCTTCTACCACGCAGTGGACGAGGTCGTCGTACCGTCGAAATTCATTGCGCGTCTCTTGCGCGACCGCGGGCTTCGCAAACGTAAGTTGCTCGTTCTCGATCGCTGGGTCGATGTCGATGCCTTCAACCCTGCGCTTCGTGACGAGAGTTTGTGGAAGCAATACGGCATCGAGACACCCGAGCGTGTCGTCAAGTTCGTCTACGTCGGCCGCGTCGGCGTCGAGAAGAATCTGGACGTGATGGCGCACGCGTATCGCAAGCTGCGAGAAACGCATCCAGATGCACACTTGATCGTGATCGGTGACGGACCTTATCGGAGCGATCTCGAACGACTCGTGGAAGGCTTGCCCGCGACGTTCACGGGTTTCTTGTCGGGCGAGCGCTTACGGGCGGCAGTTGCGAGTTGTGACGTGAAACTCTTCCCGAGCACGACGGACACTTGGGGGAATGCACCCCTCGAAGCGCAAGCAGCTGGACTCCCGGTCGTCGTTTCGGATCGTGGTGGACCGCAGGAGTTGATGATCCACGAGCAGACCGGGTATCGCGTGGCTGGCCGCGACGTCGACGAGATGCACGAAGCGATGGTCAAGCTCATGGACGACGCGCGTCGCGCGGCGATGGGGGTGAGCGCGCGGAAGTTCACGGTCGACGGCGTGGTGGACGAGCCCTTCACGGCGATCTTGGATGCGGACGAGTATCGACGTCGAGCGAAGGCCAGCGAGAAGGACGACGCTCCGACTGCACAATCGCTGGTCGATCAGCGCCCAACCGGTAGTTCGGAAGACAGCCTCTACTACTCGCTGCACTGAGATCCCCATGCCGTCACTTCATTCGATGTCGGTTCTTGCCATCTCGGGCGAACTACCGATCGGGATCGCGATCGGCGCACTGCTGCTCTACGCCTCGATGCGTGTGTATCGCCGACTCCAACTGTCGCGTGCGAAGCACGGTTCCCTTGCCGGTCATTCGAAGATGTCGCGGCGCGTCGCGAAGCTGTTGCCGTTCTACGGCTACAGCGAAGAGCGCTTCTTCGGCGTCGACGGTGCCCCGGTCGATGTCGTCGAAGGCCGGCGAGAGGCATTCGACGCGTTGTCGCGTCGTTTGCTGCAATCTTCGCCGATCAGCCTGGGTGCGAGCGGAGAGCTCGAATCCACGGTTTCGGACGTTAGGTTTACCAACGCCTATCGCGTTCCGTTCCAGTTTCGCAAGCTCGTTGCCGAGAAACTGCCCGCCAGCTTGTTCCTGCAGCGAACGCAAGGTCCCTATGCGATCGATCTCGATGGCAACGACTACCTCGACTTGACCGCGTCGTACGGTGTCAATGTTTTCGGGCATGAATTCTACAAGGACTGCCTCGAACGAGCGTTCCGTCGTGCTGAAGCGCTCGGGCCCGTCCTCGGTCGGTATCACCCCGTCGTCGCGGACAATGTCCGTCGTTTGCTCGCTGTTTCGAAGCAGGACGAAGTGTCGTTCCACATGTCGGGGACGGAAGCCGTCATGCAAGCTGTGCGCCTCGCCCGTTATCACACGGGGCGATCGCATCTCGTGCGATTCTGTGGTGCGTATCACGGATGGTGGGATGGTGTGCAGCCCGGCGTCGGGAATCCGCGACGTGTGCACGACGTGTACACGCTCGAAGAAGGCAGCAATGCGACTCTCGAAGTCTTGCGTACCCGCAAGGACATCGCGTGCGTGCTCGTCAACCCGCTGCAGGCGCTCCACCCGAACAAGAGTGCCCCGAGTGATGCCTCGCTCGTCTCGTCGCGAGCTGCGGCGCATTACGACAAAGCGAAATACGCGGATTGGTTGCACCGCCTCCGCAAGGTGTGCACCGACTCGGGAATCGCGCTGATCA
>JAGQQW010000518.1 GCA_020426005.1 Planctomycetota bacterium | reverse complement strand
CGTGATCTACGAGCGCGATGTCAACATCTGCCACAAGATCACCACCATCATCATCCGCAGCAACTCGAGCGACCCCTACACGTCGAACGATCCAAACACGCTGCTGAACCAGTTCCGCAACCACTGGAACTCGTCGCAGGGCGGCGTCGTCCGTGACACGGCCCACATGTTCACAGGTCGCAGTGCCAGCCAGACAATCGGTATTGCCTATCTGAGCGTGATCTGCAATCGCAGCAGCGCGTACGGCATCTCCTGGACCACCTACACCAGCAACTACCAGTCCCGCGTCGGTCTCACGGCCCATGAACTCGGTCACAACTGGGGCGCCGGTCACTGCTGTGGTTCGTGCAGTGGCTGCAATACCTGCAACATCATGTGCCCGTGCATCCGCGGCTGCTCCGGCAACATCACCAACTTCGGCAGCTCCAGCATCGCGGCCATCACCAGCCACCGCAATTCGCGCGGCTGCCTGGATGACGGCTGCAACGGTGGCGGCACCAATGATCCGACCTGTGCCGACTTCCAGGCCGTCAAGCTGCGCTGCAAGGCCGACGGCACCCTCAAGCCCAAGGTGGTCATGTTCACCGAGGACTTCGATGGCAAGACCGTCACCGTGACCATCGATGGCAGTTTCGATC
>JAGQQW010000517.1 GCA_020426005.1 Planctomycetota bacterium | reverse complement strand
GGTTCTGTGCGGCTTCGTCGAAGCCAAGGCCGGCAAGGATGGTGGCCGCGCGCGCTTCGCCGGAATGGGCGTCGATATCGTTCAGCCTGGCATGGATATCGGCAATCTTGTGTGCGTCGGCTTCGCTCTCCGCCGCAGCCAGCAGTCCGGCGCGCTCGGTGTCTGCGGCGAGCACGATGTCGATCAGCGCCTCATCGGTGCCAGGCGCTTCCTGCGCCACCTGGCCGAGCCTCAATCCCTTGGGAATGGTGATCGAGCCGGTATCGGGCGCAAGGTCGCCGCCGATGGCGCGAAACAGCGTCGTCTTGCCCGAACCGTTGCGCCCGATCAGCCCGGCGCGCGCACCGCTCGGCACAGTGGCGCTGGCATGGTCGATCAGGAGCCTTCCGGCGATGCGGATGGTGAGGTCGGAGATGGCAAGCATGGCCGCGCTTTTGCACGCAAGCTGCCGTCGCCGCAAGCCGTCTTGCACAAAAGAAAACGGACCGGCCCACCCGGGACCGGTCCGTATGTTCGAAAAGTCGGATTGGTTGAGTTCAGCGCGCAGAGCGAACCAACTGGCACAGCCTGACCATGTCATTGCCAAAGCTGCCGGGATTCATGAGAACCTTCGAGCAGGTCAGCTTGAGTTTGGCGAGTT
>JAGQQW010000516.1 GCA_020426005.1 Planctomycetota bacterium | reverse complement strand
ATGTACACGTCGAGCCAACCGTCATTGTCGAAGTCTGCCCAGGCCGCTCCGGTGTACGGTGCGGAACCAAGAGCGGCGAACCCGGCGCTCGCACTCACGTCGACAAAGGTCGTCCCGTCGTTTCGATAGAGCGTGATGGCCCCACCGAGCCGGGTAAGGAGGAGGTCCGGGTCTCCGTCGTTGTCATAGTCGGCGAAGGTGGCCGACTTTCCCCACCCGGTATCGCCGACACCGTAGGAAGAGGACACCTCGGTGAAGTTCCGGAGACCATCCTGGCGGAAGAGACGGTTCGGATCGCCCAGCCCGTCCACGACGTAGATGTCGAGGTCGCCATCGGAGTCGATGTCGGCGAAACCGCACCCTGGCCCTTGGTCGGAGCTAGCCTCGACCGCGACCCCGAGTTCGCCGGCGACATCGGTGAACTCGCCAGCGGCCCAGGCCGTAGCGGCCGACGCAGCGCACAGGATGACTACCATGGATCCAGCGGAACGAGCCATAACGCCTCCCAATCGAAACCCAGGAGCCCGAGATGCAGACGGAGGGGGAACCCCACGAGGCATCGCGAGCAGCGTGGGGTCAATCGACACTGGGAACCAATCAACGCATGAATCGCCGTGGAGAAATGGTAGAGAAAGCGCCT
>JAGQQW010000515.1 GCA_020426005.1 Planctomycetota bacterium | reverse complement strand
CGCGTCAAGGGTTCGATCGAATACACGACCGACTACGGCCGCATCGCGGGAGCGAACCTGGTGCTCGAAGCGGCGACCGAAGACGAAGCCATCAAGCACCGGATCTTCGAGCAGGTGGAGCGCATCTGCGACGACCACTGCATCCTGCTGTCCAACTCCTCGCACATGCAGCCCGAGGAGATCTTCGTCCACCTGCGCAACAAGACCCGCTGCCTGGTCGCGCACTATTTCTTCCCCGCCGAGCGCAACCCCATCGTGGAGCTCGTGCCGGGCGAGAAGACCGATCCGGCGCTGACGGCGTTCCTGATGGACTTCTACGAAGCGATCGGCAAGGCGCCGATCCAGGTGCGCAGCTCCTACGCGTTCGCGGTCGATCCGATCTTCGAAGGGCTCGTGCAGTGCGCGATCCTGTGCCGGGAGGCCGGCCTGGGCAACGAGAAGGAGATCGACGCCGTCGCGGTGCGCACGCTGGGCATGGGCATCGGGCACTTCTCCATCATCAGCAGCGCCAACGGCAACTCGATCACCGACCACGGCCTCGACGAGATGCACACGCGCCTGATGCCGTGGTTCCGCTCGCCGCCGTCATTGAAAGAACGGGTCCGGCTGGGGCAGGCGCGTTGGGACATCGCCGAGCGCG
>JAGQQW010000514.1 GCA_020426005.1 Planctomycetota bacterium | reverse complement strand
GAGATCGACGAACGCGAACGCCGTGGTGCGCCGGTCAACGACAAGTGCCCGGTGTCGGGCGAGCCGATCGATCGCAGCAAGACCGTCGAGCACGAAGGTCGCGTGGTCGCGTTCTGCTGTGACAAGTGCAAGGCGAAGTTCGAAGCGGACCCCGCGGCGTTCGCCGACAAGCTGCCACCGGCGCCGGGCGCCGAGGCCGCGGCGAAGCCGATCAACGACAAGTGCCCGGTGTCGGGCGAAGCGGTCGATCCGGCGCAGACGGTCGTGCACGACGGGCGCGTGGTCGCCTTCTGCTGCGGCAAGTGCAAGGCGAAGTTCGAGGCGGACCCGGCGAAGTTCGCCGACAGGTTGCCGGTGAAGAAGTAGATCGGGCGGCGAGCAAGGCCGTGCGGCGGTCGTTCAGCGACCCCGGTCGTCGTGTTGCCGCAGCGCTGCCCTGGCGCGCACCGCGATCGCCTTGTCGGAGTCCTCGGCGAGATCGCGAAGCACGTCGCGCGATTCTTCGGCCAGCGGACGAACCAGGCCGAGCGTGGTGATGGCTTCGCAGCGCAGCTGGTGCTCGGTCTCGGGGGCATCGGCCAGCTCACGGAGATCCTGCTCCGCCGCCGGCAGCGCCGAGTCCTCGCCGCGCAGCCACTCGA
>JAGQQW010000513.1 GCA_020426005.1 Planctomycetota bacterium | reverse complement strand
CTGAAAGACATCAACGCGAGTACACCATTCATCAAACGATCAGTTTGGCGTTGGCGATTCGCCAAGGCCCGTGGAAGTTCCTCGACCACCCGGGCTCCGGCGGAAACAATTACGACCGCGAGCCGCTTAAACAGTATGCCACCGGCTCGCCCGTCTCCGACCAGCGCGGGCAGCTATACCGGTTGGACCAAGATCCGGGCGAGCAGCACAATCTCATTGAAGAACACCCTGACATCGCCGCGCGGCTCAAGGCCCAGCTCGACAAATTCCGAACATCCGGGCGAAGCCGGTAGCTAAACCAAGAAAACCCGAAGCGTAAGCGAGGGATCGATTCGCCAATCCGGCGCATCTCATCAAGGAAACCCGAAGCGTAAGCGAGGGATCGATTCGCCAATCCGGGCAATTCAAAGCAGCACGCACAATCGTCCAACCACGGAGGCGACTGATGACTCGCGATCCATCCACTAGCGGCTCCTTGAATTGTGAGCCGGGGCCTTCATCCACCACAGGTATCCGACAGCCAGTGCGCCCCGCCCCACCAGCTGACACGTCCCGTCGCAGCGCTTTTCCTCCGGGACCACGAGACGGCCTGTTCGGCATGCGGACTTTGGCTCACATGAAGCGGGACGTCCCCACGACGTA
>JAGQQW010000512.1 GCA_020426005.1 Planctomycetota bacterium | reverse complement strand
AAGGTGTGCCTTGTAGTCTGTCTGAAAGCCTTCTTCGCCCATTTCCAAGCACGTTATCGCTTGAGCGAGGGCGTAGGGATCAGTTCGAAACTTCTGCAGGGCTTTCCAGTCCACGTGTTCGAGCACCGGGTGATCACAGCGCTGCAGAATATCGTTAATGAGACCCTGGAGGCCCATTTTTCTTCTGTCTTCGGGCGAGTAGATTCGGGTGACGCCATACGCCTCCAGCTCCTTAATTTCGTCCGGAGTGATGGTGCCTCCACCACCTCCAAAAACCTGAATGTGTGGAGTTGGTTTCAAGAGGTCTATCATGTAGCGGAAGTATTCGTTGTGCCCGCCCTGATAGCTGCTAAGGGCGATGGCTTGAGCGTCTTCCTGCACCGCAGTTCGAACAATGTCTCCGACGGATCGATTGTGGCCAAGGTGTATTACTTCTGCGCCGGTGGACTGCAGGATGCGGCGCATGATGTTGACGGCGGCGTCGTGCCCGTCAAAGAGGGACGCGGCTGTGACGACGCGGACGCGGTGCTTGAGTGTGTATTTGCCTTCGGATTCAGGCGAAGGCTTTGTTTTCTTGGCCTTTTTCATTGCCACCGCAACATACCTTAAAAGGCAGAGCTTGGGAACAGTGGCCTCGGCCGCG
>JAGQQW010000511.1 GCA_020426005.1 Planctomycetota bacterium | reverse complement strand
GCGTGCTGGTGGTCTCGCTCACCCCCATGTCCGTGGACGTGAGCCCGTTCGCCGCGCCGCCCGACGCGATCATGGTGCCCTCGTAGCTCAGGAACTCGACCACCGCGCCGAACCCGTCGATCAGGGCCAGCCCGTCCGGTGAACCGTTCTGCATGCCGGAGAACGCGAACGACCTCGTCCCGAACCCGCCGCTCTGATCCGCGAGGACCCCGGCCAGGGCGACGGTCTGGTAGGCGAGCTGGTTGCTCCCGTTGTAGCCGACGACGCTCCAACCCGAGAGGTCGGTGCCGGCCGGCCCCGCGATCTCGAACCTCTCCCCGGTGTCGCCGCCGGCGTTGTCGTAGTGGAACTCGTTGATCCACGGCGGACCCACGTCGCCGCCGCCCATGTTCCCCGATTGGGGCGTTGCGGAGACTTCGACGCTGTTGGCCGACTCCTGCGCCGACGCGTTTACAGCCGTGACGACGTAGTAATAGGTGACGCCGTTGCTGACTGTCATGTCGTCGAACATCGACGTGGGAACTGTCGCAACGTTGAGCTGCGCGTAGGGGCCCGTCGACGTTGTCGAGCGATAGACGTTGTAACCGACGAGATCGGGTTCGAGGTTGTCGTTCCACGTCAGCGTGACGACGGCGTCGCACGCG
>JAGQQW010000510.1 GCA_020426005.1 Planctomycetota bacterium | reverse complement strand
AATCGCGGAGGACATCATCCAGCAGAGTTACCCGGTCCGGTTGCGGGAGGCCGGATTTCGCACGGGATTTGTGGGGAAGTTCGGCGTCCAGGTCCCCAAGGGGGCGGAGAGACAGATGTTCGACGTGTTCGAGCCTCTTAACCGCAATCCCTACTTCAAAAAGCAACCGGATGGCACGATGCGTCATCTCACGGACATTATTGGCGACAGTGCAATCGACTTCATACGTGAGTGTGATGGTTCAAAGCCGTTCTGCCTCTCGGTGAGCTTCAATGCGGCCCATGCGGAGGACAGCGACAAGGAGAATCACTATCCGTGGCCGCCAAGCGAGGCCGGGTTCTACGAAAACATGACAATCCCGCCGCCGCTTGTCGAAACCGAACACTGGCGAACGCTCCCGTCGTTTCTGCAACACAGCATGCATCGCGACCGCTGGTTCTGGCGATGGGATACGCCCGAGAAGTATCAGCACAACTCAAAGGCCTACTTCCGCATGATCACGGGCCTCGACCGCAACATCGGCCGTGTCTTGAACGAGGTGGCACGAAAGGGTTTCGACGATAACACGGTTATTATCTTCGTGGGGGACAACGGTTACTATCAGGGCTCACGCGGCTTCGCGGGCAAGTGGAGCCACTTTGATG
>JAGQQW010000509.1 GCA_020426005.1 Planctomycetota bacterium | reverse complement strand
AAGAACGCACTGGGTGCGATCAGCATCAAGCCGTTAGCCTGGTACCAGCCGCCCTGGGTCGTCGGCTCCATCACCGTCATCCCGTAGATCGCCCCCGACCCGAAGAGTTCGCGAAAGAAGGCCACGGTCAAGAGGATCAACCCGTAGCCGGCCCCGTTTCCGAGTCCGTCCAGCGCACTGAGTCCGACCGAGTGCTGCATGGCAAAGCCCTCGGCACGCCCCATCACGATGCAGTTGGTGACGATCAAACTGACGAACACCGTCATCTCGCGGCTGATGTCGAAGGCGTAGGCCGCGAGAATCTGATCGACCAGGATCACGAGCGAAGCGATGATCGTCATCTGCACGATGATGCGGATGCTGTTGGGGATAACCTTGCGAATCAGGCTGACGGCCATGTTGGAGAAGACGAGCACGAAGGTGACCGAGATGGTCATCGCGACGGCCGTTTCCAGCTTCGTCGTCACGGCCAACGCCGAGCAGATCCCGAGCACCTGCACGGCGATCGGGTTCTTGTCGATCAAGGGGCCGAGCACGATCTCGGATGCGCGCATGTCAGCCATTCAGTTCCCCTTTCCACGCAGCATCGCGATGTAGGGTCCGAAGCCGTGTGCTCCGAGCCAGTAGCGCAAGAGTTCTTCCAC